>NZ_JBIVVS010000012.1:229891-236680 GCF_044768625.1 Kitasatospora sp. NPDC091207
CCTGACGGCCACGGGCGCGGCCGCCCCGCGTACCCCCGGTGCGCCCGCCGGCGCGAACGGCCACCCGGGGGTGGGCCGGGCCGAGGCCGGACCGCCCCGTCCCGCGCCGCCGTCATCGGTCGGCGGCGCGGGCCGGGGTCCGCGAGCCCGCGGGAGCACCGGGGCGCCGGTGCGGGGTTCAGCAGACGGCTGCCAGTGCGGCGCCCGGCCCCGGGGTGGCCGGGTCGCCGGCCTCGGCCGACCGCAGCCGGGCTATCAGCTCCTCACGGGCGCGGGCCACCCGGGACCGGACGGTGCCGATCGGGCAGCCGGCCACCTCGGCGGCCTCGGCGTAGCTCAGCCCGACCACCTGGGTGAGCACGAAGGCCTCGCGGCGCTGCGCGGGCACCCGGTCGAGCAGGTCGCCGAGCGCGACACCGTCCTCGAACCCGGCGGCGGGCGGGGTGTGCTGCCGTTCGGCGGCCTCCTGCCAGTCGGGCAGCGCGGCGCAGCGCGGGCGCGCGGCGGCGGTGCGGTAGCGGTCGATGACGGTCCGCCGGGCGATCGACAGCAGCCAGGTCCGGGCGGAGGAACGGCCGGCGAAGCCGGGCAGGCTCCGCAGGGCGCGCAGGAAGGTCTCCTGGGCGAGGTCGTCGGCGGACTGCACATCGGTCAGATGGGCGACGAACCGCCAGACGTCCCGCTGGGTGGCCCGGACGAAGGCCTCGACATCGGCCGGCCGGCCCGCGCGGGCGGCGAGGGCCAGCGTGGTCAGCTGCTCGTCATCCACGACGGCTCCCCACCCGGACGGTCCGGTACGGGGCCCGGTGCGCGACGATGGTCGTATGAGATGCGCCCACTTCCGTACCGCTCTGTCCGCCCGTCTCGATGGTGAGCCGACCGGTCTGCCGGACCGGCGGCTGGACAAGCACCTCGCGCGCTGTGCGACCTGTCGCGCGTGGCTGGAGCAGGCGGAGCGGCTGCGCGGCCGGGTGGCCGAGGCCGGCGCGGCCGGACCCTCGGCGGACTGGTCGGCCAACCTGCTGGCGAGCCTCGGCGGGTACGGGTCCGGTGCGGACCGGGCCGGTGCCGACTGGGCGGGTGCGCGCGGAGCGGCGGCGGACGGGCTCGGCGCGACGGGCGGTCCCGGGCAGGGGGAGGGCGGGTCGGCGCCGGAGCGGTAGGACGGTGGCGCCGGGCGAGGCCGGTGCGCCGTCGAAGTCAGGCATGAAGAGGTCCTGAGGGGAGTGCGGGGGAGCGGCGGCCGCTGCGGGCGGCGCGCTCGGCGTCGGTGGGACGCGTACCTGTCGCCGTGTCCCGGCAGGGGGCGGCGAGGCACGCGGACCCGGGCCCCGGCGGCGCGGCCGTTCGGCCACGGCACGGGGCGACCTGCCCACCGCGGCGCGGACACCGGAACGGCGTCGGGCGGCGGGCGCGTCAGCGGGCGGGGGCGAAGGACGGCGGGCCGCGCCGGACCAGGGCGTGCGAGAGCAGCACCAGCCGGGGCAGCCGGGCCCGGTGGGCGGCGGGCCGGGGCGGGACCGGCGGCCGGAACCCGCGCGGTCGGGCGAACAGGGCCAGCAGCGGGAGCAGCAGGACGCCCGTCAGCACGGTGCCCAGCGCGCCGAGCAGCTCGAACAGCCGGGCCAGCGCCGCCTCGCCGCGCCAGAGCAGCAGCGCGCAGGCGAGCGCGGCGAGCACGTGCGCGGTGATCATCCCGGCCGACATGGAGTGGGTCGCCATGTCGTGGCCGGACATCCCGGATGCTCCCGGCAGGCCGGACGCCGTCGCGTCGCCGGACAGGCCCGGTCCGCCGCCCGTGCCCGTCATCGCGTGGCCCGGCACGGCCGAGGACGGGCCGGAGCCGGTGGCCGCGAGGTGGTGCGCCCCGGTCAGGGCGCGGACGCCCGCGCCGGGCGGGACGTCGGGGTCGATCCCGGCCATCCGGGCCAGGTCGGCCGGTGAGAGCCCGACGGGCGCCCGGTCCGGATTGCAGAGCAGCAGACCGGTCCAGTCCGTGGTGGCGAGCGGGCCGCCTCCGCCGCGGTCGGCGGTCAGCGCCCCGGCCTGTGCGAACGTCAGGTGCAGCGCGCTCTGCGCGGCGACCATCCAGACACTGATCGGACCGAGCCCGCGCCGCTTGCCGGCGAGCAGCCAGCCGAAGCCGAGGGTGAGACCGAAGGCGCCCGCCAGCACGGGCGGGGAGACCCCGGCACCGGCCATGGCGACGTGCGCCGTGGCGGCCAGCGCCACGCAGAGCGCGGCGAAGACCACGGCGCGCAGGGCGCGGATCCGGTCGGTCATCACGATGGCACTCATCGTCGCATTCGCCCTCGCCGGGCTGTACCGCCCCCTCGGGTATTGGCCGGTTCCGCCCCCGTGAGAGCATGCCCGGCCGTGCGGTCCGGGCTGCCCGGACGGGCAGTCGGGCCGGCGCCCCGCCCGGTCGTCCGGTCGGCAGTCCCGCAGGTCGTCCGGCCGGCAGGCCGCCCGGAACCGGCCCGGGGCGCGGTGCGCACGGGCTCGGCGGGCCCCCGGCCGCGGCGCGGCCGGCACCGGCTCGGGCGGGTCGTCCGCTAGAGGCGGTTCGTACGGTTGCCCGGAGCCGGTTTGTCCGTTCCGGCGCGGGACCGCCGCCCCGGCCCGCCCGTACCGTTCGGGCACCGCGCGGCGCCGCGCCGCCGGTCGGACGACGGCACGGGGCCGGTGAGTACGGAGAGGCGGGGCCGATGCACTGGCTGATTCACGACTATCGCGAGGACGATCTCGCGGCAGTGGTTCACCTGATCGACACCACGGCGGAGCTCGGCCAGGAGTCGGTGTTCTCCTTGGCGGAGTGCATCAGCGCGCTGACCTCCCGCCAGCCGGCCGTGGTCGCCGTGCACCAGGGGGTGCCGATCGGCGCCGCGCTCGCCTCCGTGGCGGGCGAGCGCGCCTGGGTGATGCGGATCGCGATCGCACCGGCCTGGCGCGGCCGGGGGCTGGCCAGCTCGCTGCTGCGTGAGCTGGAGCGCCGACTGGTGGCCTGCCGGGTGCGCCGGATCGCCTACGTGCTGCCCGAGGAGGAGCTGCTCGGGGAGGGCCTGCGCAACGCCGGCTACACCCGCCGCCCGGCGGCCGCCTACTTCGAGAAGGACGAGCCGCAGGCGGGTGCGGCGAGCGGTCTGCTGGAGGAGCTGGGCGGCCGACTGCTGCCCGGCGACCTCTGGGCCAAGGTGGCCGGGATGGAGACCGAGAAGAACCTGATCGAGCGCCGGGTGGTGGCGCCGCTCGCCGAACCCGAGCGGGCCGCCCGGCACGGGGTGCGCCCGCCGCGCGCGATCGCGCTGTTCGGGCCGCCCGGGACCGGGAAGACCACCTTCGCCCGGGCGATCGCCTCCCGGCTCGGCTGGCCGTTCGTCGAACTGCTGCCGTCCCGGCTGGCCGACGAGGGCAACCTGGCGGCCGCGCTGCGCGACGCCTTCGCCCGGATCGGCCAGTTGGAGCGGGCCCTGGTCTTCATCGACGAGGTGGAGGAGATCGCGCCGCTGCGCACCGAGGGCGCCCAGGGCGGAATGCACGGCGTCACCAACGAGCTGCTCAAGCTCATCCCGGGCTTCCGGGAGGGCGAGGAACGGCTGCTGGTCTGCGCCACCAACTCGATCCGCTCGCTGGACCCGGCGTTCCTGCGTCCGGGCCGCTTCGACTACCTGATCCCGATCGGCACCCCGGACGCGGCCGCCCGCGCCGCCATCTGGTCCCGGTACGCGGCCGGCCGGGAAGACGTGGATCTGGACGCGCTGGTGGGCGCGAGCGAGCTGTTCACCCCGGCGGACATCGAGCACGCCGCCCGGGTGGCCGCCCAGGCGGCCTTCGAACGGGACCTCGCCGGTGCGGACCTCGCCGGTGCGGACCTCGGTGCCGCCGGCTCGGTCGGCCCGGGTGGCGTCGGGACCGCCGCCGAGCGGGAGGCCGCCGAGGGCGCGAGCACGACGGACTACCTGGCGGCGATCGCCCAGGCCCGGCCGACCGTCACCCCGGCGATGATCGAGGAGTTCGGCGCCGACATCAGCTCACATGCGAGAGTCTGAATATCAGTCAATCGCATGGTAGTTGTGGTTTGACACCCCACCTGTCGGTGCTGACTAAATGTGGGCACCGACAGGACAGGAGGCCCGGCATGGGCACAGTGGCCGCGTCCGACGCCCCGGCCGTCGACCTCGCCGACCCCGCGTTCTGGCAGCTGCCCGCACCGGCCCGCGCCGCGGCCTTCGCCGAGCTGCGCCGACTGCCGGGCCCGGTCTTCGTCGGCGAGCGGCCCGATCCGCGGGCGGCCGGGCGGCCGGCGAAAGGCCCCGCCAAGGGCTACCACGCCCTGGTCCGGCACGCCGACGTGGTCGAGGCCAGCCGGACCCCCGCGGTGTTCCTCAGCGGTCCCGGCGTCACCACCCCCGAACCCGCCCGCTGGGTCCGGCTGCTCTTCGGCGACTCGATGGTCAACCTGGACGATCCCCGCCACGCCCAGCTGCGCCGGATCGTCTCCCGGGCGTTCACCCCGCGCCTGATCACCCGGGTCGAGGACGACATCCGCCGGGTCGCCGCCCGTCTGGTCGACCGGGTGGAGCGGGAGCGGCCCGAGGACTTCGTCACCTCGGTCGCCGCCGAACTCCCCTTCCAGGTGATCTGCAACATGATGGGGATCCCGGAGGCGCCCCGCCGGGTGATCCTCGACCAGGTCAACCACGCCTCCGAGAACACCGGTGTGGCACGCCCGTCGCGCAGCCGGATCCGGGTGCCCGGACGGGGTCTGCGGGCGCTCGCCCGGATGCAGGGCATGGTCGCCGACCTCGGCCGCGAGCGCCGCCGCCGGCCCACCGACGACCTGATCTCCGCCCTGGTCACCGCCGACGTCGACGGCCGCCGGCTGACCGGGCGGGAACTCGGCGCGTTCTTCTCCCTGCTGCTGGTCGCCGGTGTCGAGACCACCCGCAACGCACTGGCCCACGGCCTGCACCTGCTCACCGCCCACCCGGAGCAGCGCGCCCTGCTGCTCGGCGACCTCGACCGCCACCTCGGCGGCGCGGTGGACGAGATCGTCCGCCACTCGACGCCGATCATCCAGTTCCGCCGCACCCTGGCCGTCGACCACCGACTGGGCGGCCCCGAGGGCACCCTGCTGCGGGCGGGGGAGAAGGTGGTGCTCTTCTTCGGCTCCGCCAACCGCGACGAGACCGTCTTCACCGACCCGGACGCCTTCGACATCACCCGCACCCCCAATCCCCACCTCGGCTTCGGCGGCGGCGGACCGCACTACTGCCTGGGCGCGCACCTCGCGCGGCAGGAGATGAAGGTGCTCTACCGGGAGCTGTTCACCCGGCTGCCCGGGATCCGCTCGGTGGGCGGGCCGGACCTGGTGCCGTCCAGCTTCGACCACCGGGTGCGGTCGCTGCGCTTCACGTTCTGAGGCCCGGCCCCGGCCGGGCGGCCGGACTGACCCGCCGGCCCGCTCCACCCGCCGGCCCGCCCTACCCGCCGGTCGGGATGCCGTGGTCGGCCTTCACCCGCTTCATCGTCAGGTGCGAGTTCACCTGCGCGATCCCCGGCAGCCCGGAGAGCACGTCGGTGATGAACCGCTCGTAGGCGGCGATGTCCGCCACCGCGATCCGCAGCAGGTAGTCCGGTTCGCCGAAGAGCCGGTGCGCCTCCACCACCTCCGGCAGCTCCGCGACCCGGCGCTCGAACTCGGCCACCGTCGCCCGGTCCTCGTGCCGCATGGTGATCGTCACGAAGGGCTGGAAGCCGCGGCCCACCGCCGCGCCGTCCAGCAGCGCCCGGTACCCGAGGATCACGCCGTCCTGCTCCAGCTGCCGGACCCGGCGCAGGCACGGCGAGGGGGTGAGGTCCACCCGGGCGGCCAGTTCGGCGTTGGTGAGGCGGCCCTCCTGCTGGAGCTCCTGGAGAATTCTGCGGTCAATACGGTCCATGGCGCAATATTCTGCCAAATCGCGCCATAGAAGTGCACGAAGTGGCCATCGTGTGCCAGGCCGATCCGGCTACCTTCAGTGACCGAAGCGCCGGACGCACACGACAGGTCACCCATGGACACGCACGCCCTCCTCCTCTTCCTGGGGGTCGATCTGCTCCTGGTCTGCACTCCCGGCCCCGACTGGCTCTACATCGCCGCGCGCGGGCTCGGCCAGGGCCGCCGCGCCGCGCTGGTCGCCGTCGCCGGCGTCTGTGCCGGATACGCCGTGCACACCCTGCTCTCCAGCGCCGGCCTCGCCGCCGCGCTGCGGGCGGTCCCCGCCGCCCTGCCGGTGCTGCGCCTGACCGGCGCCGCCTACCTGCTGGTCCTGGCCGGCGGCATGCTCCTCGCGCTGCGCCGGGGCGGGGCCGCCGCCTTCGCGCAGGCCCCGCCGCAGCCCACCACCACCGTGCTGCGCCAGAGCATGCTCACCGCCCTGCTCAATCCCAAGGGTCTGCTGCTCTACCTCTCCCTGGTGCCGCAGTTCGTCGACCCGGCCGCCGCGCTGCCGGTCGGCGGCCAGGTGCTCGCCCTCGGCTCGCTCAACGTGCTGGCCTGCGCGGTCGTCTACGGCCTGGTGGCGCACGCCAGTGGCCGCCTCGGCGGCCGGTTCGGCGCCACCCCGCAGGCCGCCCGGCGGATGACGATGGTCTCCGCGGTGCTGCTGATGCTGGTGGCGGGCGTCACAGCGAGTGCCTCAGCTTGACGTTTAACCTCGGCGGGCCTGGTGTTCCTTGATCGACTCGGCGCGTTTGACCGTTTTGCCGACGTCGTGGTGCTTGGCGCGTTGCTTGTTCTTCGAGCCG
>NZ_JBIVVS010000013.1:0-226343 GCF_044768625.1 Kitasatospora sp. NPDC091207
TACTGCAGGGGGGACCCTGTGGGAGAGTAGGACGCCGCCGAACAATCATTGTGAAGAACCCCCACCCGATTTCGGGTGGGGGTTCTTTGCGTTGTATCGGCAGCTGCTGCGGAATGCCGCGGAGCCGCCGGTGACGGAATCGCGGACGGAATTACAGCGGGAGCTTGAACCCCAGGTGCGAGGGGACGAAGCCGAGGCGCTCGTAGAAGCGGTGGGCGTCGGTCCGGGTCACGTCGGAGGTGAGCTGGACGAGGTCGGAGCCGAGCTCGCGGGACCGGTCGATCGCCCATCGGATCAGGTCGGTGCCGAGGCCGGTGCCGCGCTCGTCCGCGTGGATCCGGACCGCCTCGATGATGGTGCGGGTGGACCCCTTGCGGGAGAGTCCGGGCACGACGGTCAGCTGCAGTGTCCCGACGGTTCGGCCGGCCCGCTCGGCGACGACCAGGTGCTGGTGCGGATCGGCGTCGAGGCGGGCGAAGGCGGCCAGGTAGGGAGTGAGGTCGTCGGGGCTCTCGCGGGCGGCACCCAGGGGGTCGTCGGCGAGCATGGCCACTATCGCCGGCAGGTCGTCGGTGCTGGCGCGGCGGATCGTCAGGTCGGTCATGATCACAGCCTAGGCGGGCCCGTGGGGAGCCCGGGGGCTCGTCCGGCGACCGCAGGCCGCCCAGATCTCCCCGCTGGGTGCCACAGCCCCCGCAACGGCCGCCACAGGCCGTCCGGAGCCGCCCCGGGAGCCGCCCCGGGAGGTGGCCCCGTTCAGGTGATCCGGCGTCACGCGCCGGGCAGCGCACTGGTGATGACGGCGAAGACGGCGCCGTGCGGGTCGACGAGCTGGGCGAGGCGGCCGACGCCGTGCACGTCCGTCGCGGGGATGCGGACGGTCGCGCCCAGCTGACCGGCCAGGGCGAGCGCGGCGTCCACGTTCGTGACCTCGAAGTAGGGGAGCCAGTGCGAGGTGGTGCCGGCGGCCGTCTGCTCGGGCCCGAGCTGCACGATGCCGCCGTGCGCGTCGTCGGTGCCGCCGCCGGCGGGGGTGAGGACGGTGTACGTCACGTCGCCCAGCGGGACGTCCTGCTCCTGCCAGCCGAAGGTGGCGCGGTAGAAGGCCTTCGCCGCCTCGGCGTCGACGCTGTAGCACTCGGCCCAGCAGAAGGTGCCCTGTTCGGTGACGGTGTCCAGCCCGCGGGTGTCGTGCGGCTGCCAGACGGCGAAGTCGGCCCCGGTGGGGTCGCGGTAGCCGGCCATGCGGCCGCTGCTGAACACGTCGAACGGGGCGAAGCGGACCGTGCCGCCGGCGGCGTCGACGAGTGCGGTGGTGCGGTCCGCGTCACGGGTGCTGAAGTAGATGGTCCAGCCGGGGTGGGCGCTGTCGTCGGTGAGCGGCCCGAGGGCGGCGACCGTGCGGCCGCCCTGCTGGAAGAAGCCGTAGCCGCCGGCTTCGGGCCCGGCCGAGGCGAAGGTCCAGCCGAAGACGGTGCCGTAGAAGGCCTCGGACGCGATGGTGTCGGGGCTGGCGAGGTCGAGCCAGTTGGGGGAGCCGGGGGTGAAGTCGGTGCTGAGCATGGTGGCGGTGCTCCTTGGGAGGGCCCGTCGTGGCGGGGCACGGGCGGGGACGGCGCCCCCCGGTTCCCCTCCAGCCTGGCATCAGGACGTCCGCTGTCGCACCCGGGCGGTACGGTGCGTAGCGGAACTGCACCCGCACTGATAAAGGGGGGCCCGGTGGCCAGGCAGACGCAGGCGGACCAGGCGCCGGTGCCGCGCCAGCTCGCTCAGGTCGAGGGCGTGCTGGAGCGGATCACGTATGCCAACGAGGAGACCGGCTACACGGTCGCCCGGGTGGACACCGGGCGTGGTGCGAACGACCTGCTGACGGTGGTGGGCGCGCTGCTGGGGGCGCAGCCGGGGGAGTCGCTGCGGCTGCACGGGCGGTGGGGTTCGCACCCGCAGTACGGCAAGCAGTTCGTGGTGGAGAACTACACCACGGTGCTGCCCGCGACGATCCAGGGCATCCAGCGCTATCTCGGCTCGGGTCTGATCAAGGGGATCGGGCCGCGGTTCGCGGAGCGGATCGTGGAGCGGTTCGGGGTGGACACCCTGGAGGTGATCGAGAACGAGCCGGGCCGGCTGATCGAGGTGCCGGGGCTGGGACCGAAGCGCACCAAGAAGATCGCGGCGGCCTGGGAGGAGCAGAAGTCCATCAAGGAGGTGATGGTCTTCCTGCAGGGGGTCGGCGTGTCGACGTCGCTCGCGGTACGGATCTACAAGCAGTACGGGGACGGCTCGATCGGGGTGGTGAAGAACGAGCCGTACCGGCTGGCGTCGGACGTCTGGGGCATCGGCTTCCTGACGGCGGACCGGATCGCGCAGGCGGTGGGGATTCCGCACGACAGTCCGGAGCGGGTGAAGGCGGGCCTGCAGTACGCGCTGTCGCAGAGCAGCGACCAGGGGCACTGCTATCTGCCGGAGGAGCGGCTGATCGCGGACGGGGTGAAGTTGCTCCAGGTGGACGTGGGGCTGGTGATCGACTGCCTGGCGGAGCTGGTGGCGACGGAGGGGGTGGTGCGGGAGTCGGTGCCGGGGGAGGGGGGTGAGCCGATCACCGCGGTCTACCTGGTGCCCTTCCACCGGGCGGAGATCTCGCTGGCCAACCAGCTGCTGCGGTTGCTGCGCTCGGAGTCGGACCGGATGCCGTGGTTCGCGGACGTGGACTGGCCGGCGGCGCTGGGGTGGCTGGCGAAGCGGACCGGGGCGGAGCTGGCGCCGGAGCAGGAGCAGTCGGTGCGGTTGGCGCTGACGGAGAAGGTGGCGGTGCTGACGGGCGGTCCCGGCTGCGGCAAGTCGTTCACGGTGAAGTCGATCGTGACGCTGGCGCTGGCGAAGCGGGCGAAGGTCGTCCTGGCGGCGCCGACCGGCCGGGCGGCGAAGCGGCTGGCCGAGCTGACCGGGGTGGAGGCCTCGACGGTGCACCGGCTGCTGGAGCTGCGGCCGGGCGGGGACGCGGCCTACGACCGGGACCGCCCGCTGGACGCCGATCTGGTGGTGGTGGACGAGGCGTCGATGCTGGACCTGATCCTGGCGAACAAGCTGGTCAAGGCGGTGGCGCCGGGGGCGCACCTGCTGTTCGTGGGGGATGTGGACCAGCTGCCGTCGGTGGGGGCCGGCGAGGTGCTGCGGGACCTGCTGGCCGACGCCGGCCCGGTCCCGTCGGTGCGGTTGACCAGGATCTTCCGGCAGGCCCAGCAGTCGGGGGTGGTGACCAACGCGCACCGGATCAACGAGGGGCTGCCGCCGTTGACGGAGGGCCTGCCGGACTTCTTCCTGTTCGTGGAGGACGACGCCGAGCTGGCGGCCGGGCTGACGGTGGACGTGGTGGCACGGCGGATCCCGCAGCGGTTCGGGTTCGACGCGCGCCGGGACGTCCAGGTGCTGGCGCCGATGCACCGGGGGCCGGCGGGCGCGGGGAATCTGAACACGCTGCTGCAGGCGGCGGTGACGCCGGCCCGGGAGGGGCTGGCGGAGCGGCGGTTCGGCGGGCGGACGTTCCGGGTGGGGGACAAGGTCACGCAGATCCGCAACAACTACGACAAGGGGCGCAACGGTGTCTTCAACGGCACCGTGGGAGTGGTGACCTCGTTGAGCGTGGACGACCAGCGGTTGACGGTGGTCACCGACGAGGACGAGGAGGTGCCGTACGACTTCGACGAGTTGGACGAGTTGGCGCACGCGTACGCGGTGACGATCCACCGGTCGCAGGGCAGCGAGTATCCCGTGGTGGTGATTCCGGTCACCACCTCCGCGTGGACGATGCTCCAGCGGAACCTGCTGTACACGGCCGTGACCAGGGCACGGAAACTGGTAGTGCTGGTGGGGTCACGCAAGGCGATCGGGCAGGCGGTTCGCACCGTCAGCGCAGGTAGGAGGCACGCCGCGCTGGATCATCGGCTGGCGACTGGATGATTCTCCAACGGATGGTTGCCTCTATTGTTCTCTTGACGTGAAGAGATTTACGGCAGAGCCTGGGGTGGTGCCGATCTTGTCCGGTTCGTACCGGCTGCGGCGGCAGGTTTTGTAGGGGCGGTCCCTTTCGGGCCACCCCGGGTGCGCGGCTGTCCGCCAGATGGGGGATGGTAGAGACAGTCAGGGCACCTTGGAAGAGGATTCATTTCGTCGGTGAGGAAGACGTGAGCGACAACTCGGTAGTACTGCGGTACCAGGACGGCGAGTACGAGTACCCCGTCGTCGAGAGCACTGCGGGCAACGCCGGCTTCGACATCTCGAAGCTGCTCCCGCAGACCGGCCTGGTCACCCTGGACAACGGCTTCGGTAACACCGCCGCGTACAAGTCCGCGATCACCTTCGTGGACGGCGACAACGGCATCCTGCGGTACCGCGGCTACCCGATCGAGCAGCTCGCCGAGCAGGGCAGCTTCATCGAGACCGCGTACCTCCTGATCAACGGTGAGCTGCCGACGGCGGACCAGCTGTCGGAGTTCAACCGCGAGATCACCCAGCACACCCTGCTGCACGAGGACGTCAAGCGCTTCTACCAGGGCTTCCCGCGCGACGCCCACCCGATGGCGATGCTGTCCTCGGTGGTGGGTGCGCTGTCCACCTTCTACCAGGACAGCCACAACCCGTTCGACGCCGCCCAGCGCCACCTGTCGACGGTCCGCCTGCTGGCGAAGCTCCCGACCATCGCGGCCTACGCGTACAAGAAGTCGGTCGGCCAGCCCTTCGTCTACCCGCGCAACGACCTGAGCTACGTCGAGAACTTCCTGCGGATGACGTTCGCCGTCCCCGCCGAGGACTACGAGCTCAACCCGGTCGTCGTCAACGCGCTCGACAAGCTGCTGATCCTGCACGCGGACCACGAGCAGAACTGCTCGACCTCCACCGTGCGCCTGGTGGGTTCCAGCCACGCCAACCAGTTCGCCTCGATCTCGGCCGGTATCTCGGCGCTCTGGGGTCCGCTGCACGGCGGCGCCAACCAGGCCGTGCTGGAGATGCTGGAGAGCATCCAGAAGGACGGCGGCGACGTCGACGCGTTCATCCGCAAGGTGAAGAACCGCGAGGACGGCGTCAAGCTGATGGGCTTCGGCCACCGCGTGTACAAGGCGTTCGACCCGCGCGCCGCGCAGGTCAAGCTGCTGGCGCACGAGGTGCTCGGCCAGCTCGGCAAGTCCGACGAGCTGCTCGACATCGCGCTGAAGCTGGAGGAGCACGCGCTCCAGGACGACTTCTTCGTCTCGCGCAAGCTCTACCCGAACGTGGACTTCTACACCGGCCTGATCTACCGCGCCATGGGCTTCCCGACCAGCATGTTCACCGTGCTGTTCGCCCTCGGCCGGCTGCCGGGCTGGATCGCCCACTGGCACGAGATGATCAACGACCCGACCAGCCGGATCGGCCGTCCGCGCCAGATCTACACCGGCACCGCGATCCGCGACTACGTGGGCCTCGAGGGCCGCTGACGACGCAGGACCCGTCAAGGGCCCGGCCGCATCGCGCGGCCGGGCCCTTCGCCGTCCCGCGCGAGGGTGGGAGACGTACAGCGCACGACTCCGGGGCGGCCGCAGCCGGGGACGGCCGCTCAAAGCGTCCCTGACCCGCCACACCCCGGCGTCGTGCGCGAAGGCCGCCAACAGTCGGCGACCGACCCGGGGCCCGCCGGAGCCCCGTCGGCGGCAGTGGTGGCCGTGCGGCGACGTGATGCCGTTCGCCACGTCTCCGCCCACCGAAAAACTGCCGCACTACCAACCTAAGACGTATCAGGGTGCGAGAAGTTACGCCCGGGGGGTGTGACCTGCCTCTCGCCACGCTCCGTGTGCGGGCCGTGGCCCGCCCATAGCACACGTTCCGACGGCCGCGACGTCACCCTCCCCGCAGTCACGGCAACCGAGCGTGATAGGAATCGTGGCATTCCGGTACGGACCGTCCCGCACCCTCGCAGCGTGGCGGCGGAACTGGGGAGGGAGTGCGCAGATGGCCAGGAACGTCGTTGTCACCGGCGGTGGCACGGGTATCGGGTACGAAGTGGCGCGGCGGTTCGCCGAGGCGGGCGAACAGGTCGTGATCGTGGGCCGTCGGCGGGCGGTGCTCGAACGGGCCGCGGCCGATCTGGGGCCGAACGTCACCCCGCTGGTCCGCGACCTCGCCGATCCCGACGACGTCGAGGCGGCGCTCGGCGAACTGCCGGAGCGCGTCGACGTCCTGGTGAACAACGCCGGCAGCCGGGAGACCGTGATCGGCGGCGGGCCGCACGCCCTGCTGGCCCGCTGGCGCGGCGACTTCGAGCGCAACGTGCTGAGTGTGGTGCTGCTCACCGAGTCCATCCGCGACCGGCTCACCCCGGGGGAGGGCCGGGTGGTCACCGTCAGCTCGATCGCGGCGCTGAACGGGGCCGGCTCGTACGGGGCCGCCAAGGCCTCGCTGCACGCCTGGAACCACTTCCTGGCCGCCCAGCTCGGCACCTCGGGGATCACGGCCAACATCGTCGCCCCGGGCACCGTGGCGGGCACCGAGTTCTTCGGCCCGCGGCTGGACGAGGCCGAGGTGTCCCGCCGGGCGGCCCGTACGCTGCTCGGCCGGATCGGCGAGGCGGGTGAGGTCGCCGCCGCGGTCTACTTCCTGGCCTCGCCCGAGGCCGGGTTCATCACCGGCGAGATCATGCACTGCAACGGCGGGGAACTGCTCGGGCGCTGACCGCCGGGGAACGGCCGAGGGGCCCGCACCGCGTCGCTCGCGGTGCGGGCCCCTCGGCGTCGGGGCGTTCGAGGCCTCAGGGCCGGTCCGGGACGGCAGCCCGGAACCGGCGCAGCCGGAGGCTGTTGGTGACCACGAAGACGGAGGAGAAGGCCATCGCGGCCCCCGCGATCATGGGGTTGAGGAGTCCGGCGGCGGCCAGTGGCAGGGCGGCGATGTTGTAGCCGAAGGCCCAGAAGAGGTTGCCCTTGATGGTGGCCAGGGTGCGGCGGGAGAGCCGGACGGCGTCGGCGGCGGCGAGCAGGTCGCCGCGGACGAGGGTGAGGTCGCTTGCCTCGATGGCGGCGTCGGTGCCGGTGCCCATGGCGAGTCCGAGGTCGGCCTGGGCGAGGGCGGCGGCGTCGTTGACCCCGTCGCCGACCATGGCCACGACCCGGCCCTCGGCCTGGAGCCGCCGCACGGTGGCGACCTTGTCCTGCGGCAGCACCTCGGCGATCACGTCGGTCGCCGCGATACCGACCTCGGCGGCCACCGCCTCGGCGACCAGCCGGTTGTCGCCGGTCAGCAGGACGGGCCGCAGGCCCAGCGCGCGCAGGGCGCGGACCGCCTCGGCGCTGGTCGGCTTGACGGCGTCGGCGACCTCCAGCACGGCGCGCGCCCCGCCGTCCCAGCCGACCGCGACGGCGGTCCGCCCGGCGGCCTCGGCGGCCGACTTGGCGTCCGCCAGCGCCCGTGGCAGCTCCCACCCGGCCAGCAGTGCCGCCCGGCCGGCGACGACGCGGTGGCCCTCGACGACGCCCCGCACTCCCAGGCCGGGGACGTTCTCGAACGCCTCGACCGGCGGCAGAGCGCCGGGGCGCTGGAGCGCGGCCGCCGCGACAGCGGCCCCGATCGGGTGCTCGGAGGCGTGTTCCAGGGCGCCGGCCAGGCGCAGCGCCTCGGTCTCGGTGACGCCGTCGGCGGTGTGGACGGCGAGCAGGGTCATCCGGCCGGTGGTGACGGTGCCGGTCTTGTCCAGGACGACGGTGTCCACCCGGCGGGTCGACTCCAGCACCTCCGGGCCCTTGATCAGGATGCCCAGCTGCGCGCCCCGGCCGGTGCCGACCATCAACGCGGTCGGGGTGGCCAGGCCCAGGGCGCACGGGCAGGCGATGATCAGCACCGCGACCGCGGCCGTGAACGCCTCGGTCGGGCTGTCGGAGACCAGCAGCCAGCCGATCAGGGTGCCGAGCGCGATCAGGATGACGGCGGGGACGAAGACGGCGGAGATCCGGTCGGCCAGCCGCTGGGCGGCGGCCTTGCCGTTCTGGGCGTCCTCGACCAGCTTGGCCATCCGGGCGAGCTGGGTGTCGGCGCCGACCCGGGTGGCCTCGACGACCAGCCGGCCGCCGGCGTTGACGGTGGCGCCGGTGACGGTGTCGCCGACCGCGACCTCGACCGGGACGGACTCGCCGGTCAGCATCGAGGCGTCCACCGCGGAGGACCCCTCGACCACGGTGCCGTCGGTGGCGATCTTCTCGCCCGGACGGACCACGAAGCGCGTCCCGGGGGTCAGCCGGTCCACCGGCAGCCGGATCTCGGCGCCGTCCCGGAGTACCGAGACGTCCTTGGCCCCCAGGTCGAGCAGGGCGTGCAGGGCGGCGCCGGCGCGGCGCTTGGAGCGCGCCTCCAGGTAGCGGCCGAGCAGGATCAGCACGGTGACGGCGGCGGCCGTCTCCAGGTAGAGGGTGGAGGAGGCGTCGGTGTCGCCGATCGACAGCGAGAACGCGTGCCGCATCCCGGTCATCCCGGCGTGGCCCCAGAACAGGGCCCAGAAGGACCAGCCGAAGGCGGCCAGGGTGCCGAGCGAGACCAGGGTGTCCATGGTCGCGGCGCCGTGCTTCAGGTTGGTCCAGGCGGCCCGGTGGAACGGCAGCCCGCCGTAGACGACGACCGGACCGGTGAGGGCGAAGGCCAGCCACTGCCAGTTGGCGAACTGCAGGGACGGGATCATCGACAGCATGACCACCGGCACACTGAGGACGGCGCTGATCAGCAGCCGGTCCAGCAGCGGGTCGGCGGCGGGCCGCTCCGGGGCGGGGGCCGGCCCGGCGGGGTCGGCGGTCGGTTCGGCGGCCGGTGGCGCGGGGAGTTCGGCGCTGTAGCCGGTGTTCTCGACGGTGGTGATGAGGTCGGCCACGCTCACGCCCGGTCCGAAGTCGATCCGGGCCTTCTCGGTGGCGTAGTTGACCGTGGCCTCGACGCCCTCCATCCGGTTGAGCTTCTTCTCGATCCGGGCCGCGCAGGAGGCACAGGTCATCCCGCCGATCGACAGCTCGACGCGGTCCCGTACCGCGGCTCCGCCGTCCTGGTCACGCGGGCCGCCCGCGGCGGCGGCCGGGTCCGCGGCGGTGTCGGCCGGGGTGGAGGCGCTCATGCTGATCAGCTCCTTGGGGAGGGTGCGCGGCGGGGGCCGGGGCGAGCGGCCCCCGCCGCGCCGAGGGGGCTCAGACGGAGCGGCCGACCAGCTCGTAGCCGGCCTCGTCGACGGCCGCGCGGATCTGGTCGTCGTCGAGCGGGGCCGCGGAGGAGACCGTCACGGTGCCGGCCTTGGCGTCGGCCGCCACCTGGGTGACGCCGGCCAGCGCGGTGAGCTCCTTGCTGACCGAGCTCTCGCAGTGGCCGCAGCTCATGCCGGTCACGGTGTAGGTGATGGTGCTGGACATCGGGGCCTCCGGGAGGTCTGTACGGCCGCGGGCATGCGCCCGGGCTCTCACTCTTGATGACACCATACCCCTGCGGGGTATTCCCCAAAGAAGGGGGTGGTGTGGTGTGGATCGCATCGGGACGCGGTCCGACAGCAGAGCGTATGCGCCTGGACACGCTGCGCCCGAATCCGCGCCGGGTGGCGGGCGGATTCGGGCGCGACGGGTGGCGCGGAGGGCCCGGCGGGGGCGGCGGGGGCGGCCGGGTCCGCTAGGCGGGCGCCGACGGGTACTGGGCCGGGATCGGGGTGGCCCGCTCGCGGCGGACCAGCAGGCGCAGCCAGAGCAGGCCGCCGAGCGAGACCACGATCAGCCCCAGCGTGTCGTAGAGCGTGTAGAGGTGGACCTGCTCGGTGGTCGGGTTCGGCATGTAGCCGAGGTCGAACAGCGCGCGCTGCCAGTCGCTGGTGGTGGTCCGGGCGACCAGCCAGACGGCGATGCCGCTCATGCTGTCCCAGCACGCGTGCAGCAGCGCGACGCCCAGGTAGGTGAGCACGACCGGGAGCGTGCAGCGGAAGTGGCCCCCGCGCCGCTCGCGGAACAGCACCCCGCCGAGGATGGCCGTCCACAGGATGTGGCCGACCGGTGCCAGTACCCCGCGCAGGATCTCCGTCTCCACCAGGTTCTTGAGCGAGAGGCCCTGGATGCTGAGCACCGCGTTGAAGGCGTACCCGGCGCTCTCGAAGGCGGCGAAGCCGGCGCCGACGGTGGCGCCCAGGACCAGCCCGTAGCGCGTTCCGCCGACCCGCAGTCGCCGGCAGATCATGATCAGGGCGGCGAGCTTGACCGCCTCCTCGATCAGGCCGACGCCGACGTACATCCAGATCGAGGGGGAGAGCAGGTAGGTCTCCAGGACCGAGGCGCCGAGGACACCGATGATCCCGCCGATGCCGAAGCAGGCGAAGATCCGGTCCGGGCCCAGGTCGGCGGCGTACCGCTCGTACGCCCAGACCACCATCGTGGCCGGTACGAGGAAGCTGCCGAGCAGCACGATCGTCGGCACCAGGTTGCTGTTCCCGGTGAGGAAGGTGACGGCGACGGTGGCGATCCAGAGCAGTAGGCCGATCAGGAAGACCCTGAGCCATTGGTCGGACCGTGCCGCCGTGCGCGTCGGCGGGGCGGAGATGCGGGGGGTGTTGCGGTATCCGGACACCGTTGATGGCCTCCCTTGTGTAGCCGCTTTAGTCGCACTGTATGACAAATAGGTCATTTCGGTACCGATTGGCCCAGTGCGGCGGGCGTGGGTCGGCCCACCGGTCCGGAGTGCGGGGGTGGCGGCGCTGATCGTCCGTTATGTTCGAGAGGTGTTCCCGATCCGCCGAGCCCAGTCGCCCGCGGTCCCCACCGCCACGGGACTGCCGCCGGCGCGGCGGCGCGGCGCGCTGCTGGCGGCCGACCTCCAGGACGTGCCGTTCTGGCGCCGGGCCAGCCCCGCCCTGGTCGCGGTCCTGCTGGTCGGGCTCGCCGACCTGCTCTCCGGCAAGGACCGCTACCTCGCGCCGCTGATGACGGTGGTGCCCACCATCGCCGCGCTCACCCTGCGGCCGCTCGAACTGCTGATGGTCTGCCTGCTCGGCCTGTTCACGGTGTTCGGCCTCAGCCACTACGACGAGGTCGACAACGTCAACGACGAGCGCTTCCTCTACGGCGCGATGGTCAGCTACCTGCTGCTCACCGTGTTCTCCGCCTGGGTGGCCAAGATCCGCATGCGCCGGGCCGCCGCCTTCGCGGCCGTGAGCTCCGTCGCGGAGGCCGCTCAGCGGGCGCTGCTGCGGCTGCCGGGGCCGGTGGTCGGACCGCTGCACCTCGCGGTGCGGTACGTGTCGGCCGCCGACGCCTCCCGGATCGGCGGGGACCTCTACTCGGTGCTGGAGACCCCGCACGGCACCCGCGTGGTGGTCGGGGACGTCCGGGGCAAGGGGCTCGGCGCGGTGCAGACCGCCGCCGTGGTGCTCGGGTCCTTCCGCGAGGCCGCCTACGACGAGGCCGGGCTGCGCGGGGTCGCGGCCCGGATCGAGGCCAGCGTCGAGCGGCACGCCCCCGACGGCGAGTTCACCACCGCGCTGTTCGCCGAGTTCCGCACACCGGGGGTGATGGAGCTGCTGCAGTACGGGCACGTCCCGCCGATCCGGGTGGACCACGAGGGCGGGGCGCACGTGCTGCACGCGCCCGACCCCTGGGTGCCGCTCGGCCTGGGCCGGCTGGCCGTCGGGGAGCCGGCCAGCTGGAACCAGCCGTTCGGCCCCGAGGACGTGCTGGTGCTCTGCACCGACGGCGTGATCGAGGCCCGGCACCGGGCGAACGGCGACTTCTATCCGCTGGCGGAGCGGGTCGGCCCACTGGTCCGGGGCGCGGCCCGCTCCGCGGCGGAGCTGGAGGCGGCGGTCGGCCGGGTCTACGCCGACCTGCTGGAGCACACCGGCGGGGAACTGCGGGACGACGCGCTGCTGCTGCTGATCACCCGGACGGACCGGTAGGGCGGGAGGGCCGGCCTAACCCCGCTCTCCCGCGGCGACCTCCGCGAGGGCGCGGAAGAGCAGGGCGGTGGAGGTGGCGCCCGGGTCCTGGTGGCCGACGCTGCGCGGGCCGAGGTAGGAGGCGCGGCCCTTGCGCGCCTGGAGCGGCACCGTCGCCAGCGCACCCTGCTCGGCGGCGTCCGCCGCGGCCCCGGCGGCCCGCGGCAGGTCGGCGCCCGCCGCCACCGCCCCGCGGTACGCGGCCAGGGCCGGGGTGTAGGCGTCCACGATGGTCTTGTCGCCCGGCTCGGCCTTGCCGAGGGCCTGGACCGCCCGCAGCCCCTCGGCCAGCGCCTCGCCGAACGCGGCCGGGCCGGCCGGTCCGGGCAGGGCGGCGCCCAGGGCGCGGAAGGCCTTCCCGTACAGCGGGCCGGAGGCCCCGCCGACCTTGGAGATCAGCGTGCTGCCGACCTTGGTCAGCACCGCCCCGGGGCTGTCGGGGGTGAGCGCGTCCAGCGCGGCGAGCACGGCGGTGAAGCCGCGCCGCAGGTTGCTGCCGTGGTCGCCGTCCCCGATCGCCGAGTCCAGCTCGGTGAGCCGCCCCTGTTCCTTCTCGACCGCGACCGCGATCGCGCGCACCCAGGCCTCGGCCAGCGCGGTGTCGAACTCCATGACCGTTCCTCCTCCGTCAGGCCCGCTTGAGCGCGGGGGTGTCCACCGGGGCGTCCCAGAGGTCCAGCAGCCGGGCGTCGGCCTTGGTCAGGGTGAGCGAGAAGCCCGCCATGTCCAGGCTGGTCACGTAGTTCCCGACCAGACTGCGGGCCACCGTGATGCCGCGCTCGGCCAACCGGGCGCTGACCTCGCCGTAGACGATGTACAGCTCCAGCAGGGGGGTGGCGCCGAGGCCGTTCAGCAGGGCGATCACCTCGTCGCCGGCGGTCAGCCGGTGGTCGGCGAGCACGGTCTCCACCACCTCGGTGGCGAGCTCGCGGGCCGGGCGGAGCTTCTCGCGCCGGCGGCCGGGCTCGCCGTGGATGCCGACGCCGACCTCGATCTCGTCCTCCGGCAGGTCGAAACCGGGCTTGCCGGCGGCCGGGGCGGTCGCGGCGGTCAGCGCGATCGCGAACGACCGGGAGGCGGCGTTGACCTCCGCGCCCACGGCGGCCACCTCGTCCAGCGCGGCGCCGCGTTCGGCCAGCGCGCCGGCGATCTTCTCCACCAGCACGGTCGCGCCGGTGCCCCGCCGGCCGGCCGTCCAGGTCGAGTCCTCGACCGCGACGTCGTCGTCGACCAGCACCGTGCGGACCTCGATGCCCTCCTCGGCGGCCAGTTCGGCGGCGAGCTCGAAGTTCATCACGTCGCCGGTGTAATTCTTCACGACGAAGACCACCCCGGCGCCGGAGTCCACGGCCTTGGCGGCGGCCAGCATCTGGTCCGGCACGGGGGAGGTGAACACCTCGCCCGGACAGGCGGCGTCCAGCATGCCCGGGCCGACGAAACCGCCGTGCAGCGGTTCGTGGCCGGAACCGCCGCCGGACACCAGCGCGACCTTCGACGCGTCCGGGCGGACCGCGCGGGTGATCACCCGGTTCGCGACATCCACCGTCAACTCCGGGTGGGCGGCGGCGACTCCGGCCAAGGCGTCCTCCAGGACGCTCTCCGGGGTATTGATCAGCTTCTTCACGGCGCTTCGCTCCCTCGGCAGACGGTGCTGACCCGACGCTACGCCAGACGGGGGCGGCCGGCACGGGGTGCGACACGCGCGCGGACGGGCCGCGGTACGACACGCGGGGCCGGGCGGCCCACTCCCGCGGAGCCGCGGGGCGGTCGTAGGGTCGGCGGTATGAGCGACTACGTGGGCATCGTCCTGGTCTCGCACAGCGCACAGCTCGCCGCCGGGCTGCGGGAGTTGCTGGCGGAACTCGCCTCGGACGCGGTACGGGTGGTGGTGGCGGCCGGCACCGAGGACGGCGGGCTCGGGACGAGCTACGACCTGATCGCCCGCGCCGTCGCGGAGGCGGACGGCGGGGCGGGCGCGGTGGTCCTGGCGGACCTCGGCAGCTCGGTGCTGACCGCCGTCGCGCTGCTGGAGGACGAGCCGCGCCCCGGGGTGGTGCTGGTGGACGCGCCGTTCGTGGAGGGCGCGGTCGCGGCCGCGGTGACGGCGTCCACCGGGGCGGCCGTCGCCGAGGTGGCCGCGGCCGCCGAGGACGCGCGGGCGTTCCGCAAGCTGTAGCCGGTGCCGGTGCGGCGGCCGGGCCGGGCCGGGCCGGTGCCGGGCCCGGCTACTTGGCGTCGGCGTAGCAGTCCACCACGGCGGTGGTGAGCGGGAACCGGACCGGGGTGTCCCCGAACACCAGCCGGCGGGCCTCGTCGGCCGCCTCGGCGACGGCGGCGGCCACCTGGTCCGCCAGGTTCGCCGGGGTGTGCACCACCACCTCGTCGTGCTGGAAGAACACCAGGTGCGGCCGGTCGGCCGGGTCGGCGGCGGGCAGCGCGCCCAGCCGCCGGCGCAGCGCCGCGAGCAGGGCGAGCGCCCAGTCCGCCGCGCTGGCCTGGATCACGAAGTTGCGGGTGAAGCGGCCCCGGGCGCGCGCCGAGCGGCCGCCGGCGTCCCCCGCCGTCTCGGGCGCCTCGGTGAGGTCGAGCCAGTCGGCGGAGGGCGGCGGGCAGACCCGGCCCAGCCGGGAGGCGACCACGCCGCCGTCCTCGCCGGTCCGGGCGGCCGCCTCGACGTAGCCCATGGCGGCCGGGTAGCGGCGGCGCAGAGTCGCGAGCAGCGGGCCGATGTCCCCGCCGGTCTGGCCGTACATGGCGCCGAGCAGGCCGAGCTTGGCCTTGTCGCGGTCCCCCTGGAAGGCGGAGGCGGCCAGCGCCTCGTACAGGTCGCCGGCGGCGGCGGCGCGGGCCAGCGCGGCGTCCTGGGAGAGCGCGGCCAGCACCCGCGGCTCCAACTGGGCGGCGTCGGCGACGACGAGCAGCCACCCGGGGTCGGCGACGACGGCGCGGCGCAGGATGCGCGGGATCTGCAGGGCGCCGCCGCCCCGGCTGGCCCAGCGGCCGGAGACCACGCCGCCGACCACGTACTCGGGCCGGAACCGGCCGGCGCGGGCCCAGGCGTCCTGCCAGGCCCAGCCGTGCGCGGCGTGGATCCGGGCGAGCTCCTTGTAACGGACCATCAGCGCGGCGGCCGGGTGGTCCACGGCCTTCAGCTCCCAGGACCGGGTGGAGCCGAGCTGGATGCCCCGGTCGGCGAAGGCGCGCAGTACCTGGCTGTGCGAGTCGGGGTTGAACGGGCGGCCGCCGAGGGCGTCCTGGAGCTCGACGGACAGCTCGGCGAGCCGCCTGGGCTGGGTGCCGGGAACGGTCGGACGGGGGCCGAGCAGCTCGGTGAGCAGCCGGTCGTGGATGTCGGTGCGCCAGGGCAGGCCGTCGTGGGCCATCTCGGCGGCCACCAGCGCGCCGGCCGACTCGGCGGCGACCAGCAGCCGGAACCGGGAGCGGGCACCCGGATCGGTGATCGCGGCGAGCCGGCGCTGCTGCTCGGCGTGCACGGCGGCCACGGCGGCCAGTGCGTCGGCCCCGGGCGGCAGTTGGAGCCGGTCGGGGGCGAACAGGGTGTCCTGGCCGTCCCCGGCCTCCGCGGTGCCGGGCTCGGGAAGGTCGGCCGGGACAGGCAGCCCGTGCAGCCGGGCCCAGGCGGCGCCGAGCGAGCGGGGCGCGCCGAACCGGCCCTCCTGTCCCAGCAGCAGGGCCTCGACCAGCCGCAGGTCATGGCAGCGGGCGAGCCGCTCGGGCAGCCGGGGGAGCAGGGGCGCGTAGGCGCTGTCGGTGGCCGCCCAGACCCAGCGGGGGTGTTCGGCGGCCTCCCGCTCGGCGACGGCGGCCGCGAGGTCCGCCACGGCGGCGGGCGGGCCGAGCGGCGCGCCGGCGTCGTCGAGAGGCTGCAACCGCCCGCCCGGGCCGTGCGGGTCGGGGACGAGGGCGATCCGGGGTGCCACCGGGGGCTCCTCCTCTCGTGCGTACGGGCTGCGGACCTCGACGGTAACCGGTGGGTACGACAACCGGTGTAGGCGCGCGTACCGGCCGATGCGCCGGTGTCCGGGCCGTGCGCCACCCGCCCGGCCGGGGGCGTTTGCCGGGCCGTTGCCACGGCGTAGGGTCGGCGAAATGACCGAGAACCCGTTCTTCAGGCCCAGCACCCTGGTCTACGAACTGCCCCCCTTCGCCGAGATCCGGGAAGAGCACTACCTGCCCGCCTTCGAGCGCGGGATGGCCGAGCAGCTCGCCGAGATCGCCGAGATCGCCGCCAACCCGGAGCCGCCGACCTTCGACAACACCCTGATCGCGCTGGAGCGCTCGGGTGCGCTGCTGAAGCGGGTCGGCGCGGTCTTCGACAACCAGGTCTCCTCGGACACCACGCCCGGCGTGGACGGCGTGGACGCCGAGGTCAGCCCGCGGCTGGCGGCGCACCGGGACGCGATCCACCTGGACGCGGCGCTGTTCGCCCGGATCGAGGAGCTGTACGGGCGGCGGGCCGGGCTCGGCCTGGACGAGGAGTCGCTGCGGCTGCTGGAGCGGCGGCACACCGCCTTCGTCCGGGCCGGTGCCCGGCTCGGCGCCGCCGACCAGCGGCGGCTGCGCGAGCTGAACGCCGAACTGGCCGCCGGCGCGTCGGCGTTCCGGCGCAATGTGTCGGCGGACTCGAAGGCGCGGGCGCTGGTGCTGGACTCCGCGGCGGAGCTGGCCGGGCTCTCGCCGGACGCGATCGCCGGCGCGGCCGAGAACGCCCGGGCACTCGGGCACGACGGCAAGTACGTGCTGAGCCTGAAGAACTTCTCCAACCAGACCGAGCTGGCCTTCCTCACCGACCGCTCGGTGCGCGAGCGCCTGCTGGCGGCCTCGCTGGGTCGCGCGGCACGGACCAACGGCCCGCTGGCGATCCGGATGTCCGCGCTGCGCGCCGAGCGCGCCCGGCTGCTCGGGTACGACACGCACGCGGCCTACGTGGTGGCGGACGAGACGGCCGGCACGGTCGAGGCGGTCGACGCACTGCTGGCCCGGCTGGTGCCGCCGGCGGTGGCCAACGCCCGGCGGGAGGCGGTGGAGCTGGCCGGGGCGGCGGCCGCCGACGGGATCGAGGAGATCGCCGCGCACGACTGGGCGTACTACGCGGAGCTGGTCCGGCAGTCCTCGTACCGGGTGGACGCGGCGGCGCTGCGCCCCTGGTTCGAGCTGGAGCGGGTGCTGCGCGACGGCGTCTTCTTCGCCGCCACCCTGGCGTACGGGGTGACCTTCACCGAGCGTCCGGACCTCACCGCGTACCACCCGGACGTGCGGGTCTTCGAGGTGTTCGAGGAGGACGGCGGTTCGCTCGGCCTGTTCCTCGGGGACTTCCACGCCCGGGCGTCCAAGCGCGGCGGCGCCTGGATGGACGAACTGGTCACCCAGTCGCGGCTGCTGGGCCGGCGCCCGGTGGTGATGAACAACCTGAACGTGGCCCGCCCGGCGCCGGGCGAGCCGGTGCTGCTCTCCTGGGACGAGGTGCGCACGCTGTTCCACGAGTTCGGCCACGCGCTGCACGGGCTCTTCTCCGACGTGCGCTACCCGTACTTCGCCGGGACGGACGTGCCGCGGGACTTCGTGGAGTTCCCCTCGCAGGTCAACGAGATGTGGATGGTCCGGCCCGAGGTGCTGGCCAACTACGCCAAGCACCATGTGACCGGCGAGCCGCTGCCGGCCGAACTGGTCGGGCGGATGGCGGCGGCCGAGGGCTTCGGACAGGGCCAGCGGACCGTCGAGTACCTGGCGGCGACGCTGCTCGACCTGGCCTGGCACACCGTGCCGCAGGGCCAGGAGATCGCGGACGCCGAGGAGTTCGAGGCGCGGGCGCTGGCGAAGGCCGGGCTCGCGGTGGCGGCGATCCCGCCGCGCTACCGGACGGCGTACTTCTCGCACGTCTTCGCCGGCGGGTACAGCGCGGGCTACTACGCGTACATCTGGTCCGAGGTGCTGGACGCCGAGACGGTGGACTGGTTCCGGGACAACGGCCGCGGCGTGCGGGAGAGCGGCGAGGTGTTCCGCCGCGAGCTGCTGTCGCGCGGGGACAGCCGGGACGCACTGGACTCCTTCCGCGCGGTGGTCGGGCGCGACCCGCGGACCGGTCCGCTGCTGGCCCGCCGCGGTCTGGCGTAACGGTGGCCCGCCCCGCCGGGCCCGCCACCGGGGCCCGGTGGGGGTCGGCGGGGCGGGGCACCGGGCCTCAGCGGGGTGTGAGGGTCACCGTGACCGGGGTGCCCGGGCGGCTGTGCGGCAGGCGGATCCGGGCGGTGCCGGCCCGGCCGCCGGCCGGCTGGTCGAGCTCGACCCGGGCGCCCGCCGGGGTGACGGAGATCCGCGCGCCGGCGGGGAACGCGGTGGCGGGCAGCACCAGTTCGGTGCTCCGGCCGGTGCCGTCGGCGGTCCACCGCACGAGGTGGCCGCCCGGGGCCGGGCCGGTGCGCACGGCCGTCCCGGCGACCGCCACCGGGTAGGGGCCGAAGGCCGGTTCGTCGCCGGGGGCGGGGCGGCCGGCCGGATCGAGCGCGCAGTACCCGCCGTCGCCCCGGCACCAGTACCACATCGCCCAGCCGGCGGCGAAGCCGTCCATGGCCGCGACCTGACGGCGGACCAGCTGGGCGTTGCCCGGGGTCCGCGCGCTCGGCGGCCCCCACTCGCCGACCAGGACCGGCAGGTGGTGGGCGGCGGGGTAGGCGGTGATCGCGGCGGTGTAGTTCTCGACGAAGCCGCCGGAGGCGTCCCAGTCGGCGCCGTTCTCGACGGCGGTGTCGTAGAAGTGCGGCGCGTAGCCGAGCCGGGGCGCGCCGGGGCGCGGGTCGGTGAAGCCGGGCAGCCGGGTGGGCACGCCCTGGCCGACCAGCACGGTCGGCTCCACGAACAGCCAGGCGCGGGAGTCCACCCGGCGCACGGCCCGGATCAGCCGGCGGTACATGTCGGCGAGGCGGCCCTGTTCGAGGGCGGCGGACGCGGCGGCGAGCACGGCCGGGTCGGTCGGGTCGCCGTCGACCGGTCCGAACGGCTCGTTGAACAGGTCGTAGCCCAGGAGCGAGGGGTGGTCGCGCAGTTCGCGGGCCAGCCGGGTGTAGAAGTCGGCCTGCCAGGCGCGCAGGTCCGGGTCGTCGTAGAGGTGGCGGAAGGCGGCCTGGACGGCGGGCTGGAAGTAGCCGGCGAACCAGTCGTCCGGGTCCGGGGTGAACGGCAGCCCGTCGTCGCGGGTGGCCCAGAGCGGGATGCCGCGGTCGCCGCCGCCGTACTTCGGCCCGTAGACGTCCTGGTGGAAGTCGACCAGGGTCAGCACCCGGTGGCGGTCGGCCCAGTCGAGCACCTGGTTCAGGCGGCGCAGTTCGGCCGGGTCGAGGTGCCCTCGGGTGGGCTCCAGCCTGGTCCAGGAGACGGCCACCCGGATCAGCGTGAAGCCCTGGGCGGCCAGGGACGCGATGTCCTGCTCGGTGGCCTCGGCGTACTTGTCGAGGTTGAAGCCGCGGAGCCGGAGCCGGCGGCCGGTGGCGTCGGTGAGGTCGGTGGTGCCGTCCGGGGCGGTGGCGGTGCCGGTGGGGAACCCGGCCCGGGCGGGCCGGCCGCGGTCGTGGGGGCTGTCCTGGGCGCTGTCCCGTGTGCTGTCCCGGGCGGCGCTGTCCGGGGCCTGGACCCCGGGTCGGTCCGGGCGCGCGGTCGCGGACGCGGAGGTCGGGGCGGCCAGGGCGGCGGTGGTGGCGAGCAGGAGGGCAACGGCGGTGCGGCGCAGGCGCATCGGGACCTCGCGGGATCTCGCGGAGCGGGGCTGGGGCCCGATGATGCCCGGATTGCCGTGTACCGCACAAGGGTTCAGACCGGCGGTACGTCCGCGGCCGGGGCGGGCAGGGCGGCGGTCGGCAGATCGGCGGCGGCCGCGAGCCGGCCCCAGAGCAGGTCGGCGAGCGCCTGCACCATCCGGGTGCGCGAGCAGGGTCTGGACTCCAGCCACCAGTCGCCGGCCGCCAGCACCATGCCGGTGATGCCCCGGCCCCAGGCCTCGGCGAGTAGTTCACGGTCGGCCCCGAGGTCGACCTGGCTCTGGACGGCCCGGGTGATCTCCTCGGCGATCTGGCGCAGCGCCGGGGCGAGCGCGTTGCCGATCCCGGACGGGTCGCCCGGCTCGGGGTGGGTCAGCAGCCGGTAGACCTGCGGGCGGGCCTCGATCCCGGCGAGGTAGGTGTCCAGCACGTGCTCGACGCGGTCGCGGCGCTCCAGCGGTTCGCTCAGCGCGGCCCGTACGGCGGCCAGCAGACCGCTGGTGTGGCGCTCGGTCAGCGCCCGGATCAGGCCGGTCCGGTCGCCGAAGTGGCGGTACAGGATCGGCTTGGTGATCCCGGCCTCGGCGGCGATGGCGTTCATGCTGGCGCCCGGGCCCTCCCGCTGGACCACCCGGTCGGCGGCGTTGAGCAGCTGCTCCCGGCGGGGTTCGTCGGCGGGCGGCATGGGGGCTCCTGGCGGGTCTGGCCGACGGGGTTCCGGCTGCGGGAGGGGGGCGGTGCTGGGGCGGGGCGGTGGTGCGGGTGATGCGGGTGGTGCGGAGTGCGGGGCGGGTGCGCCGCGGCGCCGCCGGGTGGTGGACGTTGACATTCCTACCTATGAGTAGCAGACTCCCCGCGATGTTACCCCCGGTAACACCTGTCCGACACCGCTTCAGCCCGCCCTCGCACCCGCCGCCGGTCCGGCGGCGGGGGCCCCTTCGACCGGAGGCATCATGAGCACGTTCTCGCTGGACCCGGGCGCGGACCAGCTCGCCGTACGCGACTGGCTGCACGGCTTCGCCGCCGAGGTGATGCGCCCCGCCGCGGCCGAGTGGGACGAGCGCGAGGAGACCCCCTGGCCGGTCATCCAGGAGGCCGCCAAGATCGGCGTCTACTCGCTGGACTTCTACGCCCAGCAGTACTTCGACCCCTCCGGCGTGGGCATCCCGATCGCCATGGAGGAACTGTTCTGGGGCGACGCGGGCATCGGCCTGTCCATCGTCGGCACCACGCTGGCCGCCGTCGCCGTGCTGGCCAACGGCACCGAGGAGCAGATCGGCACCTGGGCGCCGCAGATGTTCGGCACCCCGGACGACGTCAAGGTGGCCGCGTTCTGCTCCTCCGAGCCGGACGCCGGCTCGGACGTCTCCGCGCTGCGCACCAAGGCCGTCTACGACGAGGCCAAGGACGAGTGGGTGCTGAACGGCACCAAGACCTGGGCGACCAACGGCGGGATCGCCGCCGTCCACGTGGTGGTGGCCACCGTCGACCCGGCGCTCGGCGCGCGCGGGCAGGCCTCCTTCGTGGTGCCGCCGGGCACACCCGGGCTCAGCCAGGGCCAGAAGTTCAAGAAGCACGGCATCCGCGCCTCGCACACCGCCGAGGTGGTCCTGGACGGCGTCCGGCTGCCCGGGCACTGCCTGCTCGGCGGCAAGGAGCGGCTGGACGAGCGGCTGGCCCGGGCCCGCGAGGGGGCCGAGCGCGGCGGCGGCCGGGGCAACGCGGCGATGGCCACCTTCGAGGCCTCCCGGCCGGCCGTCGGGGCGCAGGCGATCGGGATCGCCCGGGCCGCGTACGAGGTGGCGCTGGACTACGCGAAGACCCGGGTGCAGTTCGGCCGCCCGATCATCGACAACCAGGGGGTGGCCTTCCAGCTCGCGGACATGAGGACCCGGATCGACGCCGCGCGGCTGCTGGTCTGGCGGGCCTCCTGGATGGCGGCGAACAACCAGCCGTTCACCGCGGCCGAGGGCTCGATGTCCAAGCTCTACGCGGGTGAGACCGCCAAGTGGGTCACCGCGCAGGCGATGCAGATCCTCGGCGGCAACGGCTTCACCCGCGAGTACCCGGTCGAGCGGATGCACCGGGACAGTGCGATCTACTCGATCTTCGAGGGCACCAGTGAGATCCAGCGGCTGGTGATCGCCCGCGCGATCTCGGGGATGCCGATCCGCTGAGCGCGCGGGTCGGGCGGGGCCCGGGGCGGACCCTAGCGTGCCGCCCAGAAGGTGAGCCCGGCGGTGAGGGCGCCCACCACCGCGCCGACCACGGTCTGCGCGGTGGTGTGGTCCCGCAGCACCACCCGGGACCAGCCGATCAGCGCGACCAGCGGGCCGAGCAGCAGCCACCAGGGGCCGAGCGCGACGGCCAGGCAGACCACCGCGCCGCTCGCCACCGCGGTGTGCACCGAGACCTTCCACCAGACGGTGATCACCAGGATCGGGACCAGCGAGGCGAACATCGCCAGCACCACGGCGGTCAGGTCGGCCGGCGCGTCCAGCCGGAGCATCACCGCGAAGCTGGTCAGCACCGACCCCATGATGAACGGGATCACCGTCAGCCGCCGCCGTCGGTGGCCGACGTGCCGGTCCTCCAGGGTCCCCTTGCGGATGCCGCGCCGGATGAACAGGGTCGGCACGACGGCCGCGAACAGAGCGGCGAACGCCGCCCAGCCGAGGCCCTCCCAGCCGTAGCGCAGCACGCCCAGCAGCGGCAGCATCGCGATGATCACGTTCTTCGGCTCGACGCCGTCGGTGACCCGGCGGGCCCAGATCGTGGTGCTCGTCGGTGCGGTCATCGCGCGGGGTGCTCCTGGCGGCTTGGCTGGACTTTCGATCGGATGATCGTAATGGTCGCCGCGCGAGGGGTCAGAACCGGGGCGGGCGGCCCTCCAGGAAGGCCGCGAGGCCCTCGCGGATGTCCGGGGTCTCGCGCGCCCGCAGCTCCCAGGGGCGCACCGCCTCGGCGGCCCGCTCCGGCGGGACGGCCAGCGCCGCCTTGACCGCGCCGATCGTCTGCGGCGAGCGCGTGGTCAGCAGCCGGGCGAACTCCAGGGCCGCGGCGTCCAGTTCGGCGTCCGGCAGGACCCGGTCGGCGAGACCGGTCGCGGCGCTCTCCCGGCCGGTCACCAACTCGCCCGAGAAGAGCAGGTACTTGGCGCGGGACGGGCCCACCAGCCGGGCCAGCCGCACGGTCGGCACCGCCCGGTAGACCACGCCGAGCTTGGCCGGGGTGATGCCCAGCCGGGCGTCCTCGGCGACGAACCGCAGGTCGCAGGCGACGGCCAGCTGGCAGCCGCCGCCGACACAGGCACCGTGCACCACCGCGACCGTCGGGTGCGGGAAGGCCGCCAGCGCCTCCTCGGCGGCGACGTTGGCGGTGTGGTAGTCGTCGGCGCGGTCCGGGTCGGCGTAGATCTCCGCCATCTCGGCGATGTCCGCGCCGGCGCTGAAGGTGCCGCCCGCACCGGTCACCAGCAGGGCCCGCAGACCGGGCTGTTCGGCGAGCCGGAGCAGGACCTTCGGCAGCGCCTGCCAGATCGCCAGGGTGACGGCGTTGCGCCGGTGCGGCCGGTCGAACTCCAGCACCGCGACGCCGTCCTCGCCGGTGTAGGCGTTGAGGCCGTCGACCTGGGTGGGCAGGGGGGAGCGGTCCCGCGTGAGCAGCGGCTGGTTCATGCGCACCTCCGGAGTCGTGGTGCGGACACTCTCTCAGGCCCGGCCGCGGGCCGGTCGGGCGGACCGGCCACCCAGCCGGCCACCCGGTCCGGTCGATGGCCGGGCCGGGGGCGGGGGTTCAGACGGGCCGGGTGCCGTAGGCGCCGAGGCCGTGCTCGACCAGGGCGAAGCCGCGGCGGGCGTTCTCGACGGCCTCCGGGAGCACGTCGGCCGCCCGTTCGCCGGCCAGCATCCGGCGGTGGTTCTCGTCGATCAGCGCCAGCCGCACGCCCATCAGCTGGGCGGCCGCGACCCGGGCCGTGAGCCGGTCGCCGGCCGGGTCCTGGGCGAGCAGCTCGGTGGCGAGCAAGTCGTTGGCCGCGACGCCCCACCCGGTGGTGGCGCGCAGCGCCAGCGCGGGCGTCCGGTGGATCAGCCGGACCACGTCGAGCACGAAGCGGTCGTCGCTCAGGCCGGTGGTCGGGTCGAACCGCTCCAGGGCGGTCAGGAAGTGGGTGCGCACCGCGGCCACCGCCGAGACGCCGGGGGCGCGATCGCGGACCACCTCGGCGGCTTCGCCGGTGTGCTGCTCCATCGGGCCCATGACCAGGTCTTCCTTGGAGGGGAAGTAGTTGAAGACGGTCATCTTCGAGACCTCGGCCGCGGCGGCGATCTCGGCGACCGAGACCTCGTCGAAGCTCCGCTCGGCGAACAGGCTGATCGCGCTGCGCCAGATCCGGATGGCGGTCTGGCGCTTCTTGCGTTCGCGCAGGCCCAGGGCCGCGTCTGCCGGCTCTGCTGCTTCGGGGTCGGTGGTGGTCGCGGTGCGCTTCGCCATGACAGGACTGTACCAGGATCAAAGATTGACCGGGATGAATGATGGACTCGGATGAAGAGTTGACCCCAGCGAAGAATTGACCGAGTCAAAAATCCCTGCCATGGTGAGGGCGGGCCGCCGAGCCGCACCCTCCCGGTGCCGTTCGGTCCGCCTCCGAACGCCCGAATTCCACGATCCCCGGGGGGACTTCCGATGGCCGCCACCGCGCCGGCAGCAGCTCTGATGACGGAGCCCCAGCGCAAGCTGGGCATGCTGCTCTGCCTGATCACGATCATCCTGGCGGTGCTCGACATGAACATCGTGTCGGCCGCCACCGTGCCGATCGTCCGGGACCTCGACCCGGTCCACGGCGTCGACCGGCTGCCCTGGCTGGTCAGCGCCTTCGCGCTGGCGGCGACGGCGCTGCTGCCGCTCTACGGCAAGCTCTGCGACGTGTACGGCGCCAAGCGGGCGCTGCTCGGCGCGGTCGGCGTCTTCCTGCTCGGCTCGGCACTCTGCGGAGCGGCGCAGTCGATGACCCAGCTGATCGCCTTCCGGGCCGTCCAGGGCATCGGCGGCGGCGGGCTGATGAGCGTGACCATGGTGGTGATGGCGCAGCTCAAGGATCCGGGGGAGGCGAAGGGCGGCGGAGGCGGCATGGGCGGGTTGGTCGGCGGTGCCGGCATGGCCGTCGGCCCGCTGATCGGCGCGCTCCTGGCGGACCACCTCGACTGGCGCTGGATCTTCTACGTCAACCTGCCGCTCGGCCTGCTCGTCCTGGTCGGCTCCGCGGTGCTGCTCAAGCTCCCGCGCTCGGCCGGCCGGCGCGGTCTGGACTTCCCCGGGGCCGCCCTGGCGGCCGCGTTCGCCACCGGGCTGCTGCTGGTGACCGAATGGGGCGGCAAGACCTACGCCTGGACCTCTCCCGAACTCCTCGCCCTGGCCGCCGGAACCCTCGCCGCACTCGGCCTCTTCCTGTGGCGCCAGGCCACCGTCGCGGAGCCGGTACTGCCGCTCTCGCTCTTCCGCGTCCCGGAGATCCGGATCGGCTTCGCGGTGCAGGGGCTGGTCGGGATGGGCCTGATGGGCGCGATCATGTACGTGATGCTGTACCTGCAGGTGGCCCGGGGGGTCGCCGCGACCTCGGCCAGCCTCTACCTGATCCCGATGGCGCTCGGTATGACGGCGGTCGGGCTCGTGGTCGACCGGCTGACCGCGCGGGGCTGGTCGGTCCGCGCGGTCCTGGTCTCCGGCGCGGCCTGCGCCACGGCGGCCCTGCTGCTGCTCGGGCTGAGCGGCCCGGACACCTCGCTCTGGCTGGTGCGGGCCGAACTCGTCCTGCTCGGTCTCGGCCTGGGCCAGCTGATCGGCCACCTCATCGGTGTCGTCCAGGAGGCCGCCCCGGCACACCAGTTGGGGGTCGCGACCACGGGCATCCGGTTCTTCCAGACGCTCGGCAGCGCGCTGGGTGCCGCGTTCTTCGGCACCGTGCTGGCCCGGGCCTTCGACAGCGGCGAGCCCGGCACCGCGCTCGGCGCGGTGGGCGGTCTGACCGGCGCGGCCCGGTCCCACGCGGTGCACAGCTTCATCGACGCGGTGGACGTGGTGTTCTTCTCGGCGGCGGGGGTGATGGCGCTGGCCCTGGTGCTCGCGCTGCGGCTTCGCCCGCGCCCGGTGGCCGAGCCGCTGCCGGAGCGGCAGGTGCTCGCCGCCTGAGCGGGAGCGGGTGGAGCGGGGCCCCGGCGGACGCCTGTCCGCCGGGGCCCGCGGGCGTCAGGGGGTGGGCTTCCACTCGCGTGCGAGCAGCGACCAGATCTCGGAGTCCTGGTGGACGCCGTTGGCCAGGTACGCCTCCCGCAGCGTGCCGTCGAGCCGCATGCCCAGCCGCTGGGCGAGCGACCGGCTGCGGATGTTCGCCGGGCTGGTGTGCCACTCGATCCGGTGCAGGCCGCGGGTGGTGAACGCGTAGTCGATCAGGTGGCGGACGGCGGCGGCGACCAGGCCCCGGCCCTCGCCGGCGGGCTCCGTCCAGACCCCGATCTCGGCGGTGCCGGTGGCGGTGCTGAAGGTCACGAACATCGTGCCGCCGACCAGCGTGCCGTCCAGCCAGATCCCGTAGAGGCGGGCGGCGTCGGCGGCCTGCCGGTCGGCGTAGCCCTGCAGGGTGGCGCGGGCCGACTCCAGGTCGGTGGAGCGGTCGGCCCAGCTGATCCACGGCTTCAGGTGGGCGCGGGAGCGGTCCATGTTGGCCAGGAACTCGGCGGCCTGCCACGGTTCCAGGGGGCGCAGCTCGGCATGGTCGGCGAGCGGGACGGCGAACATCGGCGGGCCTTTCGGGGGGTGGGGCTGCGGGCGGTGGTGCCGCGTGGGACGGGGCTTCGTGCGGCGGTGTGCCGCGGGAGGGGCGGTGGTCCGGCCGGGCCGGTCGTCCCAACATACATAACAAACGTTTGGTAGGTACCATAGCGCCCATGACACCAGCCCGGGGAGACCATGAAGCCCGACGTCGCGATGTGTCCGAGGCGGTCTGGCGGGTGCTGTCCGCGCGGGGCTTCGAGGGGCTGACGCTGCGCGCCGTGGCCGCCGAAATGGGCGCCTCCACCGGACTGTTGACGCACTACTTCCCCAACAAGCGGGCGCTCGTGGCGCACGCCCTCGACGTCCTGGACCGGCGCTCCCAGGAGCGGCCGCGCCGGATCGCCCCGGGGGACGGCAGCCCGCCGCCGCCCGCCGGACTGCCCCGGCTGCGGGCGGCGCTGCTCGACATCCTCCCGCTGGACGGGGCCGCCGCGGCCGGCAACCGGATCTGGGTCGGCTCCTGGGACGTGGCGCTGGCCGACCCGGAGCTGGCCACCGCGCACGCGGCGCGGTACGGGCGGGCGCGGGCGCTGCTGACCGAGTCGGCGGCCGACGCGCAGCGGCTCGGGGAACTGCCGGGCGACGTGCCGGCCGAGCAGCTCGCGGCGGGGGCGCAGGCCTTCGCGCTGGGCCTGGTCGTGCAGGCGCTGTTCGCGCCGGGGGAGTTCCCGCCCGAGCGGCAGACGGCACTGCTGGACGCCTACCTGGCGGGACTGACCGGGGCCGCGGGGGCCTGAACGGCGGGGGTTTCGGCAGCGGGCGCGGGTGAGCGGGGCCGGGAGCGGCGGGGCCGGACGGCGCGGGTCCGAGCGGCGGGGTGCGGGTGACCCCGGGCGGCATTGTCTGATTCGCCCGTTGTTTCCGTTCGGACCGTTGTTTCCCGTCCGAGCCGTACGGCCGGTTCGTGCCGGTGTTTCCGGCGGGCCCGTTTCCGGCGCAGCCATGACACGCATTGTCACGGGTTATGTGCGTTCGGTGTCCGGAATTCCCCGGCGGGGCGGTCGTGCTTAGCCCTCGCGGGCGGTGTGGCCTGCGGGAATTCGGGCGCGGTGCCCCCAGCAGGATTCGAACCTGCGACCTACCGCTTAGAAGGCGGGTGCTCTATCCGCTGAGCTATGGGGGCGGGACGGACGGCGCCCTGATGGGCGTGACCGTTGCCGGGATCGGGCGACGAGCGCGCGGGGCGCCCGCTGTCCGGCCCCGTGCCTGAGGGTGGGGTGGGGGTTGGCGGGGCCTTGCCCTGTCGGGGACAGGATAAGGGTGTCCAGATCCTCGGCCGGGTGTAACGACACCGTCGCGGGTGTGTCGGCTTCGGTGGAGCGGTCCGATAATCGCAGGTGAAGGCCGTGCGTGCAGCGGTCTGGCGCTCTTCGGCGCCGGACGTTGTGCACTCGTTACGGGGCTGCCGCCCCACCCGTTATGGATTCGGCACGGAGAAAGTACCCCGGTCGGCGCGGGTGGGGGGCCGTATTCGGGTTCGTTCGGTCGGATGACGTGGGCGGACGTCCGGGCAGGCCACCCCTGGGGGTGTGCCGGTAGGGCGGGAAGCGGGGCGTTTGTTGTCATGGCCGCGCAGAAGTCAGGCTGAAAGTAGGACCGGAAGGGCCGAAATTCACCCCTGTGAGTGACACCGGTTTTCCACAGGGCCGAGTTGTCCACAGGATTTCCGATCTCTCTGGTGCGCATTTCCCGGGAAGCGCACTCTCAACTCGCACCGGTTGATTCCGTACGGTGCATCGGAGAGAACGGAGCGTGTTCTGTGAACGAGACCCAGGTGACGGTGATCGGCAATGTCGCGACCGAGGTGAGCTGCACCCGGACGGCCGACGGGGTGGCGGTGGCCAACTTCCGGCTGGCGTCGACGGAGCGCCGCTACGACCGGCTGCGGGAGGGCTGGGTGGACGGCGAGACGCAGTGGGTGACGGTGACGGCCTGGCGGGCGCTGGCGGGTCATCTGATCGGCTCGCTGTCGAAGGGCGATCCGGTGGTGGTGAGCGGCCGGCTGAGGGTGCGGGAGTGGACGGAGGGGGAGGCGCGGCGCAGCAGGGTCGAGATCGACGCCCGGTCGGTCGGACACGATCTCAGTCGTGGCACCGCCGTCTTCACCTGGAGCGCGGGGCCGCGGGGCGAGCCGTCGGGGGGTCGGGAGGTGACCGTGGGCGAGGCCGTGCCGGGTTGGATCGCGGACGCACTGCAGGCGCGGAAGGCCTCGGTGGAGCCCCTGGTGGCACCCGTGCCGGTGGGCGCGGGGCCGGGCGCGGGGGTGGACGACGCGGGAACGGGAGGTGACGAGCCGGTCCCTTCGGGCTGACCGCCAGTCGGCCCCAACTGTCGACAAATATGTTGATCGAGACGGTTGTTGAACCCGCGCGCAATCACCGCACCGGTTTAGCGAAAGATCCAAAGTTTCTGGCTGATCGTCAGTTTGTGTGGATGATGGGAGCATTGATAACGATACAGATACGGAATCGTCCTGATTTCGCATGGGGGTTTGCGGACCTCTGCAGCTCAATAGGATTCGTCTGGTTCACACACATGCAGCGGCGCCACAGGGGGCGCAGCAATGCACGGCGGGCTGCCCATCGGCGCGGCCCGGCCCGGAGGGATCCCAGATGTTCCAGAGGCAGGGGCGGAGTCTTCCGCGCATAACCACTGTCATGCTCACGACCAGCGTAGCGCTGGGCGGGAGCCTGCTCGCGGCCGGTGCGGCGGCTGCGGCCGACGCACCGGGTGCGGGCGTCACGGCGGTGATCCAGCCGACCATGCAGAGCGAGGAGATCGCCATCGAGGGCGGTCACTCCGTTCAGGGTGGTCTGTTCACCCTCAAGACGGCCAACGGCGTGCTCCGTACGTACTGCATCGACATCGACCACCCGGTCGACATCACGAGCGGCGTCGAGTACCGGGAGTCGGACTGGAAGTCGAGCTCGCTCGGCCGTAAGGAGAAGGCTCAGGACGCGGCCAAGATCCGTTGGATCCTGGAGAACTCCTACCCGCAGGTCACCGACCTCAAGAAGCTGGCCGACGCGGCCGGCGTCAAGGAGGGCGAGCTCACCGCCGACGACGCCGCCGCGGGCACCCAGGCCGCGATCTGGAAGTTCTCCGACGGCAAGAACGCCACCCCGGTGGACGCGCAGGCCAAGAAGCTGCGCGACTACCTGGTCAGCGACAGCAACAAGGGCATCGCCGCCGAGCCCAAGCCCTCGCTGAGCCTCACCCCGGACTCGGTGTCGGGCAAGCCGGGCGGCAAGCTCGGTCCGTTCACCATCAACTCCAGCGCCTCCGAGGTGAAGCTCGCCCTCTCCGGTGACGCCGGGGACAAGGTGAAGCTGGTCGACAAGGACGGCAAGCCGGTCGCCGGTCTGACCGGTGGGGTCGCCAAGGACACCCAGCTGTTCCTGGACGTGCCGGCCGGCACCCCGGACGGCACGGCCACCGTGACGGCCTCGGCCGAGACCGTGGTGCCCAACGGCCGGGTCTTCCTGAGCAAGGGCTACACCCCCGAGAAGCACAGCCAGACCATGATCCTGGCCGGCTCCACCAAGCTCAGCGTGGTGGACGCGGCCAAGGCCGGCTGGAAGGCCGGCAAGGGCCCGCTGCTCGACAGCAACGCCCAGGTCGAGTGCGACTCCAACGGCGTCCGCGTCAACGTCACCAACGGCGGCGACGAGGCGGCCGGCGTGACCGTCCAGCCGGGCAAGACGGTCACCGTCCAGCCGGGCAAGAGCGAGAGCGTGGTCGTCCCGGTCGCCGAGGACACCGCCTACGCCATCACCGTCACCGGCCCGAACGGCTTCTCCAAGGAGTTCAAGGGCGTCCTGGACTGCAAGGTCACCAGCGTGACCACGCCGACCGGCAGCCCGTCGGCCAGCAAGAGCGCCTCGGCCACCCCGACCCCGAGCGGTGCGCCGACGAGCGCGGCGCCGACGACCGGTGCGCCGACCGTCGCCCCGTCCGCCTCGGCCGCGCACCCGGCTCCGGCGGCCAGCAGCCCGGCCGCGGGCACCACGGGCGGCCTGGCCGCCACCGGTGGTAACGACGCCACTCCGGTGCTCGCCGCCGTCGCCGGTGGTCTGGTCGTGGCCGGCGGTGCCGCGGTCTTCGTCCTGCGCCGCCGCGGTCGCCACGGTCGCAGCGCCGCCTGAGGCAGTGCCGCACCGAAGTACCCGAAGTACCGAATCACCGAAGTGCTGAGGCACCGGGGCACCTGAGTGCCGAGGTGCCGACGCGGTGACATGAGAGGCGCCCGCCGTCGCGGCGGGCGCCGACCACCCGGCCCGGTTCCCCGCACCCGTTGCGGGGAGCCGGGCCGCGGTGCGTCCGGAGGCGGTGCGGGGAACCGGGCCGCGGTGCGTCCGGAGGCGGTGTGTCCGGCGGCTGGGGTCGCGGGTCGGGGCGGGCGGTCCGGGGCGGATGCCCCGGCGGGGCAAGGCTGGCGGTTCGGGCTTCCGGCCGGGTGCGGCACAATGGAAGGCTGCAAGCCGAATAACTCCCCGACGACGCCGGAGCGATCTCACGTGGCGGAATACATCTACACGATGCGCAAGGTGCGCAAGGCGCACGGCGACAAGGTCATCCTTGACGACGTGACGCTCAGCTTCCTCCCCGGAGCGAAGATCGGCGTCCTCGGTCCCAACGGCGCCGGCAAGTCCACCGTGCTCAAGATGATGGCCGGTCTGGAGCAGCCCTCCAACGGCGACGCCTTCCTCTCGCCCGGTTACACCGTCGGCATGCTGCTCCAGGAGCCGCCGCTCGACGAGAGCAAGACGGTCCTGGAGAACGTCGAGGACGGCGTCAGGGAGGTCAAGGGGAAGCTCGACCGCTTCAACGAGATCGCCGAGCTGATGGCCACCGACTACTCGGACGCCCTGCTGGACGAGATGGGCAAGCTCCAGGAGGAGCTGGACCACGCCAACGCGTGGGACCTCGAGGCGCAGCTGGAGCAGGCCATGGACGCGCTGGGCTGCCCGCCCGGCGACTGGGCCGTCACCAAGCTCTCCGGTGGCGAGAAGCGCCGCGTGGCGCTCTGCAAGCTGCTGCTGGAGGCGCCCGACCTGCTGCTGCTCGACGAGCCCACCAACCACCTGGACGCCGAGTCGGTGAACTGGCTGGAGCAGCACCTGGCCAAGTACGCCGGCACCGTCGTCGCCGTCACCCACGACCGGTACTTCCTGGACAACGTGGCCGGCTGGATCCTGGAGCTCGACCGCGGCCGCGCCATCGGTTACGAGGGCAACTACTCCACCTACCTGGAGAGCAAGCAGTCGCGCCTCAAGGTCGAGGGCCAGAAGGACGCGAAGCGTGCCAAGCGGCTCCGCGAGGAGCTGGAGTGGGTCCGCTCCAACGCCAAGGGCCGGCAGGTGAAGTCCAAGGCACGTCTCGCCCGTTACGAGGAGATGGCGGCCGAGGCGGACAAGATGCGGAAGCTGGACTTCGAGGAGATCCAGATCCCGCCGGGCCCGCGTCTGGGCAGCATCGTGGTCGAGGTGGAGAACCTCAACAAGGCCTTCGGCGAGAAGGTCCTGATCGACGACCTGAGCTTCACCCTGCCGCGCAACGGCATCGTCGGCGTGATCGGCCCGAACGGTGCCGGCAAGACCACGCTGTTCAAGATGCTGCAGGACATGGAGACGCCGGACTCGGGCAAGGTCAAGATCGGCGAGACGGTCAAGATCAGCTACGTCGACCAGTCGCGCGCCAACATCGACCCGAAGAAGACGCTCTGGGAGGTCGTCTCCGACGGTCTGGACTGGATCAACGTCGGCCAGGTCGAGATGCCGTCCCGCGCCTACGTGTCGGCGTTCGGCTTCAAGGGTCCGGACCAGCAGAAGCCGGCCGGCGTGCTCTCCGGCGGTGAGCGCAACCGCCTGAACCTGGCGCTCACCCTCAAGCAGGGCGGCAACCTGCTGCTCCTCGACGAGCCGACCAACGACCTCGACGTCGAGACCCTGTCCTCGCTGGAGAACGCGCTGCTGGAGTTCCCCGGCTGCGCCGTGGTCATCTCCCACGACCGCTGGTTCCTGGACCGGGTGGCCACCCACATCCTCGCCTACGAGGGCGAGAGCAAGTGGTTCTGGTTCGAGGGCAACTTCGAGTCGTACGAGAAGAACAAGATCGAGCGGCTGGGCGCCGACGCCGCCCGTCCGCACCGGGCCACCTACAAGAAGCTGACCCGAGGCTGACACCCAGCTGTCACATCGGCCCGGCAGACTGCCCCCCGGGGCGGCCTGCCGGGCCGCGGCCCGCCGCCGATGCCTTCCGGCGGGTCACCGGACGTCGAGGAGAACACCCGTGGCACGCCACATCTACGCCTGTCCGCTGCGTTGGTCCGACATGGACGCCTTCGGGCACGTCAACAACGTGGTCTTCCTGCGCTACCTGGAGGAGGCCCGGATCGACTTCATGTTCACCCAGGCCGCCGCGGCCGGTGCCGGGGAGTTCGCGGGTGGCTCGGTGGTGGCCCGCCACGAGATCGACTACAAGCGTCCGCTGGTGCACCGGCCCGAGCCGGTCACCATCGAGACCTGGGTGACCAAGATCGGCGGTGCCTCGCTGACCGTCTCGTACGAGATCAAGGACACCGCCGAGGACGGCACCGAGACGGTGTACGTCCGGGCGTCCACCGTGGTCGTCCCCTACGACCTGGTCGAGGGCCGTCCGCGCCGGATCAGCCCGGTGGAGCGCGAGTTCCTGGGCCGCTTCACGGACGAGCCGAGCAGGGACGAGGAGCCGGCCGTCGCGGCGGCCTGAGCCCCCGGCCCGCACCACCACCCGTCACCGATACACGGATTCGAGCTGAAGCGCGTTGACCGTCACCGCCTCCCTCGCCCTCGCCGACGCCGGGGAGGCCGCCGATCTGGGCGCCTTCCTGGTCCGTCTGCTGCGCTTCGACCGGGCGGCGGCGGTGCGTCTGCAGGCGGTGGCCCCCCAGGCCGGCGGCGACGGCGTGCTGGCCGTCTTCGGCCGGCTGCCGCTGGGCAGTTCCGGCGCGCTGGCCGTCCGGACCGCACGGCTGGCCGAGCTGGTCGGCCCGGCGGACCGCACGGTCTCGGCGGGTCAGCTGCTGGACGGCCTGGACAGCGCGGAGAACACCGTGGCGCTGCCCGCGCCCGTCACCGGCCCGGCCTGGGCCGGCCTGCTGCCGCCGCGCTCCGGCTGGCGTCTGGTCGGTGAGCCGCCGGTGGTCGAGGTGTACCCCGAACTGATGGCGGGGGTGCGGGAGTTCCGCGAGCGCAGCGAGGCCGTGCCGGTCCACCACCGGACCCGTGCGGTGCTGGACGGGCTGGCCGACGAGATCTGGTCCCGGCCGGTGACCGCGCTGCCCGAGCTGCCGCTGCGTGCCGCGCACGCGGCCTATGTGATCGGCTTCCTGAAGCCGGGGGCACCGCTGACCGTGCACCGCGCCGGCGGCTGGCTGCGGCTGAGTGCCCCGGCGGGGTCGGTGGCGGTCCGTACGGCGGCCGCGCCCGGTGCCGGGCTGGGTCTCAGCCCGATGCGCTAGCGGCGGACCGGGCCCGGCGGCCACCGAACGGCAGCGACCGAACGGCGGCCGCCCAACGGCGGCGACCGACCGGTCGCGGGCGGGGTTCAGCCCGCGGTGTTGACCATCGAGGCGGCGGCGTAGGTGAGGTAGTCCCAGAGCTGCCGCTCGGCGTCGGCCGGCAGCGCCAGTTCGTCCACCGCCACCCGCATGTGCTTGAGCCAGGCGTCGTGCGCCGCGCGGTCCACCGTGAACGGCACGTGGCGCATCCGCAGCCGCGGGTGACCGCGCTGCTCGCTGTAGGTGCGCGGGCCGCCCCAGTACTGCATCAGGAAGAGGGTGAGCCGCTCCTCGGCCGGGCCGAGGTCCTCCTCGGGGTACATCGGCCGCAGCAACTCGTCCTGCGCGACGCCCTGGTAGAACCGGTGCACCAGCCGCCGGAAGGTCGGTTCGCCGCCGACCTGTTCGAAGAAGGTCTCCTCGCTGAGCGTGCCACGCCGGATCTCTTTCACCCGACCATGGTCGCAGACGGCGGCGGGGCCGTACACCGGGACCTGGGGACCAGGACCACGGGCGTACGACCCCGCCACCGTCAGGAGCCGGCTCAGACGTCTTCCCAGCGGAAGAACCGCCAGGCGATCGCGGTGAGCACGGCGGCGAACGCCAGCAGCCCGCCCATGGTGGGCAGCGCGTCCATCACGCCGCCGCCCCGGGAGAGCACCGACTGGGCCGCGGTGACCAGGTGCTTCAGCGGCAGCGCCTCGGAGATCGCCTTCAGCCAGCCGGGCATGGAGTCGGTCGGGAAGAACGATCCGGACAGGAACGACATCGGCAGCACGATGATCTGCGAGATGCCGTTGGCCGCCTCCTCGGTCTTGGCCAGCGACCCGGCCAGCAGGCCGATCGACATGAAGGCGATCGTCGCGCAGACCACCAGCGGGATGATCAGCCACCAGTCGCCGGTGAGCTGCAGCCCGAAGAACGGCAGGGTGGCGACGGCCAGGAAGACGGTCGTCTGGACCAGGGCAGTCAGCACCGAGACGGCGATCCGGGACGCCACGATCGATCCGGCGCTCACCGGGGCCAGCCGCAGCCGGCGCAGCACCTTCTTCTGCCGCCAGGACACCAGGGTCAGCGAGGCGCCGAACACCGCTCCGGTGGCCACCGCCCAGCCCAGCAGGCCGGGGGTGAGGAACTGGATCGGCTTCAGCGCGTTGTCCTCGACCTGGCCGGCGTCCAGCACGAAGGTCGCCGGCTTGCCGCTGGCGGCCTGGTTGGCCTGCTGGACGACCGAGTTGACGATGCCCTGGACGGAGCCGGCGCGGACCTGGTCCGCGGCGCTGAAGCGCAGCACGACCCTGCCGTCCGGGCCTTCCTTGATCATCGCGTCCAGGTCGCCCTTGCGGACCATCTCCAGTGCGCCGGCCTCGTCCTCGCTCCGGCTGATGGTGAGGACCTTCTCCAGCGCGGCCCGGCCGTCGCCCTGCACCGAGTCCAGCACCTGGACGGCGCCGACCTGCACCACCTTGGCGTGCGGGCTGGACGCGCCCTTGAACAGGGTGCCGAGCAGCATCAGGAACATCAGCGGGAAGAGGATCACGAAGAAGACGGCGGCGCGGTCCCGGAGGAAGGCGACCACCATCACCCGGGAGAGGCTGGCGAACGCGCTCACCCGCTCGCGCTCCGGCTGCCCGTCGGTCGCGCCGGGGGTGCCGGGGGTGCGCTGGGCGGGAACGGTCGCGCCCCGCGTGCGTTCGGCGCTCATGCGCGGTACTCCCGTCCGGTGAGCTGGAGGAAGACGTCCTCCAGGGTGGCGCCGCGGACTTCGAGCCCGCGCAGCGCGTTCTGCTCGGCCAGCACGGAGAGCACCGGGGCCGGGAGGCGGGTGGAGACGGAGAGCGAGACGCCGTCGTCCTCGACCGAGGCGATCTCGGCGTCCGTCGCCGCGAGCAGTTCGCGGGCCCGCTCGACGGTCAGCAGCCCGGACTCCACGCTGATCCGCACGGTGTCGTCGATCTCGCGCACCAGGGCGGCCGGTGCGCCGGTGCGCAGGACCTTCCCGCGGTCCATCACCGAGACGCGGTCGCAGAGCACCTCGGCCTCGTCCAGGTAGTGGGTGGTCAGCACGACCGTGCGGCCCTCGGCGTTGATGTCCCGCAGGAGGTCCCAGAGGTTGCGGCGGGCCTGCGGGTCGAGGCCGGTGGTGGGCTCGTCCAGGAAGACCAGCTCCGGGGCGTGGACCAGCGCGCAGGCGATCGAGAGGCGCTGGGCCTGCCCGCCGGACATCTTGTCGGTCATCACCCCGGCCGACTCGGTGAGGCCCACCCGCTCCAGCATCGCGTCGGCCCGCTTGGGGCCGACGCCGTAGAAGGAACCGAAGGTGCGGATCGTCTCCCGCGCCGTCAGTTTGTTGAAGAAGGCCGAGGCCTGGAACTGCACGCCGATGCGCGGCAGTAGTTTCGGATTGCGGGGCCAGGGCGCCAGCCCCAGCAGTTCGATCCGGCCCTCGTCGGGCTTGCGGATTCCTTCCAGAATCTCCAGTGTGGTGGTCTTCCCGGCGCCGTTCGGGCCCAGGATCCCGTAGAACTCGCCGACCTCGACGGTGAGGGAAACCCCGTCGACGGCCTGCACATCCCCGTACCGCTGACGGATTCCGTCGGCGGATATAGCTGCAGTCATGGGGCCTGAGCGTAGGGGTATCCGGGGGGTACGGGGGAGACCGGACGTGGGTGATTTGAAGATCATTTTGCCGGGGGTGCGCGGGGGAGCCCCGGGAGCCGTCGCGGGGGAGTCCCGGAAGCGTCCCGCCCTGGTCCGGGACCTCCGAGCCGTGCGTGTACGGCGCTACGGGCCCGCCCGGGGGACGACGACGGCGGGGCGGGACGGGAGAGGCTCCCGTCCCGCCCCGCCGTCGTCCGGGGTCAGGCGCGGTGCAGGGTGATGGTGGTCCACGCCCCGATGTGGATCCGGTCGCCGTCGTTCAGCGGGATCGCGGTGTGCGGGGCGAGCGTCTCGGCGCCGCCGTTCATCGTGGTGCCGTTGGTGGAGTCCTGGTCGACCAGCACCCAGCTGCCGTCCGCCTGTTCGGCGAGCAGCGCGTGCTGGTGCGAGGCGCCCGGGTCCTCCGGCGGGACGGAGAGGTCGATCTCCGGCACGGTGCCGCGGTGCTGGCTGCGCCGGCCGATCCGCAGCTGGCCGCGGCCGGTCAGCGGGATGCGCCGCTCGGGGCAGTACGGCGGGAAGAAGAGACCCGTCGCCTCCGGCCCGCTGCGCGCCATCATGTCGGTGAAGTAGTCGCGGTCGGCCGAGACCACCGCGATCCAGTTGGTCCGGACCGGCTCGGGCGGGGCGGGCCGGTACGGCGGCTGGTGCGCCTGCTGGGCCTGCTCCGGGTGCTGGACCGGTGGGGCCTGCTGGGCCTGCGGGGCCTGCTGGCCGTGCGGCGCGACCGGCGGAGCCAGGTTGAACGAGGTGCCGAACTCGCCGCCGCGCCCGGTCGGACCGGGCTGGGCGTAGACCGGGCCGGAGTCCTCGCGCGGCTGCTCCTGGTACGGGCGTTCCTGGTAGGAGGCCTCCTGGTACGGCTGCTCCTGGAACGGCCTGGCGGCCGGCTGCGGGTAGCCGAAGCCGGGCCCCGCCTGCTCCTGGGCGTGCGGCGGCTGGGTGGGCGGCTGCGGGCCGCCGTACGACGCCGGGATGTTGAGCGGGGGCTGCCCGGCCGCGGGCGGGGCCGCCGGGTGCGGGCCGGGGGGCGGGGGCTGGCGCAGCGCGGGCGAGGAGAGGTCGTAGTCGTACCCGCACTCCTCGCAGAACCGCCCGGTCTGCGGGCTGCGGCAGATCGGGCAGATCACCAGACCCTCGGTGAGGTCGGGGAAGCCCGGCGCGGCCGGCTGGCCGGCACCCGGCTGCACCGGCCCGCCGAACGGCGTGCCGCCGTGGCCGGGGTGCCCGTGACCGCCGTGCGCCCCCTGGCCGCCGTGACCGTCGTGACCGCCGTGCTGCGCCCCGGGCCCGCCCGGAAGGGTGCCGGGCGGCGGCGGGATCGGCGGCGGCGGTGTCATCGGGAAGCCGCAGAAGTCGCACCAGTCCTCGGCCTGCGACTCATGCCCCCTCGGGCAGATCGGCATCAGGTCCCCCCTCGTTTCCAGCCAGCTGGGGCAGCGTCCGGCCGGGCCGCGGCCCGGCCGGTACTTCAGCGGTCACTTCTTCACACGGACGGTTTTGGTCGACCGGGTCTCGAGGGTCATCGAGTCGGCCTCACTCACATTCTTACGGAACCGAACCGTACCCTCCTTCGGGTCGACCACATCCACCACCTTCTGCAACAGCTTGAACGTGCCCTCGTTCCCGGTCGCGTGCGCGATCCGGACGGCGGCGCCGAGCTTGGCGGTGGCGCGGTCGACGTCCCCGGCGCGGTGCGCCTCCAGGCCCTCCTGGATCGACGAGGCCAGCTCGGCCTGCCCGGTGTAGTGGGCGACCTGCGGGCTGATCCGGGTGGACGAGGCCAGGTCGTCCGTCCAGACCGCCTTGACCAGGCCCTGGGACAGCACCTCGGGGGTGCTTCCGGTCAGCGGCGGCAGGACGAGGCTGATCCGGGCGGCGAGCATCTCGTTGCCGACGGCGGCGGCCGGGACCTCCACGCAGACGTGGTAGTCGCGGCTCTCGTCCCCCCAGGAGCCGGTCGGGTAGTCGCCGGCCCGGGGACCGGCCTCGGTGCGGCGGCCGGTGAGGTCCTCCACGGTGGGGGCGACCTGCTTGACGAAGGTGACCACGGCGTTGGCCGGCGTCCAGATCCGCAGGGCGACATCGGCGACCTGCTTGCCCATGGCGCCTTCCATCATGGCGCGGAAGTCCTCGGCGAGGCCGGACGGTTCGGCGACGATGTCGACGGTGCCGAGCAGCGCGGAGGAGATCTTGCGCAGCTCGTCCACCCGCCAGTCGGTGCCCACCCCCCGGCAGTCGGCGGTGAAGTGGCCGGAGACCCGTTCGATGACGCGCTCCAGGTCGGCCGGCGACTCGTGCTCGTTCTTGCCGTCGGTGAGCAGGATGGCGTGCCGGATGGCGATGTCGCGGCGGGTGAGGAAGAGCGTGTCCGCCTTGGCGAGCCAGGTGCCCATCGCGGTGCCGCCGGCCGCGCTGAGCCGGCGCAGCGCCTCCTTGGCCTGGGCCCGGGTGGCCGCCGAGGCGACCGCGAGGGTGCCGTCGCCGGGGTAGATGTCCCGGGCCTCGTGGGTGCCGGCCACCACGGCGAAGGCGACGCCGTCGCGGACGGTGTCGATGGCGGCGGCGGTGGCCTCCCGGGCGCCGCGCATCTTGCTGGCCGGGTAGTCCATCGAGCCGGAGCAGTCCACCATGATCACCACGGCGGCGGAGTGCGCTCCCGCGTCCAGCGGCCCGCTGTCGGTCGCCCCGAGCGGGCGTCCGCCGGAGGTGCCGCCGCCGGTCGCGGTGACGGTGACGATGGCGTTCACCTCGCGGGCGCCGTCGGCGAGGAACGCGTTCTGGAAGATGTCCACGTCGAACCTGGGCAGGTTCGGCTTAGCCAGTGTTGCCATGGGCCGGTGGCTCCCGTCGGGTGGTCGGTTGGTGCGAACGGTCGGTGGGGGTGGGCGGCGGGCGGGTGTCAGCCCAACGGGGGGCGCGGCGGCTGCGGCGGGACGCCCGGCGGGGCGGGGGGAACCGGCGGGGCGGGCCGCAGGGGCGCGGCGGGCGAGCCGATCACCGGCAGGTCCGGCAGCGTCGGGTCGTGCTCGTCCTCGTCCCCCGGTGCGGCCGCCGGCCGGATCACCGACAGGTCCACCGCGGTGGCCGTGCGCTCGTCCTCGGCCTCCGGCCGCCCGGCACCGGCCAGTCCGGCCGGCGGGTCGATCGGCAGCACGGCGACGGTGATGTTGTCGTGCCCGCCGGCCGCGACCGCGAACTTCACCAGGGTCCGGGCGGCGGCGAGCGGCTCGGTCCGGGCGTCCTGGCGGACGTAGTGGGCGAGGTCGGTGGCGGCCTCGGCGTAGTTCCACAGGCCGTCGGTGCAGATCAGCAGGACACCGGGGACGTGCGGGGTGAAGTCCAGGGTGTGCGGGACCACCTCCTCGGCGTCCGCGCCGAGCCAGCCGGTGATGGCGTGGGCCCGCGGGTCCGCGTAGGCCTCGGCCTCGCCCATCAGCCCGGCCTCGACCATCCGGGCGGCCCAGGAGTCGTCCTGGGTGAGCCGGAACGGCTCGGCGGCGACCCGGTCGTCCGGGATCCAGTACGCCCGGGTGTCGCCGACCCAGCCGATGGTGACCCGGCCGCCGGACGCTATCGCGCTGACGTAGGTGCAGGCGGGGGCGTTGAGGTCGGGCCGGGCCGGCGAGGCGCCGTCCTCGGCCAGGGCGGCGACGGCGGCGGCCGCGTCGGCGATCGCCCCGCGCATCGCGGCGTCGAAGTCGCGGCCGGCCTCCAGCGCGGTCAGCAGCGACTCGGACGCGGCGTCGACGGCGGTCTCGGAGGCCTCGTCGGGCCGGTCCGAGGAGGAGACCCCGTCACAGACCACGGCCACCACGACCGGCTCGCCGCCCGGCAGCGAGGAGGCGGCGACGGTGAACGAGTCCTCGTTGCGGTGGTGGCGCAGGCCCCGGTCGCTGACCCCGGCGACGCCCCCGAGGGCCTTCTCCATGTGGTCGCGCGGACGCGGCTGGGCGCCGCCGCAGGCCTCGCAGTAGCCGTCGGAGGTGACCTGCGGCAGGCCGCAGTGGACGCACCCGGGCCCGCCCTGCGCGGGCACCGCGGACCCGGACGCGGCGGCGGCGGACACCACCGGCACCGGGACGGTCGGCGCGTGGTCCGCGCCGCCGGAGCCCTGCGCGGCGGACCAGCTCGCGGGCATCGCGCCCGGCGCCGGCCGGCCGTTCCGGCTCGCGCCGCAGGAGCCGCAATAGGCGTCCTCCTGGTCCAGCGGCTCGGAACAGCTCTGGCACACGGTCTGCTGCGGCATTCGCTACACCCACGTCCTGGGGCGGGCACGGTTGGCCCGCTCCACCATCTCGATCCTGATCTCGGCCCGGTCGGCCAACCGGGCGAGTACCCGGTAGGACTGCTCCAGTGCGAGCCGCAGTTCCCGTTCGGCGGCCGGCCGTCCGAGCACGGTGACCGCGCCGGTCCCGCCGGTCCCGCCGGTCCCGCCGGTCACCCGGGCCACCTCCGTGCCGCCGGCCTCGCCGGTCTCCCCGGACGAGCCCGTCCCCCCGGGTGCGCCGGCACCGCCGGGCGAACCGGCCGTCACCCAGCCGAGCGCGGCGTCGAGCACCTCGACGGAGAGCTCCTCACGGGTCCGGTCGTCGAGCCGCAGGGCGGTCAGCTGCTCGGAGGACGCGCCGAGGTCGGCGCCGAGCGGGTCGGTGGCGGGCCGTTCGCGCAGCCGGGCCCGGACGGCGGCGATCCGGGCGGCGGTGAACTGGCTGGAGGTGGCGGGCACCGACTCCAGCACCCGGACGGCGCCGGACCGGTCCCCGTCGGCGAGGAGCACCCGGGCGAGGCCGAAGGCGGCGCTGAGGTAGGCCTGGTCGGTGGTCCACACCAGGCGGTAGAGCTCGGCCGCGTCGCCGCCGCCGCCGAGCAGTTCGGCGCAGATCGCGAGGGCCAGCTTCGGCGCGCTCTCGCCGGGGAAGGCGTCGTAGACGGCGTCGAAGGCCTCGGCCGCGGCGCGCAGCTTCGTCTCGTCGGGGCCGTCGTGCGGGCTGCCGAGGGAGCCGACCAGGGCGGTGAGGCCGCGGTACCAGACCACCCGCCAGTCGTCCAGGTGGTCCTTCTCCAGCGCGGTCAGCGTCCGGTCGGCGTCGGCGCGGGCGCGCAGTTCGAGGTGGGCGCGCAGTTCGCGCAGCCGGCGCTCGGCGGAGTCGGCGGGGGCGCCGGCCAGCGCGGTGAGGGCTTCCGCCGGGTCGGCGGCCAGCAGGGTGGCCAGGAAGCCGGCGTTCGGGTCGCCCGGGTCGACCCGGGGGACGGGCAGCGACAGGGCGGCGGCGGCCGGGTCCAGCGCGGTCACCAGCAGCTCGCCGGGGGTGACCGTCGGGAGGACCAACTCGTTGTCGACCACGCGCAGTTCCGGGCCGAAGAGGGTGGAGGGCGCGGGCCGGGGCCGCTGGTCCTGGAGCGCCAGCACCTCGCGCAGCACACCGGTGAGCTGGTCGGCCATCTCCTCGGCGGAGCCGAAGCGGCGGGCCGGGTCCGGGTCGGTGGCACGGACCAGGAAGCGGTAGTACGACTCGAACGCGGCGAAGGCCGGCACCGACTCGGGGCCGGGCAGGCTGTCGCGGTAGGTGGTGCTGTAGCCCTGGAAGTCGAAGGTGAGCACGGCCAGGGTGCGGGCCACCGTGTAGAGGTCGGAGGCGGGGGTGGGGCCGTCGGTGGCGATCTCCGGGGCCTGGTAGCCGATGGTGCCGTAGATCGGGCCGTCGTCGTCGAGGCGGCGGACGGCGCCCATGTCGATGATCTTGAGCGCGTCGCCGCTCTGGATCACGTTGTCGATCTTGAAGTCGCAGTAGACCAGACCACGGCTGTGCAGGTACCCGAGCGCCGGCAGTGCCTCCAGCGCGTACGCGATCCCCTGCTCCACCGGCAGCGGCAGCCGCCGGCCGTCCGGCGTCCGGCGCTCGTTGGCGATGTCCTTGAGCGACTTGCCGCCGACGTACTCCATCACGATGTAGCCGTCGGTGGAGCCGGTGCGCAGGTCCGGGTGCTCGGCGAAGTTGATGATGCGCACGATGTTGGGGTGGTCCACCTCGGCGAGGAAGCGCCGCTCGGCGACGGCCACCGCGAGCGCGTCCTCGTCGCCGGTGTCCAGCAGGCCCTTGAGGACCACCCACTTGTCGTTGACCCGCCGGTCCACCGCCAGGTAGATCCAGCCGAGCCCGCCGTGCGCCAGGCAGCCCACCACCTCGTACTGCCCGCCGACCAGGTCCCCCCGGCGGAGCTTGGGCGTGAACGAGTACGGCGTGCCGCACTTGGTGCAGAAGCCGTCGGGGCGCCCCGGCCGGCCGTTCTTCTCCCGGCCCACCGGGGTCTCGCACTTGGAGCAGAACCGCTTGCGCTCCGGCACCTCCGGGTTGGCCAGCACCGCCCGGGCCGGATCGGCCGCCGGCACGGTCGGCACCGTCACCAGGCCGGCGCCGAGCCGGTGGCGGGTGCCCGCGCTGACGCTGCCCCGGCTGCTGCGCACCGACACCGAGCGGGCGCTGCCGGTCCGGGTGGAGCGGTGCGAGCGGGAGCGGCCGGACACCGAACGGGACGAACCGGTACGGGTCGAGCGCGCCGAGTCGGGGTCGACCCGGGCGGACGGCACGTACGGCTGGGTGAGCCCGGTGTCACCGCCGGGGGCGGTCAGGCCGCACTCGTCGCAGTAGCCGTCGTCGTCGATGGTGCCGGCGCACTCCCGGGGGCAGGACGAACCGGGGCCCGCCGCCGTCCTCACCGAGGAGGTACCGGCCGGCCGCGCCGCGGACGGGCCCGCCGCCTCCGCCGGGGTGCCGCCCGTCCGCACCGGGGTGCTGCCGGCCGAGGAGGCGCCCGCCGGAGCGAGCCCGCACTCGTCGCAGTAGCCGTCCGGGTCGATCGTCCCGTCGCCGGTGCACTCCGGCCGTACGCACGCCTGCGCCATGAACCTCAGCCCCCCAGTCCCTGTTGCTGTGTCTGTCCGTCGACCGGCCCGCCGGGCGGCTCGGCCTGCGCCGGCCGCAGCGACTGCTGGAAGCGGGCCACGGCGCCGGCCGCCGCCCGCAGGTCGCAGGGCGCGCTCCAGAGCAGCCAGCGCGCCTTCTCGTACCGCTCGATCACCACCGGGTCCTCGGCCACCCGCAGCCGGGCCGCCATCGCCTTGTACGCGTCCAGGCGCCCCCGCAGCTCGGCCCGGACGGCCAGCGGCTGGGTGACCTCGGTCAGCGACTGCCGGGCCCGGCCCAGCTCCTTGGCGGCCGCGTCCTCCAGCGCGTCCAGCAGTGGCGCCAGCCGGTGCCACTGGCCGCTCTGGCGCAACTCCAGCGCCAGCACGATCCGTTCGCGCAGTGCCGAGGCCGGCCCCGGTACGGCCGGCACCTCGGTGGCGGCTATCTTCGCCAGCACCTCGCCGCGCGCCCGGCGGGCCTCCGCCAGGGTGGCGTCGGCCCGTTGCAGCAGGTCGCCGACGCCCTGCAGCCGCTCCTCCGCGTCGTCGCGCAGCCGCAGCAGGTCCTCCAGCTCCACCCGGACGCCGTCCAGCGCCCGCCCGGCGCGGTCGAAGCGCTCGGTGTCCACCACGCCGGACGGTGTGGCGAGCGCGGTGCCGTCCGGGCGGGTGCCGCGCTGGGCCGGTACCCGGGCCGGCCGCCAGAGCGCCAGCGGGTCGCCGCGGACCTCGGTGCGCAGCTCCGTCAGATCGGTCTCCAGCCCGGCCAGGTCGTCGCCGAGCGGATGGTTGCCGGTGTGCACGCCGAGCGAGCCGGCCAGCGTCTGCACCCGGCGCAGTTCGGCCAGCAGCAGGTCGATCCGGGCCGGCAGCGCCGACCAGACGGCGTCGGCGGCGCTCACCACCTCCAGCACGGTGGCGTACCAGGAGTTCATCCTGGTCATCAGGTCGTCCAGGCTGATCCGCTCGACCAGCTTGGCGGGCGCGCCGAGCAGGTGCGGGCCGTCCGGCACCGCGCCGCCGGGCACGGTGACCGCCTCGCCGGTCAGCAGCTCGCTCAGCTCGGCGAGTTCGGCCCCACCCGGCCGGCTCTTCCGGGCGCGTACCGCGCGGGCCGAGGCCAGCGCCTCCGAGTAGCGGTCGAACAGTGCCCAGAGCAGTGGCAGGCCCTGTCCGGCGACCGACCAGCGCTCCTGCGTCCGCCCGGCGAGTACGGCGCCGTCGAGCAGCCGCAGGCCCGGGTGGTCCTGGAGCGAGAGCAGCGCCGACTCGACCGCGTCGCGGTCCGCGCCGAGGCGCGCCAGCGCACGGTCCACCTCCTCCCGGCTCAGCACCGGGCCAGCGGAAGCTGCCAACGCCCTGTCTCCTTCGTCTCTGTCCTGGTTCCGCGGTCCCGCGTTTCCCGGTCCCGCGTTTCCCTGTCCTGCGTGTGCCGGCCCTGCGTGTGCCGGTCCCGCGTTCTCCGGTCCCGGGTCGATCCGCCCCGACCCTAGCCTGTGGCCGCAGGTCCGGACCGGCCCCGGGCGTCAACGAGCCGTCAACGCGCCGCCGCCCGGCCGGACGCGCCGCCGGACCGCGCCGGACACCCCGGACGCGCCGCCGGACCGCGCCGGTCAACGCTGCGTCGGCCAGTAGTGCTCCGCGTCGTTCAGCATGTACGGCTTGAGCCAGCGGTCGTAGCCCGCCCGCCAGGCGCCGCCGGCGTGGTAGTCGGCGAGCACCTGGTTCACCCGGGCCGTCAGGTCGGTGCTGTTCTTGAGCATCGCGATGCCCATCACCGCGGGCCTGACCTCGCCGTCCACCAGGCGCACCGTCTGGTCCTGGGCGGCCTGGCTGGCCGCGAGGCCGTCGTCGGTCATGGTCGCGTCGACCTTGCCGAGCTGCATCAGCACCAGGCAGTCGAGGTGGTTCTCCACCGAGACGATCTTCCCGACCTTCGGCCGGGCCTTCAGCTCGTCCTCGGCCGAGGAGCTGGTCGCCGCGCAGACGGTCTTGCCGTCCACCGCCTCGTCGATGGTCTTGGCCGGGGACGACCGGGGCACCACGACGCGCTGGCTGGTGGTGAAGTACGGCTTGGAGAAGGCGACCTGTTGGAGCCGGTCGCAGGTGATGGTCATGGTCCGGACGATCAGGTCGACCCGGCCCTCCTGGACGAACTTGACCCGCTCGGCGGTGGGGACCGCCTTGAGGGTCACCTTGTCCGGGTCGCCCATCACGGCGGCGCCGATCGCCCGGGCGAGGTCGATGTCGAAGCCCTCGATCTGGCCCGTGTTGGGGTTGCGGGCGCCCCAGCGGAAGCTGTTCTGGTCGACGCCGATCACCAGGCTGCGCTTGGCCTTGATGGCCTTCACCGCCGGGCCGTCCTCGCTGCTCGGCGGCACGCTCCGGTAGACGTCGCAGTCGTTGCCGGCCTGCTCCTGCTGAAGTGCCTGCGGTGCCTGCGGTGCCTGCGCCGGCGCGGCCGCCGGCAGGACGGCGCCCTGCGGACTTCCCGCGCCGAGCACCGCCGCGCAGGACGCCAGCAGCGCCACCGCCGTCACCGACCTGGCCCGTACCGTGGTCTTGCCCATCGTGTCCGTCCCCCTCTACCGGTACTCGGCCAGTCGACGGCCGAGGCCGCGGACCGCCGAGGCGGCCGCCACCAGGGCCAGCAGCGCGACCGCCGCGGCGGCGGTGCGCAGGTCCCCGTCGGTGCCCTCGGCGGCCCGCCTGAACTGCTGCAGCTCGGTCTCGGCGGCCCGGGCCAGCCCCTGGTCGACGGCGTTGAACGCGGCGTCGGCGCTCTTCGGCACGTCCGCCTCCTTGACGGTCACCGTGGCGTCCAGCGCGCCCTGGTAGTCCGCGTCGACGTTCTCCAGCGTGCTCGCCGCCAGGTGCCGTTCGCGCCACTGCTGGTACTGCCGCTGCGCTTCGTCGATGGCGGCCCCGGCGTCCGCCGGGGCCAGTCGCAGGGCCTCCGGCAGGGTGCCGGCGTACCGGTTGGCCGGGGGGTTCGAGGCGGACAGGTGCTCGGTGGTCTTCGACCAGAGGTCCGCGTACTGGGTGCTGGAGCCGCGGGCGACGAAGTGCAGGTTCTCCGCCAGCCGGGCGGTCAGCACGTCGACCCGGGCGGCGTTGAGCGCCCGCAGCGGGCCGGCGCCCTTGCGCTCGCTGTCGTGCAGCGCGGAGTTCGCGCCCGTCCCGGTCACCGTCAGCCAGAGCACCGCGGACAGCACGGCGGCGGTCGCGCCGACCAGTCCGATGTTGAACACCCGGTTGGTCCGCCGGTACAGCGTCACCTGTACCCAGGCCAGCGCCGCGAGCGCCAGCACGCCCAGCCCGTACGCGGCCCACGGGACGGCCCTGGCCTCGGCGTAGTCGTCCGCGAGCGCCTGGTTCTCGGCGGCGCTGAGGGCGGCGGCGGCCGGCAGCAGCACGGTGCGCATCTGGTCCGAGGCGTAGCGCAGGTAGGCGCCGCCGAGCGGGAAGCCCTGGCGGTTGTCGGCCCGCGCGCCCTCCACCAGCCCGGCGTACACCGGGATCTGCTGGTTGAGCGCGGCGAGCCAGCCCTGGGCGGGGGAGGAGGCGGTGGTCCGCGCCGCCGCCTCGGCGATCAGCCGGGACGCCGTCGCGAGGTCCTGCTCGTAGCGGTCCCGGACGGCCTTCGGCTCGGCGCCCGCCAGCAGGAAGCCGGTGGCCGCCGTGGTGTCCGCGTCGGCCAGCGAGCGGTGGATGTCGGCGGCCGCCTGGCTCAGCGGCTGGCTGTACGAGACCACGCGCTCCGCCGCCTGCGCGCGGGAGTTGACCTGCCAGGCGGTGAGCGCGCCGAACGCCACGGTGAGCACCGTGAGCAGCGCTCCGGCCAGCCGCAGCCGGCCCGGCGCCGTCCGGCCGGCCTGCCTGAGCCGGCCGAGCGGGCCGGCCCGTCGGGCCGCGGCCGGGCCGCCGGGCCGAGCCGGCGCCACCGTGCGGGGCCGCTCCGTACGTACTGGTGTCGCCACCGGCCTCACCCTCCCCTGTGGCCGGCTCCGTCGTCCGGGGCCCGGCCTGTGCCAGCAGTATGGCCGTCACTCCCCGCGGCCACACCCGACTTGCGCCGATCTTGAGCATCGCCGGGCCCGCTCTCCGGACCCGCTCCGCGGGCGTTCTTCCGATCAACTGGTGCCGGTGCCGCCGAGTACCGTCCGGGACGGCCCCCCGGCGGCGGGGGCGGGTGGCGATCGGGTCGACGCGCGATGCACCCTATGCGGTTCCCCGGACAGCCGGAGGAGAGGGGTCCGGTTGTGCCGTCCGGGCCTCCGGGAGGGGCCGTCCGTACCATGGCGGCATGCGTCTTCTGGGAACGATCTCCGCCGACCGCCCGCTGCTCGTCGTCGCCGTCCGGGAGGAGGCCGTGTACCTGGGGGACCGGCTTCCGGTCCTGCTGACCGGCATCGGCAAGGTCAACGCGGCCGCCGCGCTGGCGACCGTCCTCGCCCGCGGCGAGCACCCCAGCGAGGTGGTCAACATCGGTACCGCCGGGGCCCTGCGCCCCGGCTGGGAGGGCACCCACACGGTCGTCCAGGTGATCCAGCACGACCTCGACAGCCCCGCCCTGCTGGAGCTCACCGGCCGTACCTACGGCGCCCCGCTGATGGTCGGCAAGGGTGACGGTCCGGTGCTGGCCACCGGTGACCTCTTCGTCTCCGGCGCGGCCGCCCGCGACCGCCTCGCCGAGCACGCGGACCTCGTCGACATGGAGGGCTACGCCGTCGCCACCGTCGCCCACCGGGCCGGACTGCCCGTGCGCCTGGTGAAGCACGTCAGCGACGAGGCCGGCGAAGGCGCGGCGCACAGCTGGCGCGAGTCCGTCGACGACTGCGCGCGCCACCTCGCGGACTGGGTCCACCACCAGGGGTGGTGACGGTACGCCGGGGCGGCCCGGCCGCGGCGTACCGCCGGGGCACGGTCAGACGACGGTCCCGGTCGGGGCGGCGAAGGTCTCGGCCGGGCCGAAGTCGCTGAAGGCGATCCTGGCGACCACCGCCTTCCCGTTCACGGTCAGCCGTTCCTCGACGTAGCGGGTACGCCCCTGCGCGTCTATCCACTGGTCCAGGTCGAGGCCGGCGGTGCCCTGGAGCTTCGCCGCGGAGGCCGTCGCGGCGGACGCCCGGGCGAGCTGGTCGTGGTCCAGATGCCCGGCGAGGTGGTAGACCGGCAGGCCGTCCCGGGTCTCCATGCCCTTGCGGGCGGCCGGGCCCTCGGCCAGCAGCACCGGGGCGTAGCCACCGAAGTCGAACTCCGAGCCCTCGGAGGACCGTCGGGTCTTCAGCCAGGAGCCGGTGGCGTCATGGCCGCGCACGTACTCGGCGTCGGCGGTGGTGACGAACTCCAGGGTCGTGCCGTCGGGCCGCTTGATCTCCCGGTGGCCGGTGTACACCGTGTTGACGTTCTGCCGCGCCGTGATCACGCCGTCGTCGGGGCCGCCCGTGCCCCGGACCGAGACGGCGTACGGCTCCTTGCCCGCCTTCGCCACGGCCTCCGCCGGGTCGAAGGCGGCCGGCGCGCCGGTCGCGGCGGAGGACGCGGCGGACTCGGCCCGGCCGCCGCTGTCGCAGCCGGTGAGCGCGGTCAGCGCGGCGGTGGCCAGGGCGGTGGCGAGGAGGAGGTGTCGGCGCACGGTGGAACGGCTCCCTGCGGGGTCGGTGGTCGCGGCGGCCGAGCCTGCCATGAACCGGGGTCCGCGTCGACGCGGTTTCTCCGGGGAGTTGCCGTCCGCCGGGGCCGATCTGACGCGGCGCCACTAGGGTGACGGGTGTGACCGACGATACCGCTGCCGGCAAGCTCGGTGATGTCCGCCCGCCCGGCATCGAGGCCGACGAGCCGACCACCCTGCTGACCTTTCTCGACTACCTGCGCGAAGCCGTCATCGGCAAGACCGAGGGCCTCACGGACGAGGACGCCCGCCGCCCCGGCGTCGCCTCCGGCACCAGCCTGCTCTGGCTGGTCCGGCACCTCACCGCGGTCGAACTCAACTGGTTCCTCTGGGCGTACCGCGGCGAGGGCGGCGAACCGTGGGACGACGACGCGCCCTCGCCCGGCGACGAGTCGGTGGCCGGATCGGTCGCCGCCTACCGGGCCGCGATCGCCCGCGCCAACGAGGTGATCGCCGCCGCGTCCGGTCACCTCGACCGCCCCGGCGTTCGCTCGCTGCGCCCCAACGCCACGGCGCCGTCGATGCGTTGGCTGCTGGTCCACATGATCGAGGAGACCGGCCGGCACGCCGGTCACGCCGACATCCTTCGTGAACAGCTGGACGGCGCGGTCGGCCGGTAGCGGGGGCGGCTGCGTCCGCGCCTGACGGGCAGTGGAATACTCCCCCGCGCACCACGGCGCCGCTCGGCCGGCGCCGCGCGTTTTCACACAGGGGGATTCAAAAGTTCATGTCATCGTCAGGTAGAACCACGCGTTCCGCTCGGGCCGTTCTCGGGGCGTCGGTCCTCGCGCTCACCCTGCTCGGCACCTCGGCGTGCGGGCCGGACAACAGCTCGGCCGACTCCGCCGCCGTGGCGGGCGCGCCCGATCTCGGCCTCCCGTCCAATCTCGACGACCTGAAGAAGTGGAAGTTCGAGGACTGGGAGAAGTGGGCGAAGGACTACGCCCTCCCGGCCGCCACCAAGGGTTTCTGGACCCTGGAGAAGCTGCTCCAGGCCAAGCCGGACGAGCCGATCGCGCCACCGGCCCCGCAGCCCGCGGGCACCCAGGCCCCGGCCCCGGCCCAACCGTCGCCTCCCGGGCCCGCCACCTCGGCACCGGGCACCAAGCCGCCGGCCGGCCAGCCCACCCAGCCGGGGCACCCGACCACGCCGGCGGCGCCGAAGGCGTCCAGCACCCAGCAGCCGGCCTCGCAGGCCCCGGCGCCGCCCAAGCAGCCTTCGCAGCAGCCGCCCGCCGCGCCGCAACAGCCGTCCCAGGCACCGGCCCAGTCACCGGCGCAGCCGCCCGCGCAGCCGTCGCAGCCGGGCCAGCCGCCGGCCCAGCCGGCCGACAACGGCAACGACCCGCTGCCGAAGACCGTCAACGCCCAGCCCCTGCAGCACCCGTACACCAAGCTCGCCGTGCACGGGAAGCTGTTCGCCGACGCGCCGGGCTCCGGTCCGGCGGCCGCGGCCGGCCTGAACCACGCGCAGTGCTCCGCGACCGTGGTGGCCGACCCGGCCCACCCCGGCAAGAGCAACCTGGTCTGGACGGCCGGCCACTGCGTCCACCAGGGCAAGGGCGGTTCGTTCTACAGCAACATCACCTTCATCCCGGCCTTCAACAGCAACGCGGCGCTGAGCGGCGGCAAGCAGGCGGACGAGTCCCAGTACGCGCCGTTCGGCATCTGGGGCGCGACGCAGGCCGTGACCTCCCCGCAGTGGAAGGCCGAGGGCGGCAAGACCGGCGACGCGGCCACCCACTACGACTTCGCGATCGTCCGGGTGAAGCCCGCGGACGGCGCCAAGTCGCTGGAGGAGACGGTCGGAGGTGCGGTGCCGGTCTGGTTCAACGCCCCGCGCGACCAGCTGAGCATCAGCGAGTACGGGTACCCGGCCGCCCCGCCGTACGACGGCATGGAGCTGAACCGCTGCGAGAGCGGCAAGCCGGGCCGGCTGTCGTACGAGCCCACGCGTCCGCCGATGATGGTCATCGGCTGCACCATGACCGCGGGCTCCAGCGGCGGCGGCTGGCTGGCCGTCAAGGACGGCAAGCCGGCGCTGGTCAGCAACGTCTCGGTGGGCAAGCACACCGGTGACCCGATGTACCAGGCCGGCCCGTACCTGGACGACGTCGCGGCCGGAGCGTACGACTTCCTCTCCAAGAAGGGCTGAGCCCCTCGGAGGACCGGGCCCGGCCGTGGTCCGGCCCTCCGGTCGTACCGGCCGCCCCCGCACGAGGCCGTGCGGGGGCGGCCGTTGCCGTCGGGCCCCGAACGCGGTCAGGCGCCGAACGCCGCCAGGTCGAGCCCGGCCAGCCGCTCCGGGTCGGCCAGCACGTCGATGGCGACGATCGTGCCCTCCACCACGGTGAACGCCATGATCGAGACCGGCCTGCCGTCGGCCCCGACCACCACGACGCCGGCGGCGCCGTTGACCAGCGCCGGGCGGACGAACGGCGCCAGCGACCGGACCATGACCGCCTGGCCCGACACCGTGGCGGCGCCCCTGAGCACCACCGTCTGACGGGCCCGCGCCACCCCGCCGTCCGAGCGCAGCACCACGTCGGGGTCGAGCACCGCGAGCAGCGCGTCCAGGTCGCCGTTCCGGGTGGCGGCGAAGAACGCGTCGACGGCCGCCCGTTGGCGGGCGAGGTCGCGGTCGGGCGCCGGGGCCTGGCCCCGGACCTTCCGGCGGGCCCGGCCGGCCAGTTGCCGGGTCGCGGCCGCCGTCTTCTCGATCAGCGGGGCGATCTCGTCGAACGGTACCGAGAACAGGTCGTGCAGCACGAAGGCCACCCGCTCGGCCGGGGACAGCTCCGCCAGCACGACCATCAGCGCCAGCCCGACCGCGTCGGCCAGCAGCACCTGCTGCTCCGGGTCGACCACGCCCTCCCGGCCGAGCACCGGATCGGGGAGCCGCGACTCCAACGGGTCCTCACGCCGCTGCTCGCGCGAGCGCAGCAGGTTCAGGCAGACCCGCCCCACCACCGTGGTCAGCCACCCGCCGAGGTTGGCGACCTCGCGGGTGTCGGTGCGGTCGTACCGCAGCCAGGCCTCCTGGACGGCGTCGTCGGCCTCGCTGATCGAGCCGAGCATCCGGTACGCCACGGCGCGCAGGTGCGGCCGATGCTCCTCGAAGCGCGCGGTCGGCACAGATGTCTCGTCCACCGAGTCACATTCCTTCGTCGCCGCGGGTCATAGCTGCGGAAGCACGAAACCTAGCGGCTGTGACCGGGAGACCAGGATCCGGTCAGGACGAACCGGAGGCGATCATGACGAACTCCCCGCTCCTCGTGACGGGTGGCACCGGCACCCTCGGCGGGCACGTCCTGCCGCTGCTGCGCGCGGCCGGCCACGACGTCCGGGTGCTCACCCGCGGCGTGCGCCCGGACGCGGACGGCGTCCACCAGGTGACCGGTGACCTGCTCAAGGACGAGGGGATCGAGGCGGCGGTGGACGGCGTCGGGACGGTGCTGCACCTCGCCGGCGGTGCCAAGGGCGACGACGTGGCGACCGGCCGTCCGGTGCGGGCCGCGCGGCGGGCCGGGGTGCGGTACCTGGTGTCCATCTCGGTCGTCGGGGCGGACCGGCTCCCGCTCGCCTACTTCCGGTCCAAGTCCGGCGCGGAGCGGGCGGTCGCCGACTCCGGCCTGCCGTACAGCATGCTGCGCGCCGCCCAGTTCCACGACCTCGCGCTGAAGGTGGCGGCGGGAACGGGCAGGCTGCCGGTGGTGCCGGCGCCGGGCGGCCTGCGGTGGCAGCCGGTCGACGCGCGGGACGTGGCGGCCCGGCTGGTGGAGCTGGCCCTGGACGAGCCGGCCGGTCTCGTCCCCGACCTGGTCGGGCCGGCCGTGTACCCGCTGTCCGAACTCGTCCGCGGCTACCTGAAGGCGCGCGGCAGGAGCCGGCCGGCGCTGCCGGTCCGCGTCCCCGGCAGGGTCGGCCGTGCCTACCGGGCGGGTGAGAACCTGACCCTCGCCGGTGCGGAGCGGGGCCGGCGGACCTGGGAGGCCTTCCTGGCCGAGCGGGTGGGGTGAGGGGCTGCCGCGGGTGGCCCGGGGGCCGGCCCTCCGGCGCCGGGGCTGTCGGTGCGGGTACCTAGAGTGGCGGGCATGACGTACTCGCTGCTCGCCGCCGTCCGGGCCACCGCCGTCGCCGCCGACTTCCTGTTCTGGCCGGGCGACTTCGACCTCGGCCGGACGGAGCACGTGGAGGAGGTCGTGCTGGCCTCCGGCGAGCCGTTGGAGCCGATCGCCGGGGACGGCGCGGGCGGCACCTACTTCTTCTGCGGGGCCGGCGGCGAGGAGCGGCCCGTCCTCTACGCCGACTCCGAGGGCGGCGCCGCCCTGGTGGCGATCGGCCTGCCGGAGCTGGTCCGGCTGCTGCTGACCGTGCCGTGGTGGCGGGACTGCCCGGGCTTCACCGCCGAGGAGAGCGCCGAGGCGGCCGCGCAGTACCTGGAGGACGAGCCCGGCCTGCTCGCCGACCGGGACGCGGCGGCCGCCGCGCTGGGGATCGAACTCCCCACCGAAGCCGAGGCGTTGGCCCGGCTCCGCGAGGTGGCCATCGGGCCGGGTCAGGGCGTCGTCCTGCTCAACGCGGTGGAGCGGACGGCCTATGACGCGCTGATCAGCTGACCGGCCGGCCTGGCGACCGGCCGGTCCGGGGCGCCCGGTCAGCCGATCGCCGCCGCCCGGTCGGCCGTGGCCGCCGCCAGGACGGCCCCGGTGGTGACCACCTTCGCGAACCGCATCGCGTGCAGCACCGTCGCGGTGGCCCGGGCGAGTTCGGCGGCCGGGACGGTCACCCCGTCCGGGCCGACCATGTCGAAGGTGTGCATGGCATCGGTCGGGAAGACCGCGTCGTACCCGAGGTTGCCCGCCATTCGCGCCGTCGTCTCGTTGCACACATTGGTCATGATCCCGACGATCACCACCTGCCGGGCGCCCCGCTCCCGGAGCCAGGCGTGCAGGTCGGGGGTGCCGTAGAAGGCGCTGTTCACCGGCTTGGTGATGTGCAGGTCCGCCCGCACCCGCGCGACCACGTCCTTCAGCTCGTACCCCGGGGTGCCCGGCACCAGCGGCCCGGACTGCGAGGCGTGCTGCACCACGACGACCGGGCGGTCGGTGGCCTGCCAGGCGTCGATCAGCTCACCGATCCGCCGCTCGGCCTCCGGGTTGTCCCGCGGGCCCCAGAACGTGTGGTCCTCGAAGCCCTTCTGGACGTCGATGACGACGAGTACGGCGTCGGGGTCGATGGTCAGCGGGGCGTCGAATGCTGCGGTGTTCGTCATGCGTCCATCGTGCTCGCGCCCGAACATCCTTCGTGAGGGGCGCCGCCGCCACCCATCGATCGATTCCTGCCAGCACGCCGGGGCCGCCCGGCGGCCGGTCCGGGCGGACGCGGTCCAGGGGCGCGTCGCTAGATTTCTGCCATGCGGACTGTGGGTTGCCTGATCTTCGACGGCGTGCGGGCGTTCGACTACGCGGTGATCGGCGAGGTGTGGTCGAACCGGGTCAGCCGGCCCGGGCTGCCCGGTTTCGAGCTGCGGGTCTGCGGGCCGCGGGGCGCCCGGGTGCGGCTCGGCGGCGGCCTGGAGCGGGTGCCGGACTTCGGCCTGGAGACGCTCCAGGAGTGCGATCTGGTCATCGTCCCGGGGGTGGAGCGGGTGCACGAGGCGCGCGACCCGGCGGTGCTCGCCGCGCTGCGCGCCGCCCACGGGCGGGGCGTCACCGTCGCCTCGCTCTGCGCGGGCGCCTTCGTGCTCGCCGAGGCCGGTCTGCTGGACGGTCGGACCGCCACCACCCACTGGGCGCTCGCCGCCGAACTGGCCCGGAGCTTCCCGGCGGTGGACGTTCGCCCGGAGGTGCTCTTCACCGGCGACGGCGAGCTCTGGACCTCCGCCGGGGTGGCGGCCGGGATCGACCTCTGCCTGCACCTGGTCCGCGCCGCGCACGGGCAGCAGGCGGCCGCCACGATCGCCCGCGCGATGGTCACCGCGCCCTTCCGGGCGGGCGGCCAGGCGCAGTTCATCCCGTCGCCGGTCCCCGAGGACGGCGGCGACGACGCCCTGGCCCGGGTCCGCGCCGAGGTGCTGGGCGCGCTCGACACCCCGTGGACGGTCCGTGGGATGGCCGGGCTGGCGGTGATGTCGGAGCGCTCGTTCGCCCGCCGTTTCGTCGGGGCGACCGGCACCACGCCGCTGCGCTGGCTGCTGGAGCAACGGGTGCTGCTGGCCCAGCGGTTGCTGGAGGAGACGGACCTGCCGGTGGACGCGGTCGCGGTCCGGTGCGGCTTCGGCGCGGCGGTCTCGCTGCGGCCCGCCTTCGTGGCCCGGGTCGGGGTCGCCCCGCGCGAGTACCGCCGGGCCTTCCGGGGGCGCGAGGAGGGTCAGGGTCCGGCCGGCGCACCCGGGGCGGTCGGGCCGACGCGGGGGGCCAGCCCGTCCAGCAGGTTGGCCAGGCCGAACTCGAACAGGGTGTCCAGGTCCAGGTCGTAGCCGCCGGGGAGGTCGGCCATCAGCCGGCCGAACACCGGGAAGCGGCCGGAGTCGACGAGCGCGCCCATGGCGGGGAGCCGGCGGTCCATCCACTGCTCCTCGGTGACGCCGGTGGTGGCCAGGGTCTGGTCCTCGCGCTCCAGGTTGACGGCGATGCCCTCGATGTAGCTGTACAGCAGCACGTGGATGTCCAGCATGGCCGGGCCGGAGAGGCCGTGGCCGTCGAGCGCGGCGAGCGCCCATTCGGCGTGCGTCATCAGGTTGGGCAGCAGCAGCGGCCGGGTGACCGGGCTGAGGTGCGCGAGCCAGGGGTGTCGGCGGAACAGTGCCCAGAGGGTCCGGGCGCCCAGCTCCAGGCGGGGCCGCCAGCCGGCAGGGGGTTCGGCCGGGTAGGAGGCCTCGCCGAAGGCCGCGTCGGCGGCCAGCAGGACGAGCTCCTCCTTGCTGGTGACGTAGCGGTACGGGGACATCGCGGACACCCCGAGCCGCCCGGCGACGGCGCGCATCGAGAGCGAGGTCAGCCCTTCGGTGTCGGCCAGGTCCAGGGCGGCCCGGACGATCCGCTCCCGGCTCAACTCGCCGTTGCCGTTGCCGTTGCCGTCATCGGCGGCGGCGGGCGCTCGGTGCGGGGGAGCGGTGGCCTCGGTGGGCGCCGCCAGGGCGCCGGCCGGGGCGGGGCTGCCGCCGGCCACCACGGTGCCGACCCGCGGCCGGGCCTCCACCAGCCCCTCCAGGCGCAGCACGGTCAGGGCCTTGGTGGCGGTGGCGAGGGCGACGCCCCAGTCCTGGGCGATCCGGCGGATCGAGGGCACCCGCTCGCCGGGGGCGAGTTCTCCGGTGGTGATCCGCCGCCGGAGGTCGGTGGCGATGCGCTGGAAGGGCGGGTCGGTCTCCGTTGCCATGCTGTCGACTCCTCGGAAGATCTTTTTCGCCGGTGCCCGCTCTGTACTAGCTCAGACCCTACCGGCGCGAACGTCCACCGGAGGGCCCTCTGTCCTAGCACAGAACCGACGGAACCCACCTTTCGGGCCCTTGCGAGGCTCTGAATTTACGTCGTACATTCAGAGCGCTTACAGCGTACAGACACAGTCGACAGCCTAGCGGCAGCGAACAGGGGAGCCCCTCATGAAGACCGTCCTCATCTCCGGCGGCGGCATCGCCGGAACCACGCTCGCCTTCTGGCTGCGGCGTCAGGGCTTCGCCCCGACCGTGGTGGAGCTCGCCCCCGCCCCGCGTCGCGGCGGCCAGGCCGTCGACATCCGCGGCGTCGCGCTCGACGTCGTCGACCGGATGGGGCTGACCGGACCGGTTCGCGCCGTGCGCACCCGGATGCGCGGCATGTCCGTCCTCGATGCCGACGGCAACGAGGTGCACCGTTCCACCGAGGCGACCTACAGCAGCGGCCGGCTCGACAGCGACGACGTGGAGCTGCTGCGCGAGGACCTCGTCGCCCTCCTGCACGAACGCGCCGCCGACGGCGTCGAGTTCGTCAACGGCGACAGCGTGACCGAGCTCCGCGAGGACGAGCACGGCGTGCACGTCTCCTTCGCGCACGGCCGCCCCCGCACCTTCGACCTGGTGGTCGGTGCGGACGGTCTGCACTCCGGGGTCCGCAAGCTGGCCTTCGGCCCGGAGGAGCGGTTCCTGCGTCACCTCGGCACCCACATCGCCATCTTCGGCGCGGACAACTTCCTCGGCCTGGAGGACTGGCAGGTCTGGCAGCGCGACGGCCACGCCGGCTACGGCATCTACCCGGTGCGCGGCAACAGCGAGTTGAGGATCACCTTCGGCTACGGGAGCGACGGGCCGGCCGAGCGCGACATGGCGGTGGCCCGGCGGCAGGTGGCCGCGCGGATGGGCGCCCTGCGCTGGGAGACGCCCCGGTTGCTGGCCGCGCTGGACCGGGCGCCCGACTTCTACGCCGACGTCATGGCCCAGGTCCACCTCGACCGCTGGTCCGCCGGCCGGACCGTCCTGCTCGGCGACGCCGGGTACTGCGCCTCACCGCTGTCCGGCCAGGGCACCAGCCTCGCGCTGGTCGGCGCCCACCTGCTGGCCGACGAACTCGGCCGGGCCCGGACGGCGGGCGAGGACCACCACGCCGCCTTCGCGCGCTATGAGGAGCGGATGCGCCCCTTCGTCGCCCTCAACCAGGCGCTGGCCACCGAGAACCCCGGCGGTCCGCCGGCCGGGGAGTCGGTCGAGCGGGCGAAGAACGCCATCGCCCTCGACCGGTGACCCGACGGCCGGCCACCTCCCGGGTCGGCCTAGAAGACGCCGGCCCCGCGCAGGGCGAGGTCGGCGGCGACCGCCCAGTGGGCGTCCGGGGCGGTCACCACGAGGTGCCCGTCGCCGGAGGGCAGCGAGGCGCTGGTGCACCCGTGGGAGCCGTGGCCGTCGACGCGGGTGGCGGCACCGTCCAGGTGGACGACGACGCTGCGCCGGACGGGCGCGAGGTCCGCCGGGAAGGTCCTGTGCGGAATGCGGTCCGTGTTGGCGAGGAAGACCCAGAGTTCGGAGAGGGGTGTGGTGACCGGCCGCACCCGGTGACTCTCCGGCACCGGGCGGGAGGTCTGGACGGCCGCGACCTGGTCGGTGCCGCGGTGGTAGGCGACGTCGAGGCAGTGGAGGAACCCGTCCGAGCGCTGCTGCCCCAGCAGCGCGAACCAGCCGGGCGGGGCGTCCCGGAGCACGGCGACCGGCTTGCCGAACTCCTCGACGGTCTCCCGGTCGGGTGACCGCGACCCGGGCGGCTGCTGGTCGCTGCGGAACACTGCTCCCCCACGTGTGCGCCGGGCCTTTCTCCTTGGGCCAGTACACCACGGGAGCGGGCGGGCGGCGGGTGAACCGCCCGCCCCACTCGCCGGTGCCTACGGCGTCTTGTCCGACTCCCGGATCTCGTGGAGGTGGATCAGGACGTCGAAGGACGCGGCGAGCGCGAGGGTGCCGGGCGGAACGGGGGCCTGGGTGCCGTAGTTGCGGGTCGGCCGGGGGACGTTCAGCCAGGCCTTCGCGGCGGCCGGCGCGGTGCGGGTGTCGAGGTAGAAGTCCCGCTGGCGGACCTGGTCGAGGGTGTACTCGTTCAGCTCGGCCCCGGGGGGACCGTCGGTGAACTTCTTCCAGTCGCCGCCGATCGCGGTGTCCTTGGACAGGAACGAGCCCTGGTAGAAGGTGAACCCGATCGGGAGGTAGCCGCGGCCGAGCGTCTCGCGCAGGAAGGCCCCCTGGGTCTTCGGGTAGAGCGCGGCGTTGCTCGCGGTGTAGCCGACGTGGTCGTTGTGGGCCGAGAGCAGCACCTTGTGGCCGGTGCGCTGCTGCCACCAGGCGACGTTCTGCGCCATCACCTCGTCGCGGAACCGCTCGAAGCCGGGCAGCGACTCCTGGTCCGCGGGGTCCAGGGAGAGGAACGCGGTGGTCTGGGCGACGGAGCGGGCGTTCTGCTCGGCCCACTCGAAGGCCTCCCCGCCGGAGCCCCGCAGACCGCTCACCAGCTCCAGGGCCTGCTGGGCCCGCGCGGCGAGCTGCCGGCGCTCCGCGACGGGCTTGCCCAGGTAGGCGAAGGCGTCGTCGATCGGGCGCAGGCCGGTGTAGAGCTCGTCGAGCCGTGCGAGGGCCTGCGGGTGGTTCTGCCGGACGTAGTCGGTGATCCGGGCGAAGAAGGCGTCGTTGAGCGAGGGGGCGCCGAGGTCGTCGCCCATGAAGTGGACGGTCCGGCCGGGGTGGCGCCGGTTGTAGTCGCGCATCCACTCGATGAGGCTCACGAACTCCTCGCGGTCCCAGGGGGAGTTGGCGAGGGTCGCCTTGGCGACGCTGCGGGCGTCGCCGCCCTTGCCGGTCTGCAGGTAGTCGTCGATTTCGAGGCCTGCGGACCAGCTCAGTTCGAGGGCGAAGGTGGTGAAGCCCTTCTCCTCGACGAGGTAGCGGAACAGCCGCTCCTTCATGGCGAAGAACTCGTGCGAGCCGTGGGTGGCCTCGCCGAGGCCGACCACCCGGGCGTCACCGATCATCGTGCCCATGGCGCGCAGGTCGGCGGTGTTCCGGCCGGGTTCGGTGGAGCGCAGCGGGTGGGCCGCCTGCTCCAGCGCGCGGACCGGGCTCTGCCGTCCGGCCGCGGCGGTCGCCGTGTCCGCCGGGCCGGCGGGTGCCGCCTGGGCCGCGACGGGGGCGAGCAGCGCTCCCAGGGCGACACCGGCCGTGATCAACAGCCCTCGTCGGCCGATGCGCTTTCGATTGCCAGTCATGTTCCGACCCCTCAATGTCCTTATCGGCGTGTGGGATCGATCATCACCTGCGATTCCATGGTCGCGCGCTGAGGGAAGCCTCCGAAACCATCCGGGGGGATACCCCCCGTCGGAAGGGCAACGGCCGGGGCGTGAAGGGGCAGCGGCCGTTGCCCGGACGGGCCCGCGCCGGGGCCGGCCCGGGGTGCCGGGCGGGCGGCTCACCGGGTCGGCGTGACGAGCCCCGCCTCGTAGGCGGTGATCACGAGCTGGACCCGGTCCCGGGCGCCCAGCTTGGCGAACAGCCGCGACACGTGCGACTTGGCGGTGGCGACCGTGATGAAGAGGTCCTCCGCGATCTCGGCGTTCGACCGGCCGCGCCCGACCAGCGTCAGGACTTCCCGCTCCCGCTCGGTGATGCCCTCGATCGGCTGCGGGGAGCCTCCCGGGGCGGCCGCGGCGCCGGCCGCTCCCGGGCGTCCGACGAAGTCGGCGATCAGACGGCGCGTCACCCCCGGCGCGATGAGCGCGTCGCCGGCGGCGACCACCCGGACCGCCGAGAGGATGTCGTCCAGCGCCATGTCCTTGACCAGGAAGCCGCTGGCACCGGCCCGGAGCGCGTCGTAGACGTGGTCGTCCTCGTCGAAGGTGGTCAGGACGAGGACGCGCGCCGCGGTCGGACCGGCCGTGATCAGGCGGGTGGCCTCGATGCCGTCCATCCCGGGCATCCGGATGTCCATCACCACGACGTCGGGGCTCAGCTCGCCGACCAGCCGGACCGCCTCGGCTCCGTCGGCGGCCTCGCCGACGACCGTCAGGTCGGGGTGATCGGCCATGATCACGCGCAGGCCGGACCGCAGCAGCGGCTGGTCGTCGACGAGCAGGACGCGGACGGTCACCGGCCCGCCGCCGGCACCGCGACGGGCTCGGGCAGCGGCACCCGCGCCGCCACCCGGAAGCCGCCCTCGGGACGCGTCCCGGCGCTCAGCCGGCCGTGCAGCAGGCCGACCCGCTCCCGCATGCCCACCAGCCCGAAGCCGTGGGCCGAGCCGCTCGTGGCGGCGCCCCGTCCGTCGTCGACGATCTCCACCGACAGTTCCTCGTCCCCGTAGTCGATCGACACCCGGCAGTGCCCGGTGCCCGCGTGGCGGACCACGTTGGTCAGCGCCTCCTGGACGATACGGTAGGCGGACAGGTCGATGTCGGCCGGCAGCGGGCGCCGCTCCCCGCCGATGCGCAGGTCGACCCGCACACCCGCGTCCGCGGTCGCCGCCGCCAGCCGTTCGAGGTCCGCCAGGCCCGGCGTGGGCGTGCGCGGTGCCTGCGTCGAGTCGGCCGCCCCCGCGTCGGCCTGACGAAGCGCCACCAGCGTGCGCCGCAGGCCCGACAGCGTCTCCCGGCTGGTGGCCTCGATGGCCCGCAGGGCCTCCCGGGCCTCGGCGGGCTGGGTCTCGATCACCCGGCTCCCCACGCCGGCCTGGATGGCGATGATGCCGATGCTGTGCGCGACCATGTCGTGCAACTCCCGCGCGATCCGCAGCCGTTCGGCGGTCACGGCCTCGTCCACCTCCTGCGAGCGCAGCGCCACCGCGTGCTCGCGGCGCTCGCGGCTCAGCAGGCCGACCATGCAGGCGGCGGCCATCGCCAGGAGGGCGATCACGGCGTTGACGGTCAGGCCGTCCCCGTGCGCGAAGCCACCGACCATCAGGAGCTGGGCGACGAAGGACACCGCGACGGCGACGATCGAGGTCTGCCGGGCGGCGGTGGCGACGATGTAGCCCAGGAGGGCGTCCATCGCCAGGAAGGACAGGAACTGGCTCTGGTAGGACGCCGACAGGGGCGCCCCGAGGGTGCCCGGCGTGCCGACCACCACGAGGGCGGACCCGAGGTGAGCCGTCACCAGGGTCAGCAGCGGCCACCGTCGGAGCAGGCCGACGAGCAGGGTCACCGACAGCATGGCCCCGATGCCGTGGACGGTGCCCGAGGCCCGCGGCGCACCCCCCACCAGCAGACCGACCGCGAGGAGGTACAGCACCGCCCCGGCCCAGGCCGTGGCCTTCGTGCCCGGGAGGGGGAGCCCGGCCTTCCGCGGGGGCGGGGGCGGGGTGAAACCCGCAGGTGGCGGGGTGGTGGTCGGTGTGGTGTCCATGCCGCGACAGTAGCCAGCCGGTCCCGCGCGCGACATCGGCCCGGGGATGTACGCCCCCGGGTTGATCACGGCGCGTGATTGCCGCCCACGGCCCGATGCCCGGCCGGGGGGAGTCCCGGCAAGGTTGCCGTTGTGATCGAAGTCAACGAACTCACCAAGCGCTACGGCCGCAAGACGGCCGTCGACCACCTGTCCTTCACCGTGCGGCCGGGCCAGGTCACCGGCTTCCTCGGCCCCAACGGCGCCGGCAAGTCCACCACCCTGCGGATGATCCTCGGCCTGGACACGCCCACCGCCGGGACCGCCACCGTCGGCGGCGTCCCCTTCCACCGCCACTCACGCGGACTGCGGCACGTCGGGGCCCTCCTCGACGCCGGACAGGTCCACGGCGGACGCGGCGCCGCGGCCCACCTGTCCGCCCTGGCCCGCAGCAACGGCATCCCGCTGCGCCGGGTCGACGAGGTGCTCCAGGAGGTGGGGCTGGCCGAGGTGGCGAAGCGCCGCATCGGCGGATTCTCCCTCGGTATGAAGCAGCGGCTGGGCATCGCCACCGCCCTGCTCGGCGACCCGCCGGTGCTCATGTTCGACGAGCCGATCAACGGCATGGACCCGGAGGGTGTGCTCTGGGTGCGCCGGCTCTTCCGGCGCCTGGCCGCCGAGGGGCGCACGGTCTTCCTCTCCAGCCATTTGATGTCGGAGATGGAGAACACCGCCGACCAGCTGGTCGTGATCGGCCGGGGCCGCCTCATCGCCGCCGAGTCGGTGCGGGACTTCGCGGCCCGCGGCAACCGTGGCAGCGTCGTGGTCGGGACCCCGCAGGCCGCCGAGCTGGTGGCCGTGCTGACCGCGGCGGGCGCCGCGGTCGAGCCGGAGGGCTCGGCGGGGGCCGAGAAGCTCACCGTGACCGGCCTCCCGGCCGACCGGATCGGAGCGCTCGCCTTCGAGAACGGCATCCGGCTGGACGAACTGACCACCCGGACCGCCTCGCTGGAGGCGGCCTTCATGGAACTCACCGCCGACAGCACCGAATACCTGGCAGGACAGCCCTGATGACCACGCTCGCCACCACCCCCCGGACCATCCCCGCCGCCGCGCCGGCCGCCCGCTTCAGTGACCTGGCCGCCGCCGAGTGGATCAAGATACGGTCCCTGCGTTCCACCCCGTGGGTGATCGGACTCACCGTCCTGTTCGTCATCGGGTCCGCCGCCGCGGCCGCCCTGGCGGACAAGGAAGCGGGGTCCGGCGCCGGCTTCCTGCCCTACGACGCCTACCCGCCCGCCGGCTACTGGACGTTGATCCTGGTCGCCGCCACCATGGGCGCCCTCACCGTCGTGAGCGAGTACGGCAGCGGGCTGATCCGCACCACCACGGCGGCCGTTCCGGCCCGCGGCTCGGTCGTGCTGGCCAAGGCGGCCGTCACCGCCGCGCTGTGGAGCGCGGTCGGTACGGTCGCCGCCCTCGGTTCCTTCCTGGTCTCCCAGGCCATCCTGGACGGGCGGCACGCCGGCGTTCCGATCACCCATCCCGGTGTGTTCCGGGCGCTGGTGGCGTCCGCCTTGCTGGCGCCGGTCTGCGCCGTGGTCGGCCTGGGTCTCGGTGTGCTGCTCCGGCACGCCGCCGGGACGGTGGTCACCAGCGTCTTCGTCCTGCTGATGCTGCCCACCATGTTCTCGGAGAGCAACCGCTGGTCGGCGGACCTCAAGCACGCGCTGGTGTCGTCCGCCTGGCACCGCCTGGTCCAGTCCTGGGAGCCGGATCCCGACTCCCTGGGCTACACCGCCACCGTCCCCGGATGCTGGCTCGTGTACGCGCTCTGGCCGCTGGTCACCCTCGCTCTCGCGGTGATCGTCGTGCGGCGCCGGGACGTCTGAACGGCTCGTCGGGGCGTGCGCCGCGCGCCCCGGGATGCCTGTGCGGGCCTCGCGGGTGGGAGCAATTGACCCATGGAACTGGTCGTCAAATGCACCATAGGAGAGGTCGCTTGGCCTCATAGAGTCCTAGACACAAGGCCACGGCGAGCGACCGGGGCCGCCGCTCGAAGAGGGAGTCACCACGATGAACACCGCCGCGCCGAAGCCGGTCCTGACCCGCGCCGCCACCGCCGAGACCACCAGCGACCCGAGCAGTGTGATGACCCTGCTCGCCGACTGCGGCACCGACGGCAGCCCGATCACCAGCTACCGCTCGACGTTCGCGAAGGGCGCCGTCGGGGCTCCGGCCCACTTCCACACCCGGGCCTCGGAGTTGTTCTTCGTGATCGGCGGAGCGCTCCAGGTGCTGGTCGAGGACAAGGTCGAGGTCCTCGGCGCGGGCGACTTCCTGCTCGTCCCGCCGCACACCCCGCACGCCTTCGCGGCGGCGCCCGGCTCCGAGGCCGACGTGCTCTTCGTGTTCACGCCCGGCATGCCCCGCTTCGACTACCTGCGCCTGCTCGGCCGGGTGATGCGCGGCGAGGCCGGCCCGCAGGAGATCAAGGACTCCTCCGAGCAGTACGACAACCACTACGTCGACAGCCCGCTCTGGCGCGCCACCCTCGAAGCCGCCAAGTGACCGGTGCGGCAGCCGAAGACCGGACGGCGGCGAACGGGGTGGCAGCCCTCAGCGCCGCCACCCCGCCCGGGACTCGCGCCACCTGGGGCATCGGTACGCGCAGGTCGATGAGTTGAGCCAAACCCCACGTTGGGGGGAAACCGTTGTGGAGCGATGGGCGAATGCGCCGGGTCGCCGCCGCCGTCAGACGGCGACGACATCCCGTGCTCGTCCAAAGACGAGCGTGGTGGGCCCGGGCGCGGGAGTGATCAGCGCCCAGACGAACTTGCCGATGCCGCCGGCGCGTGGGCAGCAACCCCACTGATCAGCAAGCTCGTTGACGAGAAACAGGCCACGGCCGTGCTCGTCCTCGGAGGAACTCTCGCGCAGAGCGGGGCGGCCGCCACCCGCGTCGTGCACCTCGATCCGCAGCCGGTCGCAGACCTGTGCGAACCGGACCTCGACGACCCGGTCCGGCGGCGCGTCACTGTGCCGGACGGCGTTGGCGAACAGCTCCCCGAGCAGCAACTCACCGACGTCCGCGTACCGTTCGCCGTGTGGCATGCCGGCGAGATAGGCCCGCAGCATCTGCCGGGCCAGGGGGGTGCATTCGGGCCGGGAGTCCAGCCGCGCCGCGAATTCACGCGGTCGACGCGGACCGAGGGCGACACAGTTCTTGGGCATGGCGGGGCTACCTCCTGGGGCGATGGGGGAGTGGAAGCGGCTCGCGGGACGGCGTGCGCGATCACGTATTGCGAGCAAAAGATTGCGTTCCGGCATCAATCATCGAGGGGGCGGAGGTACGGTGACGGCCAAATCGCAGTGACGTTGGGTCACGTCACAAGAGGAGGTGGGGATGTCACATCGGAAGGGCCGCTCGGGGCCGACCGCCAGTTCGGCCGAACTGTTCGGTGAGGAGCTGCGGTTCGCGCGCGAGGCTGCGGGGCTCACGCAGGAGGATCTCGGCAGGCTCCTGCATTGCGATCGGACGGTGATCACCAAGTCGGAGGGCGGCAAGCGCAAGTTCCCCGTCGAGCTACTGGAGGAGGCGGACAAGGCGCTGCGGACCGGGGGCCTGCTGGCGCGGTTGTACGAGCGGGTCGATTGGCACGCGGATATCGAGCACCCCGACTGGTTCCAGCGATATGCGGAACTGGAGGCCGAGGCGGTGGCGGTCAGGGTCTTCCAGTACGCCCGAATCAACGGGTTGTTGCAGTGTGAGGACTACGCCCGTGCGGTCTTCGCCACGGGGAGGGCCCAGAACAACCCGGAGGCGCTTGAGGAGCGTGTCACGGCTCGTTTGGCGAGGCAGGACCGATTCCTGACAGATGAGGGGCCGTTGCTGATGGTGCTCCTGCACGAAAGCGCCCTCTACACCGTCTTTGGAGGGTCTGGCGTGATGCGGGTCCAGATGGAGCATCTTCTCGCAGTCGGCGAGCGGTCCACCGTCCTCATCCAGGTTGTGCCCTTTGACTGCGGCATCGTGATGCTTCCTCCCACCTCGATGTTCCTGCTGGAGATGCCGGACGGGAAGGAGTGGGTCTACTCGGAGAGCCTGTACCGTGGGCACTTCAGTGACGCACCGTCAGTCGTTTCCGAGCATCGGCGTGACTATGACCTCGTTCGCGGGAGCGCGCTCTCAGTGGTTGAGTCTCGTGCGCTGATCGCAGAGGTGATGGAGGAGTATCGACATGAGGAATATCGAGCTCAGCGCAGCGGTCTGGCAGAAGAGCAGCTACAGCGCGGAAAACGGCGGCGAGTGCGTCGAGGTGGCCCCCGGATTCCCCGGCCTCGTGCCGGTGCGTGACTCGAAGGATCCCGAGGGTCCGGCCCTGGTCTTCCCCGCCCCCGCCTGGCAGTCCTTCGTCGCCGCCGTCCGGGCCGGCGACTTCCCCGTCTGAGCGACCCGTCGCATTCGGTCATCCGCCGATCCCGGCCGAACAGTTTCGATCACTCTGCGTGTTTCACTGGTGCGGTACGTAATCAAACGGTTACGGTCACCGACTGTGCGCACATGATCCCTGTTCGACTAGACCGAGGCGGAAGTCATGGCACAGGAACCCCGGATCGACGTAGCGCTGACCCTCAAGGAGGGCCAGGCGGAGCCCAGTTCGGCGGAGAAGGCGGAGCTCGCCGCCACCCTGGCGCCCGATGTGTGGTTCACCGCCGCACTGGAGCGCGCGAGTGACGGCGGTCGGCAGGCCGACGTGACCTGGGAGCTGACCGGCGCCGAGTACAAGGGGCAGGTCGCGACGGGCAAGGCGGCCGTCTACTACGCCAACCCGAAGTTCGGCCTGCGGCGGCCCTTCATCTTCGCGGACGGCTTCAACTACGGCCCGAGTGACCTCCCCGGGCTGTTCGCGTACTTCAACCAGCCCTACGGCGGCAAGCAGGGCCTCTTCGACCAGCTGATCGGCCAGGGCTACGACATCGTCCTGCTCGGCTTCGAGGAGCGGCACACCTACATCCAGGCCAATGCCGAGGTCGCGATCAGCGCCATCCAACGGGCGATCGCCGAGCGGGTGGGCGAGGAGCGGCTGACCGTCGGTGGGGTGAGCATGGGCGGGATCATCACCCGCTTCGCGCTCGCCAAGCTGGAGACCATGAAGATGGATCACCAGACGGAGACCTACCTCTCCTACGACTCGCCCCACAACGGCGCGTGGATCCCGCTCGTCCTCCAGCAGATGGCGTACTTCTTCGAGGACTTCACCCCCGCCGGTCCCGGTGGTGCCAAGCAGGCCGACCTGATCCGCAGCCCCGCCGCGCAGCAGCTGCTCTGGGCCTGGGTGGAGAACTCCAAGTACTCGGGGCCGGTGGCCACCTCCAGTGAGCTGCGCAAGGAGTTCCTGGCGGACCTCGAACGCTTCGGCAACTTCCCGGTGATCCCGCGCAAGCTCGGTGTCTCCAACGGGCGGCGCGACGGCGTCGGCCGTCCGCTGCCGGCCGGCGAGGTGGCCTTCGACTGGCAGGCCCTGATCGCCAGCGCCACGGCGCGCTTCCAGCCGGAGAAGGGCGAGCAGCAGAAGATCGGCGGCATGCACCTCGGCCTGGCGGTGCGCCGCAGCTCCACCACCGAGGTCCCGGCACTGGACGGGGCGCCCGGCGGCACCCTGGACTCGTTCGGCAAGGTGGCGGACGCGCTGAAGGCGAAGATCGCCGAGGACTACCGCAGCGGTGCCTTCGTGCCGTCCGTCAGTGCGGCGGCGCTGGACTTCGACCCGGTGAAGTGGGACGTCAACGTGAACCTCTCCATCACCGACGCCGACCTGGAGCGCGGGCACCTGGACGAGGTCGCCTTCGACGACGACAACACCGAGCACAGCCACGTCTCCGGCACCTTGATCGACTGGATCGTCGGGCGCCTCACCCGCTGACCCGGCGACCCGGCCGACCTGGTTCGGAGCACCCGCGCGGATGGGCTACGATTTACCTCATCACCCAGATGCGCGGGTGGCGGAATAGGCAGACGCGCTGGATTCAGGTTCCAGTGCCCGAAAGGGCGTGGGGGTTCAACTCCCCCCTCGCGCACACTCGGTCTTCGGACCACATGAGGCCGGTCAAGTCGACGACACGTCGGATTGACCGGCCTCTTTGCTGTCCGGAGCGTGGGCCGTCGGGTGCGCGGTGGCGGAAAGCGTGCGCTCCGGGTGCCATGTGCGCGAACGCCCCGACGCGTCCGGATCGGGCAGGAATCGAGAAGCGCGGCTCCCGGGCCGCGTCTAGCCTGCTGGCCATGGACATCACCATTCACACGACCGTTCTCCCGCACGACGACCCGGACGCGTCGGTCGCCTTCTACCGCGACGTCCTCGGCTTCGAGGTCCGCAGCGATGTGGGGCAGGGCCGGATGCGGTGGATCACGGTCGGCCCGGCCGGTCAGCCCGGCACGTCGATCCTCCTGGCGCCGCCTGCCGCTGATCCCGGCATCACCGAGGACGAGCGGCGCACGATCACCGAGATGATGGCCAAGGGCACGTACGGCTGGATCCTGCTGGCCACCCCGGACCTCGACGCCACCTTCGAGAAGGTGCAGGCCGGTGACACCGAGGTCGTCCAGGAACCGACCGACCAGCCGTACGGCGTCCGTGACTGCGCCTTCCGCGACCCCGCGGGCAACCTGGTCCGGATCCAGCAGCTGCGCTGAGCCCCGCGGGCTGCCGTCGCGACCGCCGATGAGGAGCGCGACGGGCCGGTCCGTACCGCCGAGCGGCCGGGGCACCCACCGGGGCGGCACCCCGGCCGCTCGTATGTGCCGATGGCACAGGGAAGACGAACGATCAAGGGGAGGGTTCTCATGTGCAAGCCCGAATGGCATCGTGCCCGCGTCCAGGCGTTGCGCCTGGCCGATTTCGCGCGGCTGCGCCGCGTCCGCGACCGGATCGACCGGGAGTACGCGCAGCCGCTGAATGTGGAGGCGCTCGCCCGCGACGCGCACATGTCCGCCGGGCACTTGAGCCGGCAGTTCCGGGCGGCCTACGACGAGTCGCCGTACGCGTATCTGATGACCCGGCGGATCGAGCGGGCGACGGCGCTGCTGCGGCGGGGCGACCTCAGCGTCACCGAGGTCTGCTTCGCGGTCGGCTGCGCGTCGCTGGGCACGTTCACCACCCGCTTCACCGAGCTGGTCGGCCTGCTGCCCGGGGCTTTCCGGCGCCAGGCGGCGGATGCGGCCGCCGACGATGCCGATGCCGCGGGGGCGGCCCGCGAGCCGGGCCCGACCGCCGGGCTGGAGGGGATGCCGGCGTGCGTCGCGAAGCAGGTCGCGCGACCGGTCAGGAATCGAGAAGCCCCGGCCGCCCCCCGGCCCCTAGCGTGATGGTCATGGCAACCACTGCTCTCACCGCAGCCCACACGTCCCTCGCGTCCGTCACCCTTGAGGTGGCCGACCCCGAGGCCGCCCAGCGCTTCTACACCGCCTTCGGCGTGGCCGCGCACATCCGCCTGCGGGCGTCCGAGGCCCACTCCACCGGATTCCGCGGCTTCACCCTGGCGCTCACGGTGTCCGGCCCGGCCACCGTCGACGGCTTCGTCGCCGCGGCCGTGGGCGCCGGCGCCACGGTGCTGAAGCCCGCCGCGAAGTCGCTGTGGGGCTACAGCGGCGTCGTCCGGGCCCCGGACGGGACGATCTGGAAGATCGCGACCTCGGCGAGGAAGGACACCGGCCCCGCCACCCGCGAGTTCGACGAGCTGGTCCTGCTGATCGGCGTGGAGGACGTGAAGGCCACCAGGCAGTTCTACGTCGGCCGGGGCCTGACCGTGGCCAAGAGCTTCGGCGGCAAGTACGCCGAGTTCGCCCCCGGTACCTCCAGCCCCGTCAAGCTGGCCCTGTACAAGCGCCGCGCCCTGGCCAAGGACCTCGGCGTCCCCGTGGACGGCACCGGCTCGCACCGCATCGCCCTCGGCGGCACCGGCGGCAGCTTCACGGACCCGGACGGCTTCGCCTGGGAAGCGGCGGAGTAGTCCGCTCCCGCGCCGCGCCGACTCCCACACCACCCCGACTCCCGCCCGCCCCACAGCGTTTCGTCCGAGAGGAAGCCCACCATGCCGTCCACGAAGTCGCCCGCCGAGACGTACGACGGATTCACCGCCGAGGAGCGGGCCGCGATGAAGGAGCACGCGCGGGAGCAGAAGAGGACGGCGGCGCGGCGCGGTGCGTCGAAGGCGGAGAAGGACGCGGCAGCGGAACGGGACGTGCTCGCGAAGATCGCCGAGATGCCGGAAGCCGACCGGGTCCTGGCCGAGCGGATCCACGGGATCGTCAAGGCCGCCGCTCCCGATCTCGCGCCCAAGCTCTGGTACGGGATGCCCGCGTACGCCAGGGACGGCAAGGTCGTCTGTCACTTCCAGAGTGCGGAGAAGTTCACGTCGCGGTACGCGACGCTCGGGTTCGGCGACCGGGCGGCACTCGACGACGGCGCGATGTGGCCGACCGCCTTCGCCCTGAAGGAGCTGACTGCGGCCGACGAACAGTTCGTCAGCGCGCTCGTGAAGCGGGCGGCGGGCTGAGGCGCGGAAATCCGTGGACGGACCAGTGGCCGGCCACGTAGCGTGTGGCACCACGCCCCGAGACGAACGGAAGGAGGCGAGTGCCGTGCAGTTCACACCTTTCCAGCGCTCCCTCGTCCGCTCCCCCGGCGTGATGCACCAGTTCTGACCGGGAGCGCTCCAAGCAGCCTGTATCCCGGAGGAATCCATGACCGGTCCGGTCATCCGCGCGCTCTCCGCGAGCGACGCCCATCTCTTCGACGCACTCCCCGACCCGCTGGGCGCCCGTGAAGGCCACCGGCTCACCCGGTTCCGCCCCGACTGGAAGCGCGTCGCCCTGCGCGACGGCGAGGTCGTCGCACGCGGCGCGTGGTGGGGCGGCCCCGACGACGCGGAGCCCGTCACCGTCAACTGGTTCGACGTGGCCGAGGGCGAGGAGGAGGCCGGGACCGCACTCCTGCGCTCCGCCCCCCGGCAGGTCGAACTGGAGATCAACCTGCCCGGCGGCTGGCGGGAGGAGAGCGGCCTGCGCGCCGCCGCCGAGGCCCGCTTCACCGCCGCACGGGCCGCGGGGTACGAACTCCTGGTGGAACGCTTCCTGTACCGCTGGACCCCGGAGCGAGGTCTGCCCGAGCGGCCCGGACGCCTGCGCTTCGACGCGGAACCCGACGACGCCGTGTTCTTCGACGCGCTGCGCCGCATCCACTCCGTCACCCTGGACGCCCACGCGCTCAGGGCCATCGAGGAGGGCGGCCTCGACCGGGCCGCCCAGGAGGAACTCGACTTCTTCCACTGGTGCCCCTCCCCACGGGAGTGGTGGCGGATCGCGCGCACGCCGGAGGGCGACCTGGCCGGCATCCACATCCCGGCCCACAACCCCTCCGGTCCGGTCATCGGCTTCATCGGAGTCGTCCCGGAACAGCGCGGTCGCGGCTACGCCTACGACCTGCTCGCGGAGTGCGTCCACCTTCTCGTGGGGCAGGGCGCGGAGTTCATCGGCGGAGCGACGGACCGGGCCAACGTCCTGATGGCCGCGAACTTCGCCAAGGCGGGGTTCCCCGTCGTCCGCGAACGCATCAACTTCCTCCCGGCGGGCCGGGCCCCCGGGGAGGAGTAGTGCCCGGCGAGGAGTAGCGCGCGCTGAGCGGTCCGGTCCGGGGGCGGGCCCGGACCGGACCGCTCACCGGCGGTCGGAGTCGACGCCCCGGCCCCCGATCGTCAGCCCCTCCCTCGCAGACCGTCCAGCACCAGGTCGGCCAGGCGTTCCGGCAGGTCCGGCTCGATCGGGCGGTGGCCGAGCAGCGCGCGGGTCTGGATCGGGGCGCAGAGCAGTTCCAGTGCCAGGGCCGTGTCGGTGTCCGGGGGGAGCTCCCCGCGTTCGACGGCCCGGCCGATGACGGCGCCGGCCTGATCGAGCCGGGACTGCCAGAACGCCTGCCAGGCCTCGGCGAGTTCGGGGTCGGCGTCCTCGGAGCTGAGCGAGGCCGCCCGGGCGACGGACCGCCCGGTCGGGGTGGCGAGGTACTCGGCCAGCGCGCGGGCGAAGGCGGCCAGGTCGGTGCGGACGGCGCCGGTGTCGGGGACGGGGATGCCCTCGCTGCTCCCGGCCAGCAGGGCGTCCAGTACGAGCTTCTGCCGGCTGCCCCAACGCCGGTACACCGTGGTCTCGTTGACCCCCGCACGGGCCGCGACGCCGGCGATGCTGAGCCGGTCGATGCCCTCCTCGGCCAGCAGCTCCAGGGCGGCGCTCAGAACGGCCTGGCGGACCCGCGCGGCGCGGCCGCCGGGGCGGCGGCGGATCGGCTCCGCTGCTTCCTCGGTCATGTGTCGATCACCTCGGTCGCCACCTTTCGCTCCTCACCTTTCGCTCCTCACCTTTCGGTCGCCACCTTTCGATCACCACCTTAACGCAGGCGTGCTTGCGTTAAGCCCCGCCCGAGCGCATAGTCGCTAAGGCAAGAGTTCCGGCTTTAAGCACAGCAGGAGGCGCCACCATGTCCTTCACCTGGCCCCTGGACCCGCAGGACCTGTTCGTCGAGCGCTACCCGCAGATGACCCTCGGCCTGCCCGTCGACGAGGTGGACGCGGTCCGCGCCGCCGTCACCGAGATGTGGCCCGACCGGCCCGGCAGCTGGGTGCACGAGTGGTCCGCCCTCGCCGCCCGGCACGCCGGGGCCGGGCAGCACCGGCTCGCCGCACAGGCCTACGGCTGGGCCAAGTTCCCCTCGCTGGCCGACGAACCGAAGCGCACCGCGCTCGCCCGCCAGGTCGAGCAGTACGTCCTCGCGGCTCCCGGCTTCCCGGTGGAGTTCGAGCGCCGCACGCTCACCGTCCCGTACCGCGGGGCCGGGGCCACCCTGCCGGTCCACCTGATGGCCGCCCCCGGCCTGCCCGCCGACGCGCCGGTCGTGCTGGCCAGCGGCGGGGTGGACTCCTGGAAGACCGACCTGCACGGCATGTGGGAGCAGCTCGCGCTCACGCTGCCCGCCCGGCTGCTGCTGTTCGACCTCGCCGGCACCGGCGAGACCGCCCACCTGCCGATGACCCCGGACGGCGGAGCCGAGGTGGTCACCGGACTGGTCGCCTTCGCCCGCACGCTCGGCAACGGGAAGGTCGGCCACTTCGGCATCTCGATGGGCGGCTACTACTCCGCCCGGACCGGACTGACCGGCGCGGTGGACGCCTCCGTGGTGCTCGGCGGCCCGGTGGAGCGCTCCTTCGCGCCGGGCCGCGGCTTCGCCTTCGGCATGGACGGCATCGTCGGCAACGCGCTCGGCTTCGAGGCATTGCCGAGCACGGCCGAGCGCGAGCAGGCCTTCGCGGCCTTCGACCTGCGTCCCCTGCTGGACCAGGACGCCAACGGGCCGATGCTGGTGGTCAACGGCACCGAGGACGTCCATGTCCCGCTGGACGACACCCGGGTGTTCGAGGGTCGCCGGGACACCCGGGTCGAACTGATCCCGGACACCGGTCACTGCGCCATCTCGCGCTTCGGCGAGGCGATGGCCGTGATCACCCCCTGGCTGGAGGACGCCCTGGTCGGCTGAGCCGGGCGCCCCCGCCGCGCCATGAGGGCCGTCCGGCGGGCAGTACGGCCGAGCGCCCCGCACGGGCCCGTGCGGGGCGCTCGGCCGCGCTGTGGTGGGGGCGGGACCGTCCGGCGGCGCCGGTCAGGCGGCTGGCAGGCCGAGCGCGGTGCGGGCCTCGCCGACGAGGCGGAGCGAGCCGAGGACGACGATCAGGCCGCCCGGCCCGGCGAGTTCGCCGGCCCGGTGCAGCGCCGACCGGGTGTCCTCGGCGGTCAGGCAGGGGCCCCGGCCGGCGGGCGCCAGGCGGGCGCGCAGGGTGGCGGGGTCGGCGCACTCGTGGGAGCCGGTGCGGGTCAGGACCAGGGGCCAGTGGGGTGGCAGCGGGGCCAGCATGCCGGGGACGTCCTTGTTCGCGAAGGCGGAGAAGACCAGGACGGGGGGCCGGTCGGGGTGGCCGGCGGCGCGGGCGTGGCGCAGGATCTCCGGGGTGACGGTGGCGACGCCCTGCGGGTTGGTCGCGCCGTCGAGGAGGACGCGGCCGGTCCAGTCGCCCAGCCGGGCCGCCGGGACGAGTTCGAGCCGGCCGGGCCAGCGGGTGGCGGCCAGCCGGGTGCGCAGGCGTGCGGCGTCCGGTGCGCGGACGTGGCCGCGTTCGACCATCGCGTCCACCGCGGCGACGGCGAGCGCGAGATTGTGGTGCTGGTGCGCTCCGGGCAACGGGCAGGGGAGGTCGCGGTGCACCGCGCGGGGGGTGGTGACGTCGACCAGCGCGGCCGGGCCGCCGGGGCCGTTCGCGGTGCGGGCGGTGTAGCGGATCTCGTGGTCCATCCGCCACACGGACACCCCGGTCCGCCGGTCGAGGACCCGGCCGGCGGCGGTGACCGCCTCGGGGGCGAGCCTGCCCAGGACGGCGTGGTCCCCGTCCCGCACGGCTTCGACCTTGGCCCGGGTGATCTCCGCCAGGGTGTCCCCGAGCAGCCCGACGTGGTCGAGCCCGATGCCGGTGACGACCTTCACGTCCAGGTCCAGTTCCCTGGCCGCGGCCCTGCTCCCGCCGATGCTCGCCTCGGCCACCGCCAGGCGGACACCCGCGTTCCGGAAGTGCACGGCGGCGGTGGCCGCGTAGAGGCCCGTGGCCATGACGGGCAGGTCGTACCGGTAGGCGGCCCGGTACACCTCGGCGAACGCCGAGGCGTACTCGGCGCGCGTGACGGGGACCCCGTCGACCCGGATCCGCTCCCTGGGCTCCTGGAGGTGCGGGCTGGGCATGCTGCCCGCCCGCGCGCCGGCGGCGGCCACCGCCGCCACCGCGAACGCGCAGGTCGACCCCTTGCCGTTGGTCCCGACCACCAGCATCCCGCGCAGCTCGTGCTCGGGATGCCCCAGCGCCGCCAGCAGCCGGGGGACGTTCGCCTGCCGCGCCTCCCGGAGCGGCCCGTGCGAATTCCCGTGCAGCTCTTCGAGGATGTCCACGCACTCCTGGTAGTCCATCCTCCGATGATGCCCGAACGGACCGTCAGATCCATTGGGGTGGACGAAGCTTGACGCCCGGAGCGGCCCCGGCCGGCCGGGGCACGGCCGGGCGTGACCTGCCGCTCCCGGTCGCGGGCTCGCGCGCGAGCCGGCGACCGGCGACCGGGAGCCGGTCCGGGTGCCTACCGCTTGGGGGCGATCAGGCGGGTGCCGGACCAGTCCGCGGCAACGCTGACGGGCTTGACCTGGGAGAGTCCGGCGGTCTGCGCGGCCTCGCCGATGTCGCTGGGCTCGATGTACCCGACCCGTCCGGTCTTGGGGGTCAGCAGCCAGATCGTGCCGCCGTCCGCCAGGAGTCCGATCGCGTCGACCAGTGCGTCGGTCAGGTCGCCGTCCTCCTCGCGGCACCAGAGCAGGGCCACGTCGGCGACATCGTCGTAGTCCTCGGCCACCAGGTCCTGGCCGGTGATCTCCTCGATCGCCTCGCGGAGTCCCAGGTCGACATCGTCGTCGTAGCCGAGTTCCTGGACGACCTGTCCGGGCTGGAAGCCCAGTCGGGCCGCAGGGTTGATCCGCTCTTCGGTGCTCATCACTGCCTCCGGTGCCGAGGGCCGCGCCTGCCGCGGTCCACCCGTAGCCAATCAGACACGCAGGGTGTCCGGGGGCAGGCCGCGCACCGGGCCGGGACGGCGGGCCGTGGTCGGCCGCCGAGGGTCAGCGAGCGGTGTCCCGGCGCCCGGCCGGGCCGACGGCGACCGCGTCGGCGAGATGCCGGCGGCCTACGGGCCCCCCGAGTTCGTGCTGGACGAGCTCCTCGCCCGACGGCGACCGGGTCCACGCCCGGTGGACCCAGCACGGGCACCACCTCGCGCCGATCAACGGTCGTCCGCCGACGGGCCGGCCGCTGACGGAGAAGGCGAGCGCGGTCTACCGGGTCGAGGCCGGGCGGATCGTGGAGTACTGGATCCAGATCGACCGTCAGGGCCTGCCGGCCCGACTCACCCCCGGCGAGGCCTGACCGCCTCCCGGCGCCGGTCCCCGGGTACTACGGCAGCTCCTGCTCGGCCCAGATGGTCTTGCCGTTCCGGGTGTAGCGGCTGCCCCAGCGCTTGGTGAGCTGGGCGACCAGGTACAGGCCGCGGCCGCCCTCGTCGGTGAGGCGGGCCCGGCGCATCCGCGGCTGGGTGGCGCTGGGGTCGGAGACCTCGCAGGTCAGCCGCTCCGCGCGGATCAGCCGCACCTGGACCGGGCCGCCGGCGTAGCGGATGGCGTTGGTGACCAGCTCGCTGAGCACGAGTTCGGTGGTGAAGACCAGCTCCTCCAGACCCCAGGCGCGCAGCCGCTCCGTCGCACTCTCCCGGACCCGGCCGACGGCGGCCGGGTCGGCCTCCAGCGACCAGGTGGCGGTGGCCTCGGGCGGCACCGCGCGGGTGCGGGCGAGCAGCAGGGTGACGTCGTCGGCCAGGCGGTGCGCCGGGTGGTCGTCGACGAGTGCCCGGCCGAGCTCGGGCAAGGGCGCCTCGGCGGCGCCGGGGCGGGCCATCCGGCGGCGCAGCTCGGCCAGGCCCTCGTCGAGGTCGCCCCCGTATCCGAGGATCAGCCCGTCGGTGTAGAGCGCCAGCACGCTGCCGGGCGCCAGCTCGACCTCCGTCGCCTCGAAGGGCAGGCCGCTGACGCCCAGCGGCGGTCCCGGGCGCACCGGGACGTACTCGACGGTGCCGTCCGGGGCGGCGACGGCGGGCGGGGGGTGTCCGGCGGAGGCCATCGCGCAGCGCCGCGAGACCGGGTCGTAGACGGCGTAGACGCAGGTGGCGCCGAACGGTCCGGTCCGGTGGCCGGTGGGCCACTCGCCCTCGTCCTCCGGTTCGTCGGCCTCGATGAGCAACTGGCAGACCAGGTCGTCGAGGTGGACCAGCAGTTCGTCGGGCTCCAGGTCGAGGTCGGCGAGGGTGCGGACGGCGGTGCGCAGCCGGCCCATGGTGGCGCTGGCCTCCAGCCCGTGGCCGACCACGTCCCCGGCGACCAGCGCGACGCGGGCCGAGGAGAGCGGGATCACGTCGAACCAGTCGCCGCCGACGCCGCCGGCGGTGTCGGTGGGCAGGTAGACGCTGGCGGTGGTGACCGCGGCGGTCTCGGTCTGCGCGGGCGGCAGCAGGCTGCGCTGGAGGCTGACGGCGGCGCGGTGCTCGCGGGTGAAGCGGCGGGCGTTGTCCAGGGCCAGGGCGGCGCGGGCGGCGATCTCGTGCAGCAGGTCGAGATCGGCCGGTTCGTAGGCGATGCGGCCGGCGGCGCGGTGCACGGTCACGCGGCCGAGGAGACTGCCCCGGGCGCGCAGCGGCGCGGTCATCGTGGTGGGGGTCGGGTCGGTAGCGGTCGGGTCGGTCGGGGCCGGAGTGGTGGCGGTCGGGTCGGTCACGGTCGGGGAGCCCTCGGTGTGGAACGCCACCGCCGCCGTGTCCGGGCCCGCCCCCGGGGACGCTCCCGCGTCCGTCAGCAGCTCCGTGGCCCCGGTGACGGCGGTGCGGCGGAGCGTCAGACGGCCGTCCCGGCCGGGCGCCGGCTCCTCACCGGTGAACACCGCCTCGGCGACCTCGACCACGGCGAGGTCGGCCAGCCCCGGAGCCAGGACGGCGGCGAGGTCCTCGGCGGTGCCGGTGACGGAGAGCGATCCGCCGACCGCCGTGGTGGCGCGGTGGAGCACGGCCAGCCGTTCGCCGGAGCGGTGCAGGGCGGTGACGTCGGTGAACAGGGCCGTCACCCCGATCACCTGGCCGTCGGTGGCCTGCAGCCGGAAGGCCGAGATGGCCATCGCCGCGCCGCCGCGCGGAGCCTCGATCGTCCGCACCAGCTCCCCCGAGATCACCAGCGGACGGCCTGTCCGCAGGACCTCGCGCAGCTGCCGCTCGACCGCCTCCGCGTCCTCGGTCTGCAGGAAGTCCCCGAGGCGTCGACCGGTCAGATCCGGCGGGAGGCCGGTGTAGGGGAGCAGATGGGTGTTGGTCCTGACCAGCCGCAGCTGGTCGTCGAAGACGGCGAGGCCCACCCGGTCCTGGAGGAACAGCTCCCGGGTGAACGCCTGGTCCTGCCGCCACTGGGTGACCAGCCGGGCGGGGGCGGCGAGTACGAAGTACCGGGCCGCGGACGGCTCCCCGGCGGTGGCCTCCGCCAGCGGGAGCACCTGGAAGACGACCCCCAGGTGCCCGCCCCGGCCGGAGCGCAGGAGCGCCGTGCCGGACCAGGTGTCCGCGGGGGGTTCCGCCGGCGGCCCGGCCGTCCGTTCCGCCGCGCGCGCCGTCCGGCGTTCGGCCAGCAGGGTGTCCCAGCCGGCCGGGTCCGCCAGCAGCTCACGGACCGGGCGGCCGCAGACCTCGCCGGCGGGCAGCGACAGCAGCCGCTCGGCCTCCCGGGTCCAGCGGACGATCCTGCCGTCGGCGTCCAGCAGGGCACCGGCCGCGCTGTCGACGAAGGGGGGTCGTCGGCTGTCCATGGTGCGCACCTCGGATGTGTCGTGCCGTCGCGTCCGTCTTCGGTCCGTCCGTCGTCCGTCGTGCCCGGTCCTTCGTCCGCCCGGTCGGGTGCCGCCGTTCCGTGCTCCGACCGGGGGTCGCGTGCCGCCGTCCGGGTGACGGGTGGTCCCGTCCGTGCCGGTCGCCGCCCGGCGGCCGGGGGAGCGGAGCGGAGCCGGAACGGGGGAGGTGCCGGTGTGAGCGGGGGGAGATCCGGTACCGGGCGGGCCTGGCCCGACCGTTCGCCGGTCGGTGGCCGAGGGGGAGGGCGGCTGCCGTGCTCATCCGGTCCGCTCCTCTCCGCGGGCTGCTCCGCCGGCCGAGAGCGCGCCGGTCCGTGCCCCCTGCTGCGCGGCCCGGGGCCTCTCCATCATCCCTCCGGTGGGCGTGGCCGCCAGTCACGCCCGGGGCCCGGACGGTGCGCGAGGGCTTCTCGCACCCGGGCTCTTATTGTACTCTCCGTCTAATAAGCGGGGCGGGCGGGAACCCCGCGCAGGGCACGCACCTGGAGGCAGCCATGGCTCACCCCGGCACGGCAGCAGGAACCCACCGTCACACCTCGGCCGACGACGACGTCTCGAAGCGGCTGCTCGCCTCGGCCGCGACCCTCTCCTACGACCCGGCGACCGCGATCGACTGGGACGCGCCGCTCCCGGCGGACGGCTACGGGCTCAACCCGGAGTGGAGCACCCTGTACGGCACCCGGCTGTGGGACGAGATGACCGAGGAGCAGCGGGTCACCCTCACCCGGCACGAGGTCTGCTCGATCATGACGACCGGCATCTGGTTCGAGATGATCCTGCAGCAGATGGTGCTGCGCGACCTGTACCTGAAGGACCCGGCCAGTGCCGAGTTCCGCTTCGCCCTCACCGAGATCGCCGACGAGTGCCGGCACTCGATCATGTTCGCCCGCGCCTGCGAGAAGATGGGCGTCCCGCGGTACCGGCCGGCCACCGCGATAGCCCAGGCCGGCCGCCTCTTCAAGGCCACCGCCAAGGGTGAACTCGCGTACGGCGGAATCCTGGTGGCCGAGGAGGTGCTCGACGTCATGCAGCGCGACTGGATGCGCGGCGAGAACGTCCTGGAGATCGTCCGGGAGGCGTCCCGGATCCATGTCGTCGAGGAATCGCGGCACATGAAGTTCGCCCGCCAGGAGATCCGTGAGCGGCTGCGCGGCGCGGGCCGCGCGCGCCGGCGGGCCGCCGGGACCGGCATCGCGGTGGCCGCCTTCGTCATCGTCGGCAGCATGGTCCACCGGGGGGTGTACCGGGCCGCCGGCCTCGACACCGAGCGGGCGCTGGCGGAGGTGCGCGACAACCAGCACCGCAAGGCGATGATGCGCACCAGTTCCGGCCACCTGATGGCCTTCCTCGGCGAGACGGGGCTGCTCAACCGCTCGGCGGCGGCGGTCTACCGCCGCGTCGACATGCTCTGACCGGGCTGACCTGACCGGGCCGAACCGACGCCCGACGCGCGCCGGTTCGACGCCCGCAGCCCGACGCGCACCGCCCGGACAGCCGGCCCACCCGGGCCGAACCCGGTGCGACCCGACCGACCCCCACGCAGCGAGGACCCCACCCGGCCATGGCCTACGCGATCACCCAGACCTGCTGCAACGACGCCTCGTGCGTGTCCGTCTGCCCGGTCAACTGCATCCACCCCACCCCGGACGAGCCGGAGTTCGGCCGGACCGACATGCTGTTCATCGACCCGGTCGCCTGCATCGACTGCGGCGCCTGCGCGGACGCCTGCCCGGTCGACGCGGTCTTCCCCGTCGACCGGCTCGCCGGCCCCGACACCGTCTTCGGGCAGCTCAACCGCGACTACTACCGGGACCACCCCGCCGACCACAGCTGGGGAGCGCCGGCCTTCCCCCGCAGCCTGCCGAACGGCCTGGGGCCGCTGCGCATCGCCATCGTCGGCACCGGCCCGTCCGCGAGCTACACCGCCCAGTCGCTGCTGCGCACCACCGGCGCGGAGATCACCATGATCGACCGGCTGCCGGTCGCCGGCGGACTGCTGCGGCACGGCGTCGCCCCCGACCACCAGTCCACCAAGCGGATCGCCGAGAGCTTCGCGAGCGTGTTCCACCACCCCCGGCTGCGGGTCCATCTCAACGTCGAGATCGGCAAGGACCTCACCCATGCCGAACTCGCCGCCCACCACCACGCCGTCGTCTACGCGGTCGGCGCCGCCACCGACCGCCGGCTCGGCCTGCCCGGTGAGGACCTCCCCGGCAGTCTGCCCGCCACCACGTTCGTCGGCTGGTACAACGCCGACCCGACCGTCCCCGCCGAGGCCGTCGACCTCTCCGCCGAGCGGGTCGTCGTCGTCGGCAACGGCAACGTCGCCGTGGACGTCGCCCGGATCCTGCTGCTGGGTCCGGACCGGCTCGCCGCGACCGACATCGCCGACCACGCCCTGGCGGCCCTGCGGGACAGCCGGGTGCGCGAAGTGGTGCTGCTCGCCCGCCGGGGGCCCGAGCAGGCGGCCTGGACGCGGCCCGAGTTCCTGGCCCTGCGGCACCTGCCCGGCGTCGAACTCGTCGTCGAGGACCACCCCGAGGTGCGCGCCGCGATCGCCGCCGCCCCGCCCGGCTCCAAGGCCGAGCTGCTCGCCGGGCTGCCGTTGGAGCGCGTCGACGGCGACGAGCCGCCGCGCCCCGGCCGGCGGATCGTGCTGCGCTTCTTCGCCGTGCCCACCGAACTGCTGGGCACGAGCCGCGTCGAGGGCGTCCGGCTCGGCGGGACGGCGCTCGTGGAGGGGCCCGGGGGCGGCCGCGTCGAGCCCACCGGTGAGCAGGGCGCCATCCGTGCGGGCCTGGTGGTGCGGTCCATCGGCTACCGGGGCGTTCCGGTGCCCGGCCTGCCGTTCGACGCCGCCGCCGCGGCCGTTCCGCACCGGGGCGGTCGGGTGATCGATCCGGCGTCCGGCCGGCCGCTGCCCGGCACGTACGTCGTGGGCTGGGCCAAGCGCGGCCCGTCCGGCGGGATCGGTGCCAACCGGGCCTGTGCCCAGGAGACCGTGGACGCCCTGCTGGACGACGCCGCCGCCGGCGTGTTGCCCGAGTCGGCCCGCGGCCGGCGGGAGTTGGCCCGGCTGGTCCGCAGCCGGCGGCCGGACGCCGTCGGGCTGCGGCAGCTGCGGGCCATCGACCGTGCCGAACGCGCGCTCGGCGAGGCCGCCGGCCGCCCCCGGGTCAAACTCGCCACGCTCCCCGCGCTGCTGGCCGCCGGCCGCCGCTGACCGCCGGCCGCCCCCGAGCGCGACCGGCCGGCCACCGGAACCCGGCCGGCCGCGCACGGAGCCCCCCGGGGGCGCGGCCGCCGTGACGCGGGCGTGCGGTGCCTCCCGGTCAGACCGGCTGGAGCACGTACAGATCCGGCTGGTCGCCCTGGATGATCTGGTTGCCGTTCTGGCCGAAGGTGCCGGAGGCCGTCACCCACTTGCGGGAGTGCTGCCCCTGGAGGGCGAACAGGTTGGTGCCGGGCACCTTCGTCTTCACGAACTGCTGCTCGGTGGGGATGTGGTCGCTGAAGCAGCCGGTGGTGACGATCCAGGCCCCGTAGAACATGGCGTCGCTGCCGACGGCGAGGCACCAGTGCCGCCAGCTGTCCTGGAAGACCACCGTCTCGGTGCCGTCGGCCTCGGGCCGGTGACAGTAGATCCACTTCTGATTGGACTCGTTGCCCCAGAAGTACTGGATGACCGAGCCGTGGTTGCCGGGCGACAGCGCGACCGTCAGGAACAGTTCCCGGGTGGTCGGGGCCTTGATGCGGTAGAGGCCCCCGTCGCAGGTGAAGTCGCCCCAGGTGGTGGTCAGGGCGGCGGGGGCGGGGGCGGGTGCGGCCACGGCGGTCGGGGCGGCGGTGAACAGGAGCGCGACGGCGGCGGCGGCGGTGCCGGCCGCGGCCAGTCGGCGGCGTATCCCGTGGCGGAGCCGGTGCGGAGCGGGCATCATGAACTCGCTTTCACAGCAGAGGGTGTGCGGCGCATCGGCGGACGGTCAGCAGAAGAGGCGCAGCCGGGCGGACGCGCGCACCGTGCCGGCCGGCTCGGGCCAGCCGCAGGACACGGTGCCCTGCTCGGGTATGTCGAAGGTGGTGTAGGTGCCGGCACCGCCGGGGTTGGTGTTGATCCAGTACCCGGTGCCCGGGCCGGAGCGGGCGCAGAGGTAGCGCACCCACTCACCGGTCACCTTCCGGGTGCCGCGGTACATGCCGTAGTAGCCGGGGCTGTTGAAGTTCACGGTGTCGGTGACGGAGGTGCTCCGGGTGGTCGACTTGGTGTCGCTCACCGAGAAGCCGACCTTGGCGCTGACCTTGGCGAAGAGCGCCTTGAACTCGGCCGTCACCTCCACGCTGCTGTTGACCGTGGTGCTCACGGAGTTGATCTCGGTCAGCGTCCGGGTGTACTGGCCGGTGGTCCCGGGGGTGATGGCGACGGCGATGAAGTCGGTGACGGTGGGCTCGACCCGGGCCGTGACGATGTCCTCCCAGACGAAGTCCCGGTCCGGGTTGCAGACGGGGTTCGGCGGCGGGTCGGCCTGGGCGGGGGCGGCGCCGAGACCGAGGCCGGTCACCGCCAGCAGCGCGGCGAGGCCTGAGGTGAGGGCGGCGCGTCGGTTGCGCGAAGCCATGAGGGTGCTCCTCCGGTCGAATGGGATGCGGCGGGAGCCGTGTCTCGTTCATGTCACAGCTCCCGTACGGGCATCCTCGCGGTCGGGGCGGGGTGCGCGGTATCCCAACCTTCTGGGGGTGGATCCGGTCCGAACCATCGCGGCCCGGGCGGGCAACGGCCCTGGTGGGACAGGTGCATGACGATGCGTCAGAAGAAGGTGAAGGGGTGCGTGGGCCCGGTGGTGCGGGCGGCGCCTCAGCGTCCGAGGACGGCGCCTCCGTTGACGCCGATGACCTGGCCGGTGACGTAGCCGGCCGCCGGGGAGGCCAGAAAGGCGACGGCGGCCGCCACGTCCCCCGGGGTGCCCGCCCGGCCGACCAGGGTGGCGGCGACCTTGTCGGCGTGGAACTCCGGGGTCCAGTCGTCGCCGAAGATCTCGGTGTCCTCGACGTAGCCGGGCGCCAGGATGTTGACGGTGATGCCCTCCGGTCCGAACCGGCGGGCGAGACCGAAGCCCCAGCCGTGCAGGGCGGCCTTGGCGGCCGCGTAGGAGCCGGCCGAGTGCGGGCCGGCGCCGCCGCGTTGGGCGGCGGCGGAGCTGATCAGGATCAGCCTCCCGCCGGGGCGTCGCAGCTGGTCGGCGAGGGCGGTGGTGAGCAGGACGGCGGTCATCAGATTGGTGTCCAGGTCGCGCCGCCAGGCCTCGGCCAGCGCCTCCAGCGAGGCGTCGGCCGGCGGGGTGATCACCGCTCCGGCGTTGTTGACGAGCACGTCCACCGGGCCGAGTGCCGCGATCGCCGCGGCCGCGTCCGCGACCTCGGCGGCCACCGTGAGGTCGGCCGCGACCGGGACCACGCCGGCCCCGATCTCCGCCGCCGCCTTCGCCAGCACCTCGGGCCGCCGTCCGACGATCACCACCCGGTAGCCGTGTCCGGCGAGTTCGGCCGCGACGGCCCGGCCGATCCCCGTCCCGCCGCCCGACACCACCGCGGTCCGTCGCTGCTCCATCGTGCGCGCCCCCTGATCCTGTGACTCCGACAACTCCGGATCGGATCCTACTCGGCGGTAACCGCCCGTATCGCGGCCGGACGCCCCCGCACGGAGCCGGAGGTGACGGCGGATCAGGCCGAGGTGCCGCCGTCCCCGGGGTGGAGCGGCTTGCCGTAGACCGTCGAGCCGAGCCGGACCGTCATGCCCACCCGCTCGTACAGCGAGAGCGCGCCGGTCTCCGAATGCGTCCACAGCGTGCACGTCCGCCGCCCGTGCCGGTGGAAGGCGCGGAACGCCTCCTGGAGCAGCACGCGGGCGATCCCCCGGTTGCGGTGGTCCCGCCGGACGGCGACCCGCTCGACATAGCCCTCGCCGCTCTCCGGGACATCCAGGGACAGCACCGCGCCGACCAACTGCCCGTCGGCGAAGGCCAGCGGAGAGAGCGCCGGGGCGAAGGCGGCCCGCTCGACGGTGTGCCGCGCCCACTCCTCGTAGGGCTTGCGCCGCACCTGCCACTCGTCGAACGCGTCCTCGGTGAGCCGGTAGGCCGCGTGCTCGTCGCCGCGGCGGAACGGCCGGACGGTGACCCCCGCCGGCAGCGCGGGCACCACCGGTTCGGTGGCCAGCTGGATCTCCAGCAGCCACTGGGTGACGAACGGCCCGTAGCCGCGGGACCGCAGCAGCTCGACGGCCGCCCGGTCGCCGTCCAGGAGGGTCTGGGAGATCCGCTCGCTGCCCAGCTGCCGCGCCCGGGCCTCGGCCCAGTCGAGCAGCGCGCCGCCCAACCCCCGGCCCCGGTGGGCGGGGTGGACGTCGACCTTGCTCCGCCGTCCGCCGTGCACCCAGGCCCGGCCGACCACCGCCCCCGCCGCGTCCTCCACCAGCAGCGTGTCGTGCGCCGGGTCCAGGCCGGGCAGCGCGAGGTCGGCGGCCACGCCGTCGGCCGCGTTCTCGGCCCGGTCCCCGGCGTCGCCGAGCAGCTCGCGTTCGCAGGCGGTGACCAGCCGGTGGACGGCGGGCGCGTCGGCCGGGGCGGCGGCCCGGCTCCGGTAGTGGGCCGGGAGGGGCGGCGGCGGAAGGTGAGACATGGCGCGACTCTGCGCCATCGGTGGGCGGTCTGTCGACCGGTCCGGCGAACCCGCGTCATCGCGGCGGGGAACCGGGGCCGCCTCCGGCACGATCGATGACGGGAGGCGGCCCACAGCCCCGGGGCCGGTCGTCACCCTACGGACGGGGCATCGACCGCGTTGTCCTGACCGACCACGCTTCTCCACCCGTTCGAGCCGGGGCGTCCTCCGCCCCATGCGGCCGTGCCTCCCCCTGCCGGATCCCGCCCGGTGGCGCGGGTGTTCGCCACCGGTCCCCATCCCACAGCCTCAACCGGGCTTGAGGTCAAGCCCGGCCCGCTCGCGCCGCGCACGAGACGTCGGACCGGCCGACTTCTCGTGCGGCCGCGGCAGCAGCGCCGCCGCCGCCAGCGGAAAGCCCACCACCAGCGCGTACGCCCACCCGTACCCCGTCGAGCCGATCAGCGCGCCCACCGTCGGGCCCACACAGGCCGCGACCGCGTTCCGCACGGTGGTGTGCACGCCCAGCGCCCGGCCCGCCCACGCGCTGCCCGCGTACTCGGCGACGGCCGTGAACGACAGCCCGTTGGTCGAGACCGTCAGCACGCCCGCCGCCATCAGCGCCGCCACGGCGGGCGCCGACCCGGTGAAGGCGCCCACCGCGAGCAGGGCCAGCACGCCCGAGGCCGTCACCGCGAGCTGCCGGATCGGGCGTACCCGGCTGCCGACCACGTCCGACCAGCGCCCGGCCGCCAGCCGGGCGCCGGCCCCGGCCACCTGGACGCAGGCCAGCAGCGGACCGGCCGTCGAGGGCGACCAGCCGCGCTCGTCCACCAGGAAGACCAGCGCGAACACCGACACCGTGAACTGCGGCACCACCAGCAGGGTCGCCGCGCCGTGCAGCCGCCACAGCACCGCCGTCCGGTACGGGTTGGCGGCCCGCGCGCCCGCACCGCCGTCGGTCCGGGCCGGGTCCCGGACCGCGACCGCCACCAGCAGCGCCGCCGCCACGCTCAGTGCGCCCAGCACCGCCAGCGCGCGGGCTCGCCCGTGCGCGGCGAGCGGCGGCAGCAACAGTGCCGCCAGCGCGACCCCCAGGGGCAGCGACGTCTGCCGCAGCCCCATCGCGAGCCCGCGCTCCCGGGCCGGGAACCACCCCAGGATCAGCCGCCCGCTCGACGCGTGCGCCGACGCCCCGGCGGCGCCCGCCAGCAGGAAGCAGAGGCCGAGCGCGAACGGTCCGTGCACCGCGGTCGCCGCCGGCAGCACCAGTCCGCCCAGCCCCAGTCCGGAGGCCAGCACCCACCGCTCGCCCCACCGGTCGGCCGCCGCGCCCCACGCCGCGAGCGTCAGCACCAGCCCGATGGTCGGGCAGGCGGCGAGCAGCCCGGCCCGGCTGAGCGAGAGACCCTCGTCGCGCAGCACCGGGATCAGGTACGGGAGCCCGAACTGGAACGCGCACCCGGACGTCATCGCGAACATGCCGACGGCGAGCACCCACCACCGCCGGGGGCCGTGTTGTTCGTGTTCCATGCCGAGCAGCTCATCAGACCGGAGGCGAATCCGGCAGAGGTGTCTACGGGGTGGACCGCCGGCTGTGACACTGGCTGCCATGGCTCCTTCCTCGCAGCACGCCCGGTCGTCGGCGGGCGCTCCCGAGCCGTCGGGCGCGCCGTCTCCGTCGGGGGTTCCCGAACCGGCGGGCGCGCCGTCTCCGTCGGTGCGCAACGCGATGACCGGGGGGACCGTCAACGGCCTGCTGGTCCAGGCCGAGCAGGTGCACCTGCGGGTCACCGAACCGCGTTGGCCGTGCCGGGTCGGCCTGATCCCGAACGTCGCGGACGCCTTCCAGCCCCGCGGCCTCGTCCGGGAGCTGGCCGACACCCCGGCCGGCACGACCGTGCTGTCCGGGATGGGCGGCGTCGGCAAGACCCAGATCGCCGCCCGGCACGCCCGGAGCCTGCTGCGCTCCGGCGGGCTCGACCTCGTCGTCTGGACGGCCGCCACCGACCGGGAGGCGGTGCGGCAGTCCTACACCCGGGCCGCGCTGGAGATCGGCCTGGCGGACCGGCAGGACCTCGAACCGGCCCCCGAACGCCTGCTGGCCTGGCTCGACTCCACCGACCGGCGCTGGCTCGTCGTCCTCGACGACCTGACGGACCCGGCCGACCTGCGGGAGCTGTGGCCGCCGGACACCGCGTCCGGCCGCACCGTGGCCACCACCCGCCGCCGCGACCGGCCGCTGGCCGCCCGCGGCCGACGGCTGGTCGACGTCGGCCTCTTCACCGAGGCGCAGTCCGCCGCCTACCTCGCGGAGCGCCTGCCCGCCGTCGCCCCGGGGGAGGCGGCCGGGCTCGCCGCCGAACTCGGTCACCTCCCGCTCGCGCTCGCCCAGGCCGCCGCCTACCTCGACGAGACGCAGATGCTCCCGGCCACCTACCGGTCCATGCTGAGCGGCCGGCACCCGCTCTCCGGTCTCACCCCGTCCGGCGGCGCGCTGCCCGACGACCAGCGGGCCCCCCTCCCGGCCGTCCTCGGCGTCTCGCTGGCCCGGGCGGACCGTCACACCGGCGGCCTGGCCACCCCGATGCTCCAGCTCGCGGCGCTGCTCGACCCCGGCGGCATCCCGGTGGGCGTGCTCACCGGCGAGCCCGCGCGGGCACATCTGGGGCGCCGGGTCCTGGCGTCGAAGCTCCCCGGGCCGAAGGGCCTGCTCGGCTGGTACGGCCGACTGTTCGACACGGCGGAGTACGACGTGCTGGTACGGACGCTGCCGGCGCACGGCGTCGCCCTGCCCAGCGAGGCCGCCGCCCTCGCCGTCCTGGAGGTGCTGCACCGGTTCGGCCTCGCCGACCTCCTCCCGGCCTCCGACGGCCGGGAGTTCGCCGTGCTGAGGGTGCACGCGCTCACCCAGCACCTGGCCCATGACACCCTGCCGGCGGCCGCGAAGAGCCGCGCGGCGTTCGCCCGGCTGGTGGCCGGGGCCCTGCAGGCGGCCTGGCCGGTGACCGACCACGACCAGGCGCTGGCCCACGCCCTGCGGGCCAACACCGCCGTGCTGCGGGTCAACGCCGGCGGGGCGCTCTGGGCCGATGCCCAGGCGGCGTCGGCCTCCGTGCTGCAGCGCGCCGGGACGAGCCTCACCCAGAGCGGCCGGGTGATCGCGGCCGCCGGGTACTTCGAGGACCTGCGGCGGGAGGCCGAGGAGCGGGTCGGGCCCGAGCACCGCGCGACCCTGATCCTGGCCGGGGAGGCCGCCAACGCGCGCGGCCGGGCGGGCGACCGCGCGGCCGCGATCGAGCTGCTCGGCGCGCTGCTGCCGGTCCTGGTCCGGGTGCAGGGGCCGGACGCGGCGGAGACCCTGGCCTGTCGCGGCGACCTCGCCGCCTGGCGGGGCCGGGACGGCGATCCGGCGGCGGCCGCCAAGGAGTTCGCCGCGATCCTGGCGGCCGCGCGGCGCGCGCTCGACCCGGGCGACCTCTTCCTCCTCACCGCCCGCAACAACCTGGCCGTCTGGCGCAGCTCCGCCGGCGATCCGGCGGGCGGGGCGGAGGCCCTGGAGGAACTGCTCGGCGGGCTGCCCGCCGGCTTCGGCCCGGACCACCCCACGGTGCTGCTGGCCCGCGCCAACCTCGCCAACCTGCGCGGCCGGGCGGGCGATCCGGCGCGGGCGGTGGCGGAGCTGCGGGCGCTGCTGGCGGACCGCGCGCCCAGCTACGACCACGACCACCCGCACACCCTGGTGGCCCGGGCGAGCCTGGCGGACTGGCTGGGCGCGGCCGGCGACCGCACCGGCGCGGCCGAGGCCTGCCGGGGGCTGCTCGACGACGCGCTCGGCGCGCTCGACCCGGAGCACGAGTACCTCGCCCTGATCCGCGAGAGCGTCGACCGATGGCTCGACGGCCCGGCCGAGCCCCCGGCCGAGCCGGGGCCCGTTGACGCGGGCTCCGTTGACGCGGGGCCCGCCGGTTCAGGACCCGTTGTTCCGTGACCCGCTGACGCGGGGTCTTCCGGCCGGGGGCCCGCCGAGCCGGGAATCCGCCGATCCACGGGTGGAGGACGGGTGCGGGGCAGTTCGGCGGATCAGCACACCGCAAGGCGCTCGTGACGGGCCCGGTGGCCCTGGTGCACGGCCCCTCGGGGCGTGATCGGACGGGGGACGGGTGCGCACCTGGCGGCGCGTCGCCCGGTCTGTGACCGGGCCCGCCGCCCGCGTCCCCCGCGACGCGCTCCTTGGGGCTCCCGACGCGACCACCCCAACACGACCGCCCCGACGCGACCGCCCCGACGCGACCGCCCCGACGCGACCGCCCCCGACGGGTGTGCGGACCCGTCGGGGGCGGAACTCGGGGAGCGTTCGGGCAGGCGGGCGTTACGCCGCCACCGGCCGGGCCGGGTCGCCGTACGCCTCGCGCACCCGCGCCTGGGCGGCCGGCCCGGCGTCGAGGTGGTCGAGGCCGAGCAGCGCGGCGCCCAGCACCGGCGGTGCCACCACGACCCGCGGCTCGGCCAGCGGCGCCGCCGCGGTCAGGCGCGCCGTCAGGTTGTCGAGCAGCAGCGGCTGCCGGGAGGCGAGCACACCGCCGCCCAGCACCACCGGGGCGGGCTCGTCCAGCAGGTCCAGCCGGCGCAGCGCGACGACGGCGAGCCGGGTGATCTCGTCGGCCTGCCGGTCTATCAGCTCCAGGGCGACCCGGTCGCCGGTGTCCGCCACCGCGAACAGCACCCGGACGATCTCGTGCAGCCGCGCGAAGGGCAGGTGCCCGAGGTGGATGGCCTCGGCGACGGCGATGGTGCTCGGCAGGCCGAAGTGCTCGGCGATGGCGCGGGCGAGCGCGGTCGGGCCGCCGCGGCCGTCCTCGGCGCGGACGGCGTGCCACATGCTGCTGGTGGCGAGGCCGCTGCCGCCGCCCCAGTCGCCGGTCAGCTCGCCGAGGGCGGGGAACCGGGCGGTGCGGCCGTCGGGCAGCAGGCCCACGCAGTTGATGCCGGCGCCGCAGACGACGGCGATGCCGCGCGGGCCGTCGGTGCCGGCCCGCAGCAGGCCGAAGGTGTCGTTGACGACGGAGCTGGTGACGCCCCAGGGGTGGGTCTCCAGCGCGGTGCGCAGCGCGGCCTCCTCCACCGGGAGGTCGGCGTTGGCGAGACAGGCGCTGACGTGGGTGGTCAGGACGCCGCTGCGGAACGTCAGCCCGGCAGCGGCGGCCGCCTCCTCGACCAGCGGCGCGAGGCCGGCGACGGCCGCCGCGCCGCCGATCTTCTGCGGTGCGAAGCCGCCGCCCCGGGCGGAGCCGTGCACGGTGCCGTCGACGCCGATCAGGGCGACGTCGGTCTTGGAGTTGCCCGCGTCGATGGCGAGAACGCCGGGCAGGAGTGGTTCGGGCTGGTGGGTCATGAGGTCCCCGCGGCTCGTACGTGGCCCGGCCGTTGTCCCCGGCCGGGGGTGGTCGGTCTCCTCGCGGCCCGGCCCGCCGTCGGCACTGTCGGCAGGGCCGACGGCCGGCGGCGCGGGCCGGACGGAAGGGGCACGTCAGGCCCAGGCGAGGTGCTCGCGGTTGTGGGCGAGCAGCCGGTCCGTCAGCCGGTCGGCGAGTTCGATCTGGCCGACCAGCGGGTGGGCGAGCAGGGCGTCGAAGACCCGGTCGCGGCCGCCGCGCAGGGCGGCGTCGAGGGCGAGCTGCTCGTACGAGGTCACCGAGGCGATCAGGCCGGCGTACAGGGGCTCGACGGGGCGCTGCGGCAGCGGGCGCACGCCGGCGGCGTCCACCTCGGCCGGCACCTCGATCACGGCGTCGTCGGGGAGGAAGGGCAGGACGCCGTTGTTGCGGGCGTTCACCACCTGCACGGACGTCCCGCCGCCGGTGCCCAGCAGGGCGGCGATCAGCTGGACGGCGGCCTCCGAGTAGAACGCGCCGCCGCGCTTGCCGAGCAGTTCCGGCTTGGTGTCCAGGGCGGGGTCGGCGTACATCTCCAGCAGATGCCGCTCGATCTCGGCGACCTCGGCCGCCCGGGAGCCCTTGACCTTGAGCTCCTCCACGACCAGGTCGTGCTGGTAGAAGTAGCGCAGATAGTAGGAGGGCACCACGCCGAGGCGCTCGACGACGCGCTGCGGCAGCCGGAGGTCCTCGGAGATCTCCTTGCCGAAACCGCTGAGCAGCTCCGGCAGCACCTCGCGCCCGGTGGCCGCGCCCGGGGCGTCGAGCAGGGTGACGCCGCGCTCCCAGGTGAGGTGGTTCAGGCCGACGTGGTCGAGGCGGATCAGCTCGGGGTCGACGCCGAGGTGTCCGGCGAAGCGCCGCTGGAAGCCGATCGCGACGTTGCACAGGCCGACGGCCTTGTGACCGGCGTTCTGCAGCGCCCGGGTCACGATGCCGACCGGGTTGGTGAAGTCGACGATCCACGCGTCCGGGTTGGTACGGCGGACCTTCTCGGCGATGTCCAGCACCACCGGCACGGTGCGCAGGGCCTTGGCCAGGCCGCCCGCCCCGGTGGTCTCCTGGCCGACGCAGCCGCACTCCAGCGGCCAGGTCTCGTCCTTGTTGCGGGCCGCCTGCCCGCCGACCCGCAGTTGCAGCAGCACCGCGTCGGCGTCGGCGACGCCCGCCTCGACGTCGGTCGTGGTGGTGACGACGGCGCCGTGCCCCTGCTTGGCGAAGATCCGCCGGGCCAGCCCGCCGATCAGCTCCAACCGGTCGGCGGCCGGGTCGATCAGGACGAGTTCGGCGATCGGCAGGCTGTCGCGCAGCCGGGCGAACCCGTCGATGAGCTCGGGGGTGTACGTCGAACCGCCACCCACGATGGCCAACTTCAGTGCGGACATCAGCCCTTGACCCCTGTCAGTGTCACGCCTTCGATGAAGGCCTTCTGTGCGAAGAAGAAGAGGATGATCACCGGCGCCATCACCAGCAGGGTGGCGGCCATGGTGAGGTTCCAGTTGGTGTGGTGGGCGCCCTTGAAGGACTCCAGACCGTAGGAGAGGGTCCAGGCGCCCGGGTTCTCGCTGGCGTAGATCTGCGGGCCGAAGTAGTCGTTCCAGGCGTAGAAGAACTGGAACAGCGCGACGGCGGCGATGGCCGGCTTGGCCATCGGCAGCACGACCTTCAGCAGGGTGCGCAGGTCGCCGCAGCCGTCGATCCGGGCCGCCTCGATGTACTCCTTGGGGATGGTCATCAGGAACTGGCGCAGCAGGAAGATCGAGAACGCGTCACCGAAGGCCATCGGGATGATCAGCGGCCAGAGCGAGCCGGAGAGGCCCATCTGCTTCGACCAGAACAGGTACATCGGGATGATGGTGACCTGCGGCGGCAGCATCATCATCGCGATGACGGCCATCAGGGCCAGATTGCGGCCCCGGAATCGGAACTTGGCGAGCGCGTACGCCACCGGGAGGCTGGACACGATGGTCAGCACGGTGCCGAGGCCGGCGTACAGCAGGGTGTTGCGCCACCAGGTGAGGAACCCGGGGGTGTCCCAGACCTTGGTGTAGTTGCCCCACTCCCAGGAGGTGGGCCAGTAGTCGGTGGTGAGCGCCTGGCTGTCCGTCATCACCGAGGTGAGGAAGGCGAAGACGAACGGCAGCAGGAAGAACAGCGTGGCGGCGATGGCCAGCGAGTGGACGGCCACCCAGTTGAGCGCGGCGCGGCGGCGGGCGGCCCGCGCGGCGGCGGTGCCGGGCCGCCCGGACCCGGTGGCGCCGGACGTGCCCGCGGGGGCCTTGGAGAGCGTGGTGCTGAGAGTCATGATCGAGTCCTCACTGGTCCGCTAGTCGTCGTTCGCCATGAAGCCGGACTTGCGGCGCAGCAGGAGCGAGGTGACGGCCATCGAGATGGCGAACAGCACCAGGGCGACGACGCACGCCGCGCCGTAGTTGAAGCGCTGGAAGCCGAGGTTGTAGACCATCTGCGGCAGGGTCCAGGTGGAGCCCTGCGGGTAGCCGGGCTCGAACTGCTGCCCGGAGTTGCCGGCGATGCCGCCGGCGACCTTCCCGGCCACGATCGCCTGGGTGTAGTACTGCATGGTCTGGATGACCCCGGTGACCACCGAGAACATGATGATCGGCGAGATGTTCGGCAGGGTCACGTACCGGAAGCGCTGGAGCGGGCCGGCGCCGTCCAGCTCGGCGGCCTCGTACTGCTCCTTCGGGACGTCCAGCAGGGACGCCATGAAGATGACCATCAGGTCGCCGATGCCCCACATGGCCAGCATGGTGAGCGCGGGCTTCGACCAGGTCGGGTCGGCGAACCAGCCGGGCTGGGGCAGGCCGATCTCGCCGAGGAAGTGGTTCACCGGTCCGGTGCCGGGGTTGAGCAGGAAGGCGAACGAGACGGTGGCGGCCACCGGCGGTGCCAGGTACGGCAGGTAGAACGCGGTGCGGAAGAAGCCGACGCCGGTCTTGACCTTGGTGATGAGCAGGCCGATGCCGAGGCCGAACGTCACCCGCAGCGACACCATGACGACGACGAGCCAGAGCGTGTTGCGCAGGCCCTTCCAGAACGACGGGTAGTCGTTGAAGACGTAGTCCCAGTTCTTCAGGCCGCTGAAGGTGGGGGCACTGAAGCCGTTGTACTTCATGAAGCTGAAGTAGACGGTGGAGAGCAGCGGGTACAGGAAGAAGACGCTGAACCCGATCAGCCAGGGGGAGAGGAAGGCGAGGGTGCGGGCCGCCTCCCGGCGGCGCTTCCGGCGCAGCAGGTGCTGCGTGGAGGGCGCCGCCGGTTCGGTCGATCCGGTGCCCTTGCGGGTGCCGAACGCGAGTGACATGGGAGCTCCGAGGTGGCGCCGGCTACTTGGCCTGGGCGATGGCGGCGTCGATCTCCTTGGCGGTGGCCGCGAGGCCCGCCGGGAGGTCCTTCTGCTGGCCGGACTCGTAGGCGTAGCCGAGGTTCTGCAGCGACACGATGTACGCGCCGCCGTTGACGGTCGGCGGGGTGGTGCCGGAGTACTGGTTCTTGGCGATGTCCAGGAAGGTCTTGAAGTTCTCGTCGCCGATCAGCTTCGGCGAGTTGAGCGCGTCGAAGGTGCTCGGCACGTTGTGGATCGCGTTGGCGAAGCTGACCACGGCGTCGGTGTCGGTGGTCAGGTACTTGACCAGCTCCCAGGCGGCGGCCTGCTTCTTGCTGCTGCTGGCGATGCCGACGATGGTGCCGGTCTGGTAGCCGCGGCCGTAGGTGGCGACCTGGTCGTCCGGCACCGGGAACGGCGCGGTGGCCCACTCGAAGTCGGGCTTGTTCTCGGCGAGCGCGGCGGTGCGCCACTCACCGTCGATGGCCATCGCGACCTGGCCGGTGAGGAACGGGTTCTTGGCGCTGAACTCCTCGCCGAAGGTGGCGCGGTACTTGTCGAGCTTGGCGTAGCCGCCGAGCTTGTCGACCAGGCCCTTCTGCCAGGTCAGCATCGAGGCGACCTTGGGGTCGGTGGCGAGGTTCGACTTGCCGGAGCCGTCGAAGTAGCTCGGGCCCCACTGGCCGAGGAAGTGCTCGGTGGTCGACTCGTAGCCGTGGTACAGCGGCATGAAGCCGAGCTGCTTGAAGCCGTCGCCGTCGGCGACGGTCAGCCGGGTGGCGGCGTCGGCGAACTCGCTGAAGGTCTTCGGCGCGCTGGTGATGCCGGCGTCGGCGAAGGCCTTCTTGTTGTAGTACAGGCCGAACGCGTCGCCGAGCAGCGGCAGCGAACACTGGTTGCCCTGGTACTGCGTGTAGTTGAGCATCGCGGCCGGGAAGGTCTTCGCGGCGTCTATCTTGTCCTTCTCCAGGAAGGGCTTGAGGTCGGCGAAGGCCTTGGTCGAGCAGAACATGCCGACGTTGTTGGTGGTGAAGGAGGAGACCACGTCCGGGGCGGAGTCGCCGCCGGCCCGCAGCGCCTGGTTGACCTTGTCGTCGGCGATGTTGCCGACGGCCTTGACGTGGATGTTCGGGTGGGCCTTCTCGAAGGCGGCGATGTTGGCGTCGATCGCCTTCACCTCGGAGTCCTGGTTCCAACCGTGCCAGAAGGTGATGGTGACGTCGCCGCCGTTGGCCGAGTCGTCCTTGCCGCCGGTGTCGTTGGTGCCGGTGCAGGCGGTGGCGAGCAGGGCCAGCACGGCGCCGCCGGTCACGGCGGCGACGGTCCGGCGGCTTCTGCGGGAGGTGGTGGAGTGCACTTCGAGATCCTCCTGGGGGTGCGCGGGCAGGCGTCATTGCCTCAGGTCCCGCGTTGGGGGTTGGGGGAGAGGTGTGCAGGGTTTGTGGTGCGGGCGGGAGCTGTCCGTGGGGTGGTGCGGTCGCGGTGGGCGGGCTTCAGTGAGTGGAGAAGACCGCCTCGCGAGCGGCTGCCAGGGCGCGTTGCAGTGCGCCGAGCAGGACGGGTGAGCCGGGCAGGGCACTGCTGCGGACCTCGGGCCGGGCGATCGAGATCCGGGCCAGTTCCTCCTCGACGAGTGCGCGCAGCCGTTCGCCGCCCGCGCTCGGCACGCCGCCGGAGACCACCACGAGCTGGGGGTCCACGACGGCGACGATCACGGCCAGGCCGACGGCGAGCCGGCCGGCCAGGGCGGCGAGGAACTCGTCACCGGCACCCGGGGTCTCCAGGGCCTTGGCGAGCGACTCCTCCGCGGTGGGCGCGCCGAGCCCGTACTCCTTGGCCAGGACCCGGACGGCGGGTGCGCCGACCAGCTCCTGGAACCCGCCGGAGTTGCGGCGGCGCACGTCCCGCACGACCGGTGAACCGGGGACGGGCATGTAGCCGACCTCCCCGGCGCCGCCGGTGAAGCCGCGGTGCAGCCGGCCGGCGATCACGATCGCCGCGCCGGTGCCCTCGCCGGCCCAGAGCAGGACGAAGTCCTCGAACCCGCGCGCCGCGCCGGAGGCCTGCTCGGCGACGGCGGCGAGGTTCACGTCGTTCTCGATCGACACCGGCGCGCCGATCGCCTCCGAGAGCTCCCGGGTCAGCCGCGGGGAGTGCCAGCCGGGCAGGTGGGAGGCGTAGCGGAGCTTGCCGGTGACGGGGTCGGGCGCGCCGCCGACGCCGATCGCCACCGTGTGCAGGCTGTCCTCGGGGAGCCCGGCGGCCCGGACGGCCTCGGCGACGGCCGCGGCGACCCGGGTGACGGTCTCGGCGGCGGTCCAGCCCTTGGTGGGCACCACGTGCTCGGCCAGCGTGACGCCGGTGATGTCGGCGATCGCGATCCGGGCGTGACTGTTGGTGACGTCCAGGCCGGCGACGTAGCCGGCGGCCGGATTCACTTGGTACAGCTGGGCGTTGGGGCCCGGCCCGCCGGCGGTGGTACCGACCGGCAGGACGAGCCCGGCGGCCTCCAGACGGGCCAGCAGCTGGGAGGCGGTGGGCTTGGAGAGGCCGGTCAGGGTGCCGATCTGGGTACGGGAGAGCGGGCCGTTCTCCAGCAGCAGTTCGAGGGCCGCGCGGTCGTTGATGGCGCGCAGCAGGCTGGGGGTGCCGGCGAGGGGGGCCTTGGCGGGCGTTCTGGTCACGGCGTCGATCCTCCTCTTCCCGGCACGGCACGGCGGACGCAGGGTGGGCTCCAGGCGAACTGTTAGGAAACTTTCCAGTCGCTTGAACAGGACCGTACGGTCCACGTCAGGAGGGTGTCAATGGTCCTTCCGGCGGTGGATGCCGAAGCGTTACCGGCCAGCGCGAAGCCCCGTCTCCCGATGTCCGGGAGACGGGGCTTTCGTCCGGTTCGCGCGTCCGGTTCGCGGCGGGCGGCCGGGCCCTCGGGCGGCCGCCGGGCCCGTCAGGGCGCCTTGGAGATGTCGTCGGCCGGCTTCACCGGAGCCGGTATCGGCGCCGTCGCGAGGTAGCGCGGCGAGGTCGGGTCGGCCAGCGCGGACGGCGGGGCGGGGTCGGTGGGCGGCGTCGTCGGGGCGGTCGTCAGCACCACCCCGGTGGGGGCCGCGGCGGCCGCGGCGCCGGCGGGGAGCGGGGCCTCCTCCTTGACCTTGATCCCGGCCTGGTCGAACGCGGTCTTCAGCCGGTGCCGCAGCGCCCGGGCGACCGACAGCGCCTTGCCCGGGGCCGTGCGCGCCTCGACCCGCAGCACCACCGAGTCCACCGCGACCGACTCCACGCCCAGGATCGAGACCGGCGCCCAGACCAGCTCGTCGAACGGCGCCTCCTTGGCCATCGCCTCGGCCGTCTCCTGGATCAGCGCCTCGACCCGGGCCAGGTCCTCCTTGTAGCCGACCTGGACGTCCACCGAGGCGGTCGACCAGCCCTGGCTCATATTGGCGATCCGCTTCACCTCGCCGTTGCGGATGTACCAGATCTCGCCGCCCGCGCCGCGCAGCTTGGTGACCCGCAGGCCGACCTCCAGCACCGTGCCGGTCGCCACCCCGGTGTCGATCTCGTCGCCGACGCCGTACTGGTCCTCCATGATCATGAAGACTCCGGAGAGGAAGTCCGTGACCAGGTTGCGGGCGCCGAAACCGATCGCCACACCGGCCACACCGGCGCTCGCCAGCAGCGGCGCCAGGTTCACCCCGAGCGCCGAGAGGACCATCAGCGCGGCCGTCCCCAGGATGCTGAACGAGGCGACGCTGCGCAGCACCGAGCCGATCGCCTCGGACCGCTGCTGCCGGCGTTCGGGGTTGACCACCCCGGTGTTGGCCAGCAGTCCGCCGAGCCGGCCGGGCTCGTCGTCGGTCTCGTTCGACTTGATCATCCGTGCTATCAGCTGGGTGATCAGCTTGCGCACCACGGCCCGCAGCACCAGCGCCAGCACGATGATGAAGACGATCCGCACCCCGCCGGCCAGCCAGTCCTGCCAGTGCGAGTCGAACCAGCCGGCCGCCTGCTTGGTGGTGTCACTGACCTCTTGCGCGCTGGTCGGGATTCTGAGGTCGAACTGCGGCAGCTGCGGGGCCGTGGGGCTCGGGGACGGGCTCGGCGGCGTGGACGTGAGCGTCGTGGACGCGTCGGCGAGGAGACCGGCGGCACCGGACCTGAACACGTGCGGGGACCTTCCTGCAGGGGTCGTGGCACAGCCCGCCGACGCGGAGGCACACCCTGGGCCTGCGGACCGTCCGCCTTAGCCTATCCGCCGCCGGACCGCGCCCCGGACACGCCGGGCGGCCGCCGGGCGGCCCGGGAGTAGCCGCCCCGGGGCGTGTGGCCGCCGCCCGGACGCCCCGTCAACGCCCCGGCACGCCCCCGATCGGCCCGCCGATCCGCCCCGGACCGGCCTCTGATCGGGCCTCCGACGGCAACGGGCGGCGCCCGCCGCCGCGCTGCTCCGACCGGACGAGCCGTCCCCCGGGAGGGCACCCGGGTGCAACCCGTCATTCGCCCGGGCATATCGGGTATGACAGAACCCACACCCGGAGTTCACATCAGCTCCGTTACACAGGAGTGGTGGCGCCGTACAAAGGCGTAAGGCGACACTGGGGGAGATCACGCACCCGTTGTGTGGTCGAACCGCTCGTCCCGGCGCGAGCCACGCGCCGCAGGCGTCCAAGGAGGCATCCGTGCCGCATGTCCTGGTCCTCAACGCGTCCTACGAGCCACTCGGCGTCGTATCGATGCGCCGCGCACTCATCCTGGTCCTCAACCACAAGGCGGTCAGCCTGGAGGATTCGGGAGTCACTCTGCACAGCGCCACCAGCGCCCTTCCGGCGCCGTCCGTCGTCCGACTGACCCGCTTCGTCCGGGTCCCGTTCTGCGGGCCCGTCCCGCTCACCCGCCGGGCGCTGTTCGCCCGCGACCACGGCCGCTGCGTCTACTGCGGGGCCGCCGCCACCAGCGTCGACCACGTCATCCCGCGCAGCCGGGGTGGCCAGCACCGGTGGGACAACGTGGTGGCAGCCTGCCGCCGCTGCAACCACACCAAGGCCGACCGTCACCTCACCGAACTCGGCTGGCGGATGAAGCGGCCACCGGCCCCGCCCAGCGGCCTGGCCTGGCGCATCATCGGCACCGGGATCAAGGACCCGCGCTGGCGGCCCTACCTGGAACCCTACGGCGGCGGTGACCAGCTGCACGCCCCGCAGTGGGCCGAGTACGAACACCACGACCATACCGAGGCCGCGCATCCGCTGCCGCTCGGCCGGGCGCACTCCGCCCACTCCGCCCCCGCCCGCCGCGGTGAGCAGCCCGAGCCGCTCTCCGCCTGACCCCGCTCCACAAGGGCTTGCCCGTCATACTTCGGTACGCCTCATGGGCCGCCGCGCACCCCGCACCGGGGCGCACGGCGGCCCGCCGCTGTTATTCGCCCGCTCGCCTCCGGGCCGCTCTCGTCCGGTGCCGACGGTCGGCGCTCCAACGCCACTCGTTCCTCGCGACGTCCTCGCTTCTCCCTTTCGGCACCGGCGCGGCCCTTCGGCTCGGGGCTGTGTTGTCGCCCGCTCGCCCGCTCGGGTCAGGGCCGCTCGGGGCGGGGGCCTGTCTCCCCGCCCGTCTCCGTGTCCTCCGGCCCGCTAGGGCTTCTGCGACGGTGCTCCCGAGGGTGTTCCCGGCGGGGTGGTGGCGGGTGCGGTGCCCGGCGGCGGCGTCGTCGTGGTGGGCGGCACCACCGTCGTGCCCGGCGTCGTGACCGGCTGCTCGGTCACCGGGGCCGACGGGTCGGCGACGGCGTACAGCTCCACTCCCCAGAGCGAGTAGCCGTACTTGGTGGCCCGGGCGACGCCCTGGACCCGCAGGAACGTCGTGTCCGGTGCGTCGAACCGGACCGTCTCGTTGCCGCCCTTGCCGTCGTCCACCGTCGCCACCGTCGTCCAGGCGATGCCGTCCGCCGAGGTCTGGATCTTGTACGAGGACGCGTACGCGGCCTGCCAGTGCAGCACCGCCGAGCCGAGGTGGGCGGCCTTCGGCAGCTCCAGCTGCACCCAGGCGTCGTCCTTGGCGGGGGAGGACCAGCGGCTCTTCGGGTCGCCGTCGGCCACCGCCGAGGCGGGGAAGGACGACGTCTCGTCGGCCGAGGAGGCGGCCTTCGCGGTGGTGGCGAGGTCCGGCCCACCGGTCGGCGGCACCACGTGCACCTGGAGCACCTGGCGCACGGTGGTCGTGCCGGTCACGAACAGCACCGGCACCTGATAGGTGCCGGACGGCGTCCCCGGCGCGGCGCTGACCAGCAGCGGGACGCCCACCCGGCCGCCGCGCGGCACGCTCACCCCGGAGGCCGGTGCCACGGTCAGGCCCTTGGCCACGGCGGGTACCTCGGTGCGAAGCTCGCCGACGGTGCCCTCCGGGCGGCCGGCCTCGACCATCGCCCGGGCCTGCACGGGCGCGGGCGCGCCGGTCACCACGTCCAGCGCGGCGTCGGCCAGGCTGAGCCGGGCGGCCGGGGCGTCCGCGTACCAGGGGATCACCTGGTTGACGACCGGCGGTTCGCCGCCGGGCTTCCAGGCCAGCCGGAACGCGTCCGCGCTCTGGCCGCCGGCCGGCAGCTCGTTGTAGCCGGGCTGGACGGTGCCGATCTCCGCCCAGGTGCCGTCCGCCCGCCGCACCGAGACGGTGGCGGAGGCCCGTACGGTCGGGTCGGTGAGGACGGTCAGCCGGTCCAGCGGCCGGGCCGTGCCCAGCTCGACGGTGAGCGGCTCGTCCGCGGTGGTCGGCGCGGTGGCCGCCCGGTAGGCGGTGTCCGGGTTGCCGTCCAGCACGGCGCCCGCCGAGGCGCCGGGCAGCGCGGCGGGGCCGCCGGTGACGCTGGCCGGGGCTTCGTCCGGCGCGGTCACGCTGAACTCGCGGACCGCCACGGCGGTCTTCTGGGCGGCGGTGGCGCGCAGCCGCACCGCCCGGACGACCGTCCCGGCGGGCAGCTGGGCGGTGACGCTCCGCTGGTTCTTCACCTGGGCGAGCTGCTTCCAGCCGCCCTCGCCGGTGGAGTACTCCAGCACGCCGTCGCGGATGTAGTCGTCCAGCGCGTTGGTGCCGTCCGGGCCGCTGCCCCAGGAGCCCATCAGCACGGTGACGCTGCCGACCGGGCGGCCGCCGCCGAGGTCCAGGCCGACCGAGTCGCCGGGCTGCGGGGGCGCCGAACTCCAGTAGAACGTGTCGGCCACGCCGTCGGTCATCAGTGCGGGCAGGTGGTCGTGGGCGGTGCCCATGGTGGTGGTGGGGGCGGCTCCGCCGCCGACCACGCCGGCCCAGTTGTCGGCGGCCCGCACGGCGCGCTCCAGGAACGGGCCGAGCACGCCCGCGCCGACCGTCGCCGGGCTCTGGCCGAGCTGCTCGCGCAGCTTGTTGAGCTCGACCCGGGCCCGCCAGGCCGCCGCGCCGTCGCCGCCGCGCTGGGCCAGCAGCATGTCGAGCGCGGCCTGGCCGGCCAGGCCGTAGTCGCGCAGCGGGGCCAGCCAGGGCCCGGCCTCGGCGGCCAGCGCCGCGGTGGCCGGGGTGGCGGTGAGGGTCTGCTGGGCCCCCGCCATCGCGGCGAAGGACTCCCGCAGCGGGGCCGCCGCCTCTATCAGCTTGGCGAGGTCGGGCGCCGCCCCGGCGTTCGGTTCGGCGGTCGCCCAGAACCGCTCCAGCAGCGGGGCGAGGTAGCCGGACTCCTGCTTGGACAGCGGCGAGGAGGAGCTGTTGCCGGCCAGCGCGGTGACGGACGCCAGGACCGCCCCGGCCGGGGCGGCGGTGGCGCCGGCCGGGCCCGCCAGCGAGCGCAGCGCGGCCTGCCAGGAGTCCTCCGGCTTGTACCCGGCGGGGTTCCAGGCGAAGTCCCCGGCGGTGGCGAGCGCGATCCGGGAGGCCGTCGGCTGCTGCATCGCGCCGGTGAGCATGACGGCCGACCGGGTGGCGACCTCCGCGTCGCGCCCGGTGTAGGCGCCGAGGAAGAGCCGGTCCGGGTTGGCGTCGTTCACCGGGTAGTTGTCGATGGTGACCAGCGGGTGCCCGTACAGGCCGGCGGTCTCGGCGGCCTGAGTGCCCGTGATCTTCTCGGGGATCACCCCGACCCCGCTCCAGGCCACCTGCACGCCGGCCGGCAGCGCCGCCGCCAGCGCGGTGCGGTAGGGGGTGGCGCCCTGCTGGTGGTACTCGGTCGGCACCACGGAGAGCGGTGCCAGCCCCGGGTTCTTCGCGATCAGCCGGTCCTGCACCTTGGCCACCAGCTCGGCCTGCGCCTTGGCGGCGGCGGCCGGCCCGGTGCCGTACTTGGCCCGGTCGTCGCCGCAGTGCCACTCGTCGTAGGAGACGTCGAGGAACTGCAGCTGGAACGCGGTGAAGCCGAGTGCCCGCAGCCCGTCCAGCTTCGCGACCAGGGCGTCCGCGTCCTTGGCCGAGCTGTAGCAGAGCGACTGGCCCGGGTCGATCGCGTAGCCGGCCGTCACGTGGTTCGCCCCGGCCCGGGCGGCCAGCGCCTTCAGGTCCGCCGCCTTGGCCGCCGGGTAGGCGTCGCGCCAGCGGGAGAGCCGGTACGGGTCGTCGCCGGGGGCGTAGAGGTAGAAGTTCTGCTTGGAGCGGCCCAGGAAGTCCAACTGGTCGAGGCGCTGCTGCTGGCTCCACGGGGTGCCGTAGAACGCCTCCGCGGTGCCGCGCACCGGCGCGCCGGAGGGCCAGTCGCGCAGCGTGATCCCCGGCAGCCCGAGACCGGCCGCGCCCGGCGCCTGCCCCTGCCCGGCGGGCACGGCGGCCAGCAGTTGGCGCATGCTCTGCGCCGCGTAGAAGCTGCCCGCCTGGTCGGCGCCGGCCAGCACCACCACGCCGTACGTCCCGCCGCCCGGGGCCGGCAGCTGGCCGGCCGAGAGCACGTACCCGCCGGCGGGCATCCCCGCGGTGGAGGGCGCGGTGCCGTCCTTGCCGCCGGCGGCCGCGGTCAGCTCCCGCAGCGCCCGGTCGACCTCGCCGCCCGCGCCCTCGGCGGGACCGCCGATGTACACCACCAGCGACCCGGCGACCGGTGTGCCGGCCTCCGTCCGCGGCGTCACCGCGGTTGCCCCGGCCACGCCGAGCACCTCGCGCACGGTGTCCACCGCGCCGTGGTCCGCCTTCGGCGCGGTCACCAGTGTCACCTCGGCGGGCACCGCGACCGGCCTGCCGGCCACGCTCTGCTCCTGCGGGCGCGGGAAGACCTGAGGGTTGCTCACACTGCCCAGCGGCGTCTGCGACGCGGTGCTCACCACGTCGGGCCCCGGGCTGTACGCGTACGCGACCGGTCCGCTCACCAGCAGCCCGCCGACCACGGCGGCCGCCGACAGCGTCGCCGCGACCTGCAGGGTCCGCCGGCTCGGCGTCCCGGCCCGGCCCCCGGTCCGTTCGGCCCGCACCGATGCCAGCAGCGGCTCCGTGCCCTTGAGATCCGCGATCAGCCGGTCCGCGGCCCTGGGCGCCAGCTGACGGCACGTCCGCGCGGTCGCCCGCCGCGCCGCGATCGCCGCCGGATGCTGCAATACGTCACGCAGCGCCGGGCTCTGCTCCAGCTGCTGCCTCAACCGCCGCCCTGCGGCGACGGACACTCGGGCTTGCACAGGAGCCTCCTCGCCAGGCAATGACCACATCGCGCCAAAGCCCACCAGTTGGCCCTGCTGGTGTCAACGTCGTCGACGGGTATGCCGAATTTGTCCTCTTTGTCGTTTCATCGCCCCGCCCCGGAACCACCCGGAACCACCCGGGCCCACTCGTGGGCTCCCCGGGGCCGCACGGTCCCGGTCCCAGGGCGCGGCGCCCCGGCCGGTCCGGTCCCGCCGCACGGGCCCGGGTGACGCCCCGTCGGAACGGGCGGTCCGGCCCCGGCCGTGTGTCGCACCGGGTCACCGGGCCGTTACGCGGGTAGGACTGTGGCTGTCCTGACTGGGCGTTGCCGAGACATCGCAGGAGCCGCGAGTGGCCGCTTATCTCGACCGTGACGGAGCCGACGGCCTGGAGGTGCCCGCGCAGGACGCGCCGCCTCCCCCGGCGGAGCTGGTGGCGCTGGCCCAGGCCTACGGGGTGGACACCCGGGACAACCCGGGGGGCGGGGCCGTGCCGGTGGGCGCGCGGACGCTGGTCGCCGTGCTGGCCGCGCTGGGGGTGGCGGCGGGTACGCCGGAGGAGGTCCGGGAGGCGCTGGAGCGTCACCGCGCCGAGCAGCGGGCGCGCCTGCTGCCGCCCTGCGTGGTGGTGCGGGCCGGGCGGCGGACGGCGCTGGACGTGCCGGCGGACGCGCGGCTGACCGTCGAACTGGAGGGCGGCGGGCTCTGGGAGCTGCCGCGCGGACACTCGCACTGGCTGCCCGCCGACCTGCCGCTCGGGCGGCACCGGCTCAGGGCGGAGAGCGACGGCACCCGGCAGGACGCCCATCTGATCGTCGCGCCGGAGCGGCTGCCGCGGCTCCCCGGTCGCGGCTGGGGCTTCCTCGCGCAGCTCTACTCCGTCCTGTCCGACCGGTCCTGGGGCATGGGTGACCTCGGTGACCTCACGGAGCTGACCCAGTGGGCCGGCGGTCTCGGCGCGGACTTCGCGCAGATCAACCCCCTGCACGCCGCGCTGCCCACCGTCCCCTCCGACCCGTCGCCCTACCGTCCCTCCTCCCGCCGCTTCGCCGACCCGGTGCACCTGCGGGTCGAGGCGGTCCCCGCCTACGGCTATCTGACGGGCGAGCAGCGTGCCGAGGCCGAGGAGCTGGGCCGGCGCGCCGCCCGGCTGCGCGCCGAGGTGCTGGGCCACGACGGCCTGATCGACCGGGACGCCGTCTGGGCGCTCAAGCGCCGGGCCCTGGAGCTGCTGCACGAGGTGCCGCTCGGGGCGGGCGGCCGGGCCGCCTACGAGGCCTACCGGCGCGGCGAGGGCGAGTGGCTGGAGCGGTACGCGCTCTGGAACGCCCTCGCCGAGGCGCACGGCGCCGACTGGCACAGCTGGCCGAAGGGCCTGCGCCACCCGGACAGCCCGCACGTCGCGCTCGCCGCGGAGGAGCTCGCGGACCGCGTCGAGTTCCACCGCTGGCTCGCCTGGCAGGTCGACCGGCAGCTCGCCGGGGCCCAGCAGGCCGCGCGCACCGCGGGCATGGCCGTCGGGCTGATCCACGACCTCGCCGTCGGCGTCCACCCGGACGGCGCCGACGCCTGGGCGCTCCAGGACGTGCTGGGCGGCGGCATCTCGGTCGGTGCCCCGCCGGACGCCTTCAACGCCCACGGCCAGGACTGGGGCCTGCCGCCCTGGCGCCCGGACGCGCTGGCCGCCGCCGGCTACGCCCCGTTCGCGGAGCTGCTGCGCTCGGCCGCCCGGCACGCGGGGGCGATCCGGATCGACCACGTGATGGGCCTGTTCCGGCTCTGGTGGGTGCCGGCCGGCCACCCGCCGACCGAGGGCGCCTACGTCCGCTACGACGCCGAGGCGATGCTGGGTGTGCTCGCCCTGGAGGCGCACCGGGCCGGCGCGGCGGTGATCGGCGAGGACCTGGGCACCGTGGAACCGGGCGTCCGCGAGGAGCTGGCGGCGCGCGGCGTCCTGGGGACCTCGGTGCTCTGGTTCGAGCGGGACTGGCAGGCCGAGGGCGGGATCCTGGCCCCGGAGCGCTGGCGGCCCGGCAGTCTGGCCACGCTGACCACCCATGACCTGCCGAGCACCGCCGCCCGGCTCTCCGGCGAGCACGTCGAGCTGCGCCACCGGCTCGGCCTGCTGGCCCGGTCGCTCGACGAGGAGCAGGCCCAGGCGGCGGCCGAGCTCGCGGACTGGCGGGCCGAGCTGACGCGGCTGGGTCTGCTGGCCGAGGACGAGCCGCTCTCGGCGCAGGCGCTGTACCGCTTCCTGCTGGCCACGCCGGCCGAGCTGGTCGGCATCTGGCTGCCCGACCTGGTGGGTGACCCGCGCCCGCAGAACCTGCCCGGCACCTGGGACCAGTACCCCAACTGGCGGCTGCCGGTCGCGGACGGTTCCGGCCGCCCGGTGACGCTGGACGGGCTGGCCGCCACCCCGGCCGCGCAGGCCCTGGCCGGAGTCCTGCGGGCCGCCGGACGGCAGCCCGAAAGGCCGACCCCGCCGAGCGCGGCGGCGTAAGTGACGGGTAAGTTGAGCGGCGTGGACAAGAGGAACGCTTTGCGAGCCGGCGCGGTCACCGCGACGGTCACGCTGATGATGCTGCTGTCGTCGCCCGCCATGGCCTACTCCCGGGACGACGGCGACGACCCGGGCAGCGGCCTGACCGTGGCCCAGACCCTCGGCCTGTACGTGGTGATCCCGATCGTGGCCTTCGTGGTCATCGCCGGTCTGGCCGGGCTGCCGTACGGCAGCAAGGACAAGAAGAAGTAGCCCAGGGCCCTCCACCCGAGCCTGGCAGTACGCCCGAGGGGGCGCCGGACGATGTCCGGCGCCCCCTCGGGCGTTCCCGCGGGACGGGGCCCCGGGGTCGCCCCCGGGGCCCCGTCCGGCTCAGTGCCCCAGCGCCCGGGCGCCCGCCGCCCGGTCGGCGGCCTGCGCCTTGATCGCGCGCTCGACCCCGGCCCGCTGCTCGACGACCCGCCGGCGCAGTGCCGGTGCCGGGTCGGCGGTGCTCAGCCAGGCGTCGGTGGCGTCCAGCGTCGCCTGCTCGACCTGCACCGCCGGGTACAGCCCGACGATGATCAGCATCGCGATCTCGTGGCTGCGGCTCTCCCAGATGCCCTTGAGCGCCGCGAAGTACTTCGCGGTGTAGGGCGCCAGCAGCTCGGTCTGGTCGGCCTGCTGGAAGCCGGCGATCACCGCGTCCTGGACGTAGTTGGTGAGCTTGTCCGACTCCATCACCGAGGCCCACGCCGCGGCCTTGGCCTCGGCGGTCGGCACCGAGGCGCGGCAGCTGGCGGCGTGCTCCTGGCCGGCCGCGGTGTTGTCGCGGACCAGCTCGGCCGCGATGGCGGCCTCGTCGGCGCGGCCGGTGGCGGCCAGCCGGCCGAGCAGCGTCCAGCGCAGCTCGGTGTCGACGGCCAGGCCCTTGATCTCGACCGAGCCGTCCAGCAGACCGGCGAGCAGGTCCAGCTGCCCCGCGCTGCGCGCGACGGAGGCCAGCGTGCGGGCCCAGGCCAGCTGGTGGTCGCTGCCGGGCTGGGCGGCGCGCAGCTGCTCCTCGGCGGCCTCGGCCCACTGGGCGAGACCCTGCTCGCGCCAGGCCGGGTCGGTGTAGGAGTCGAGGGCGAGCTTGACCTGGCGGTGCACCGACTGGACGACGCCGATGTCGGACTCCCGGGCGAGGCCGGAGACGGCCAGGGCCAGGTAGTCACGGGCGGCGAGCTCGCCGTCGCGGGTCATGTCCCAGGCGGAGGCCCAGCAGAGCGCGCGCGGCAGCGAGTCGGTGAAGCCGCCGAGGTGCTCGGTGACGACCGCCAGCGAGTCCTCGTCCAGGCGGACCTTGGCGTAGGAGAGGTCGTCGTCGTTGAGCAGGATGACGGCCGGGCGGCGCCGGCCGACCAGCTCGGGGACCTCGGTGCGCGGGCCGTCGACGTCCAGCTCGATCCGGTCGGTGCGCACCAGGGTGCCGTCGGTCAGCTCGTAGAGGCCGATGGCGATCCGGTGCGGGCGCAGGACGGCCTCGCCCTTGGCGCCGGCCGGCAGTGCGGGGGCCTCCTGCAGCACGGCGAAGGACTCGATCCCGCCGTCGCCGTCGAGGGTGAGCTCCGGGCGCAGCACGTTGATGCCGGCCGTCTCCAGCCAGGCCTTGGACCAGGCCTTGAGGTCGCGGCCGCTGGCCTCCTCCAGGGCGCCGAGCAGGTCGGCCAGGCGGGTGTTGCCCCAGGCGTGCCGCTTGAAGTAGGCCCGCACGCCCTGGAAGAAGGCGTCCTGGCCGACGTACGCCACCAGCTGCTTGAGCACCGAGGCGCCCTTGGCGTAGGTGATGCCGTCGAAGTTGACCTGGACGTCCTCCAGGTCGTTGATGTCGGCCATGATCGGGTGGGTGGACGGCAGCTGGTCCTGCCGGTACGCCCAGGTCTTCATCTGGTTGGCGAAGGTGGTCCAGGAGTGCGGCCACTTCGAACCGGGTGCCTCGGCCTGGCAGACGGCCTCGGCGAAGGTGGCGAACGACTCGTTCAGCCAGAGGTCGTTCCACCACTCCATGGTGACGAGGTCGCCGAACCACATGTGGGCGAGCTCGTGCAGGATGGTCGCGGCCCGCGCCTCGTAGGCGGCGTCGGTCACCTTGGAGCGGAACACGTACTGGTCGCGCAGGGTGACGGCGCCCGCGTTCTCCATCGCGCCGGCGTTGAACTCCGGGACGAACAGCTGGTCGTACTTGGCGAACGGGTAGGGGAAGTCGAACTTCTCCTGGAAGTAGTCGAAGCCCTGCTTGGTGACCTCGAAGATCGCCTCGGCGTCCAGGAACTCGCGCAGCGACGGGCGGCAGTACACGCCCAGCGGGACCGTCTGGTCGCCGTTCTCGTAGCTGTCGAAGACGCCGACGTACGGGCCGGCCACCAGCGCGGTGATGTAGGAGGAGATCCGGCCGGTCGGCTCGAACGTCCAGAGCCGGGTGTCGCCGTCGCCGACCGGGGTCGGGGTGGGCGAGTTGGAGACCACGACCCAGCCCTCGGGGGCGGTCACCGTGAAGGCGAAGGTGGCCTTGAGGTCGGGCTGTTCGAAGGTGGCGAAGACGCGGCGGGCGTCCGGCACCTCGAACTGGGTGTAGAGGTAGGTCTCGCCGTCGACCGGGTCGACGAACCGGTGCAGGCCCTCACCGGTGTTGGTGTAGGCGCAGTCGGCGACGATCCGCAGCTCGTTCTCGGCGGCCAGGTCGGGCAGCGCGATCCGGTTGTCGGCGAAGTTGGCGTTGTCGAGTCGCTCGCCGTTGAGGATGATCTCCTCGACGCTCGGCGCCACGAGGTCGATGAAGGTGGCCGCGCCGGGGGTGTTGGCGCTGAACCGGACCACGGTGGTGGACCGGAAGGTGCCTCCCTCCCGGGCCGAGCTCAGGTCGAGCTCGATGTCGTACGCGTCCACGTGCAGGAGGTCGGCCCGGGTGCGGGCCTCCTCGCGGGTCAGGTTGGTGCCGGGCACTCGCAGGACTCCTTCGTCAGGCTGATGCTTCGCATCCTCCCATGCCCGGCGCGCGGAGCCCGGGGAAATGTTCGAGGGCGGGGCGGAACAGGCCAAGCGGCTTGTTCCGCCCCGCCCTCGACGGGGGCCGGACCTCGGGAGGCTACGCCCGGGACGTCACTTCTTCCCGTACTTGACGACCGGGGCGTCCGAGCCCGCGCTGCGGGCGAACCCGTACAGCGAGCCGTCCGACTGCAGCACGTACTCGGTGGTGCTGGAGCCGATGAAGTCGGCGCCCTTCTGGCTGGTGATGGTGCCGAGTTCGGTCCCGGCGCCGTCGGTCGGCGAGAGCGTGACCACCTTGGCGTCCTTGCCGTAGCCCATGTCCAGCACGGCCCGGACCTTGCCGTCCTTGTCGGTGCCGGAGACCAGCCGGATGCCGTCGTTGGTGCCGCCGGTGGACGACCAGAGCCGCTTGCCGGTGGTCAGGTCGTAGGCGTTGACGGCGGGCTTGCTCGGGTTGGTCTGGACGTACAGCGTGGTGCCGCTGACGACGTTCTGGGTGAACGCGTCGGACTGGCCGGAGAGCCGCAGGCTGTCCGCGCCGGGCTCCTTGACCGACATCGGGGTCAGCGGCTTGTTGCTCTTGTCGAACGGCAGGATGTAGTCGCCGTTCGGACCGTTGGTCACCAGCAGCACCAGCGGCTGGTCCGAGACGACCTTGTCGACGCGCTCGATGCTGCCGGTCAGCGGGATCGGCGCGGCGCTGGTGGCCTTGCCGGTGTCCGTGTCGACCAGCACCAGCTGCGACTTGGGGTTGGCGTTGGAGCCGTAGCAGCGGTCGCTCACCGCGATCTGGGCGCCGGCGGCCTTGCCGTAGACGTTGCAGTCCTTGTCACGGGGCTGGAACTGCCAGACCGGCGAGCCGTCGGCGATGTTCACCGCGCCGGCCACGTTGCCGCCGATGCCGATGACCTTCTCGGTGACGCTGAGGGTGGGCGAGGACATCCGCTCGGTGCTCACCTTGGCCGACCAGAGCAGCTTGCCGGTGCTGATGTCGACCGCGCCGACGGTGGAGCAGTCGCTGTCACCGGTGTTGAGCGCGACGGCGGCGATGTGCTTCGAGTTCACCCCGTACGAGACGGCGCAGAACTCCTTGGCGCCGGCCGGCGGCGTGATCGTCCACAGCTCCTTGCCGTCGGCCGAGTTGAGGGCGCGGATGCCGTAGCTGTCGGCGCGCACCACGGTCTTGTCGGCGCCCCAGATGCCGAGCAGCTGCGAGCCGCTGGCCGCGTTGGCGGGCTTGGCGGCGGTCCAGGCGAGGCTGTAGGAGCCCGCCTTGCCGCCGTTGCCGCCGCCGGTGGTGCCGCCCGAGCCCGCCGAGGCGCTGGGGTCGGTGGTCGAGCCGCCGGTGGTGCCGCCCGTGCTGGTGGTGCCGCCGTCGGCGGTCGGGTTGTCGGGCTCGTTGGTCTGGGTGAACAGCACGACGAGGCCGGCGATGATGGCGACGGCCAGCACGCCGCCGATGATGCCGCCCCAGATCATCACCGGGTTGCGGGGCTTGGGCGCGGCCGGCGTCGGCGCGCCGGGGAAGCCGTAGCCGGGGGCCTGCTGCTGCGGGTAGCCGTAACCGGCTCCGCCGTCGGCCTGCGGCGGGGCGGTGTAGCCGTACGGCTGGCCGGCGCCCGGCGCTCCGAACGGGGGCTGGCTGGGGTCGTACGGGCCGACCGGCGGCGCGCCGGGCGGGGGCGGCGGGGCGCCCTGGGCGGGGAAGGCGGCGGCGGTCGGCGCGTAGGCGTACTCGCTGCCCGGGGCCGGCGGCTGCCCGGGTGCGGCACCCGGCGCGGCCGGTCCCGGCTGGCCGGGGACCGGAGCCCCGTCCAACTGCGTCATCTGGTTCGCCACGGCGGCCGGGTCCACGCCGCCGGGCGTGCGCCCGAGCGAGACGCCCCGGTTGTCCTGTGGATTGTTGCCGGACGTGTCGCCCGCCCCCGGCGTAGGGTGATCCCCTGACATCTGATGCCCCGTCATGTCGTGAAGCGCCCCCCGGCCGGGTCACGTCCGTGGCCGGTGGGACGGGTGAGAATGGGCACCATCGTACGGGTGAGCCGTTTTCGGCCGGTCGCAGGAGCCCCGGATCCAGCGCGTCGTCCCGCTGAGCTGGGCCCCGTCCGCGGCGGCCGGCTCCCGGCCGCGGGCCCCGCCGTCCGGCCTCACCGCCCACCGCACCGACCCCGTCGCCCCGACCCCGCCGCCCGGTACCCGCGCCACCGGCCGCCGTCAGGCCCTAGGCTTCAGGAGTTGAAGGGATCGCCCGGCGGAGGGGTTCCCTCGCCCTTGGAAGGGTGGATCATGGCGACGGACACACCGGGTTCGCAGTCCTCACTGCACCGGGCCAACCTGGAGCGCGTGCTGCGGGCGGTACGGATGGCCGGCTCGCTCACCCAGGCCGAGATCGCCCGCGGCACCGGCCTCTCGGCGGCGACCGTGTCCAACATCGTCCGGGAGCTCAAGGAGAGCGGCACCGTCGTGGTCGCCGACACCTCCTCCGGTGGCCGCCGCGCCCGCAGCGTCTCGCTCAGTGGTGACGCCGGCATCGTGGTGGGGATCGATTTCGGCCACACCCACCTCCGGGTCGCCGTCGGCAACCTCGCGCACCGGGTGCTCGCCGAGGAGAGCGCGCCGATCGACGTCGACGTCTCCGCCGCCCAGGGCTTCGACCGGGCCGAGGCGCTGGTCGAGCGGCTGCTCCAGGAGGCCGGCTTCCGCCCGGACAAGGTGATCGGTGTCGGCCTCGGCGTCCCCGGCCCGATCGACGTGGAGACCGGCGCGCTCGGCTCCACCGCGATCCTGCCCGGCTGGACGGGCATCGCTCCCGGCCGGGAGCTGGCCGAGCGCCTCGGCATGCCGGTGCACGTGGACAACGACGCCAACCTGGGCGCGCTCGGCGAACTCGTCTGGGGCGCCGGCCGCGGCCTGAGCGACCTCGCCTACATCAAGGTGGCCAGCGGCGTCGGCGCGGGCCTGGTGGTCAACGGGCAGATCTACCGCGGCCCGGGCGGCACCGCCGGTGAGATCGGGCACATCACGCTGGACGAGGCCGGCCCGGTCTGCCGGTGCGGCAACCGCGGCTGCCTGGAGACCTTCGTCGGCTCCCGCTACCTGCTCGGCCTGCTGGCCTCCACACTCGGCCCGGACCTCACCCTGCCGCGGGTGGTCGAGCTGGCCCACCAGGGGGACCTCGGCAGCCGCCGGGTGATCGCGGACGCCGGCCGGCAGATCGGCACCGGCGTCGCCACCCTCTGCAACCTGCTCAACCCGCGCCGGGTGATCCTCGGCGGCGACCTCGCCGACGCCGGCGAGCTGGTGCTCGGCCCGATCCGCGACTCGGTGGCCCGCTACGCCATCCCCAGCGCGGCCCGCCAGCTCTCCGTCGTCCCCGGCACCCTGGGCGGCCGTGCCGAGGTGCTCGGCGCGCTCGCCCTGGTGATGAGCGAGATGGGCGACTCCGGCCCGATCGGGCGATCCGTACAGGCGTCCGTCGCCCGGCCGTGAGTGCCGCCGGCCCGCCCGTGGTCCGATCGTCCGTGTCCGGTGCCGACCGGGCGTGTCGTTCCCCGACCGTCCGTGCCCACCACCGGACGCTCTGTGCCCACCGCCGGTCGTGAACGGCGGTGACAGACCGATGGCACCGGGCACCCCGCTCGGTGTCCGGTAGGCGGACATTAGACTCGACCGGTCGGCACCGACCGAGACCGATCGGAGCGCGTCGGCACACCGGGCAGCGACGCCCGTCGGACCGCCCGCGGTCCGCGACTTTGAACGAGGAGGAACGGGTGGCCCTGCTGACCCGCATTCGGGGACCGCGCGATCTCGACCGGCTCACGCCCGGACAGCTGGCCGCCCTGGCCCAGGAGATCCGGACCTTCCTGGTGACGGAGGTCTCCAAGACGGGTGGCCACCTCGGCCCCAACCTCGGCGTCGTGGAGCTGACCATCGCGCTGCACCGGGTCTTCGACTCGCCGCGCGACCGGATCCTCTTCGACACCGGCCACCAGAGCTACGTCCACAAGCTGCTCACCGGCCGCCAGGACTTCTCCCGGCTGCGGATGAAGGACGGCCTCTCCGGCTACCCCTCCCGCGCCGAGTCCGAGCACGACGTGATCGAGAACTCGCACGCCTCCACCGTGCTCTCGTACGCCGACGGCCTGGCCAAGGCCAACCAGCTCCAGGGCCACCTCGACCGCCCGGTCGTCGCCGTGATCGGCGACGGCGCGCTCACCGGCGGCATGGCCTGGGAGGCGCTCAACAACATCGCCGACGCCGGGGACCGCCCGCTGGTCATCGTCGTCAACGACAACGAGCGCTCCTACTCCCCGACCATCGGCGGCATGGCGAACCACCTGGCCACGCTGCGCACCACCCAGGGCTACGAGCGCTTCCTCTCCTGGGGCAAGGACGCCCTGCAGCGCACCCCGGTGGTCGGCCAGCAGCTCTTCGAGACGCTGCACGGCGCCAAGAAGGGCCTCAAGGACTTCATCGCCCCGCAGGGCATGTTCGAGGACCTCGGCCTCAAGTACATCGGCCCGATCGACGGCCACGACCTCACCGCCCTGGAGTCCGCGCTCACCAAGGCGCGCGGCTTCGGCGGCCCGGTGATCGTGCACTGCCTCACCGAGAAGGGCCGCGGCTACCACGCCGCCGAGAACAACGACGAGGACCGCTTCCACGCGGTCGGCGTGATCCACCCGGAGACCGGCCTGCCGATCAAGAGCGCGGGCAAGGACTGGACGTCCGTCTTCGGCGAGGAGATGGTCGCGCTCGGCCGCGAGCGCGAGGACATCGTCGGCATCACCGCCGCGATGCTCCACCCGGTGGGCCTGGCCCCCTTCGCGAAGGCCTTCCCGAACCGGATCTTCGACGTCGGCATCGCCGAGCAGCACGCCGTGACCAGCGCGGCCGGCATGGCCACCAACGGTCTGCACCCGGTGTTCGCGGTCTACGCGACCTTCCTCAACCGGGCCTTCGACCAGGTCCTGATGGACGTGGCCCTGCACAAGCTCGGGGTCACCTTCGTGCTGGACCGGGCCGGCGTCACCGGGACCGACGGCGCCTCGCACAACGGCATGTGGGACATGTCGATCCTGCAGGTCGTCCCCGGTCTGCGGCTGGCCGCCCCGCGCGACGCCGACCAGCTGCGCGCCCAGCTGCGCGAGGCGGTCGAGGTCGACGACGCCCCCACGGTGGTCCGCTACTCCAAGGGCACGGTCGGTCCGGCCGTCCCCGCGGTCGGCCGGATCGGCGGCATGGACGTGCTGCGCGCCCCGGAGGCCCCGGCCGACGAGCGCCGCGCCGACGTCCTGATCGTCTCGGTCGGCGCGATGGCCCCCACCAGCCTGGAGGTCGCCGACCTGCTGGCCGCCCAGGGCATCACCGCCACCGTGGTCGACCCGCGCTGGGTCAAGCCGGTGGACCGGGCCCTGCCCGGCCTGGCGGCCGAGCACCGCGCGGTCGTCACGATCGAGGACAACGGCCGGGTCGGCGGGGTGGGCGCCGCCGTGGCGCAGGCGCTGCGCGACGCCGAGGTGGACGTCCCGGTGCGCGACTTCGGCATCCCGCAGGAGTTCCTGGACCACGCCTCGCGGCCGGAGATCCTCGCCGAGATCGGCCTCACCGCCCCGGACATCGCCCGCAGGGTGACGGCGCTGGTCTCCCGGCTGGACGTGGCGACCGTCCAGGCCTGAGCCGGCCGGCCCGGGTCCGCCCGAGCCGGCCCGCCGCCGCCCGGCTCTCGGCCGTTTGCCACAACCGCGCAACAGTTCACCGCAATACAGGCTGATAATCGCACCGAAAGGCGGGACCGGCGCTGCCCGCGCCGATCCCGCCCGGTAGGTTGTCATCCGTGCCGACCCCCACCCGCCCCCGCCTCGCCGGGCTTGCCGAGCGCCTGCCCGACCGCGTCCGCCAGGGTTACTGGACGAGGCTGGTGCCGGTGCTGGCCCTGGTCGCGCTCGCCACCCACATCCCCTCCTTCGTCCGGCCGGTCTGGAGCCCCGACGAGGGCTTCCTGGCCACCCAGGCCCGGATGCTGGCGGACGGCGGTGTGCTCTACGACACCGTGGTCGACCGCAAGCCGCCCCTGCTGCCCTGGCTCTACCAGGCGTGCTTCGCCGTCTTCGGCTCCGCCTCGCTCTGGCCGCTGCGCACCCTGGCGGTGGTCGCCCACCTGGTCACCGCGATCCTGCTGGCCTCGATCGCCCGCGGCCGCTGGGGCAACCGGGCGGGCGCCGGGGCGGGCCTGCTCTACCTGCTGGTCTCCATCGGCCTCTCCCCGGAGGACACCCAGGCGGCGACCTTCGAGGTCTTCATGCTGCCCGCCATGGTGGCCGCCTTCCGGTACGCCGAGCGGCGCCGCTGGCTGGCCGCGGGCATCGCGGTGGCGCTCTGCTCGCTGACCAAGCAGACCGGCGGCGCGGTCCTGCTGCCGGTGCTCTGGATGCTGTTCCAGGACGCCCGCCGGCGCGGGGTCCGCTGGCCGCCCGCCCTGTTCAAGATCGGGTTCGGCTTCACCCTGCCGATAGCGCTGGTCGCGGTGATCCTCACCAAGCCCAAGGGCTTCCTGTTCTGGGTGGTCACCGGCAGCGGCGACTACGCCTCGGTGGGCGGCGCCTGGCTGCAGATGACCGGCCGCGCGCTCGGCAACTCGGCGATCCTGATCGGCGCCGGCCTGGGCTTCCTGCTGCCGGTCGGCCGCCGGCTCTGGCTGAAGCACCGCCACCGCCCGCTGCCGGTCGCGGGGGAGGAGCACGGCTCCACCACCGACCTCTGGGTCTGGCTGCTCTCCTCGGTGATCGCGGTCAGCGTCGGCTTCCACTTCTTCGGCCACTACTACCTGCAGCTGATGCCCCCGCTGGTGCTGCTGGGCACCGGCGCGGTGGCCACCTCGGCGATCCGCTGGAAGCCCGTCCTGGTGTACACCACGGCCGCCGCCACGGTGTTCTGGGGGCTCGCGCTGGCCTGGCCGGGGGAGCGGCTCAACCGCACCACCGAGGTGGCCACCGCGGTCGCCGCGCAGAGCAAGCCGCAGGACACCGTGCTGGTCTGGGGCATGCACCCGGAGCTGTACTGGCTGGCCGACCGCAAGCCGGCCACCCGCTACCTGACCGCGGGCTTCCTGACCAACTTCAGCGGCGGCAAGGACGGCAACGCCAACGTCGGCGAGCAGTTCAGCGTCAGCGAAGCCTGGCAGACCTTCGACCAGGAGATCGCCAAGGGCCTGCCGGAGATCGTCGTGGACGACTCCGGTCTGGCGCCCTACCAGCCCGGCATGATCCCGAAGATCGAGAACCTGCTGGACACCCACTACGAGATGGTCGGCGTCTTCGCCGACACCGTGGTCTACCGCCTCAAGCGCTGACGGCGCCGGCCCGAGGGGCCGGCGCCCCGCCGCCCCCGGCACGACGCACCGGAGCCCCGGTGACCTTCCGAGGTCACCGGGGCTCCCGCACGTGGTACCGCTACGCCTCAGGCGGGCACCGAGGCCACACCCGGGGCGAGGAACCGCTTGCCGTTCACCCGCTCCGAGACGCCCTCACGGTCCAGGTACGGGGTGATCCCGCCCAGGTGGAAGGGCCAGCCGGCGCCGGTGATCATGCAGAGGTCGATGTCCTGCGCCTCGGCGACGACACCCTCCTCCAGCATCAGGCCGATCTCCTGCGCGACGGCCTCCAGAGCGCGGTTCAGCACCTGCTCCTCGGTCAGCACGGTGTCGCCGAAGGAGAGCAGCTCCAGCACCTCGGGGTCGAGCACCTGCTTGCCGTCGACCCAGGTGTAGAAGCCGCGCTTGCCGGCCTTGACCACCTTGCCGAGGTTCTCGGAGACGGTGAACCGCTCCGGGAACGCGCCGCGCAGGGTCTCCGAGACGTGCAGCGCGATGGCCGGGCCGACCAGCTCCAGCAGCACGATCGGGGACATCGGCAGGCCGAGCGGCTCGACGCCCTTCTCGACCGTGGCGATCGGGGTGCCCTCGTCGATGATGTCCTGGATCTCGCCCATGAAGCGGGTCAGGATCCGGTTCACCACGAACGCCGGGGCGTCCTTGACCAGCACCGAGGTCTTCTTCAGCTTCCGCGAGACGCCGAAGGCGGTGGCCAGCGCGGCGTCGTCGGTCCGCTCGCCGCGGACGATCTCCAGCAGCGGCAGGATCGCGACCGGGTTGAAGAAGTGGAAGCCGACGACCCGCTCGGGGTGCTTCAGCTTCGAGGCCATCTCGGTGACCGAGAGCGAGGAGGTGTTGGTCGCCAGCACACAGGTCGGCGAGACCACGTTCTCCAGGTCCGCGAAGACGGTCTGCTTGACGCCCATCTCCTCGAACACGGCCTCGATCACGAAGTCCGCGTCGCCGAAGCCGGCGGCCTTGTCGAGCGAGCCGGTGACCAGGCCCTTGAGCCGGTTGGCCTTGTCCTGGCCGATCCGGCCCTTGCCGAGCAGCTTCTCGATCTCGGCGTGGACGTAGCCGACGCCCTTGTCGATGCGCTCCTGGTCGATGTCGGTGAGGACCACCGGCACCTCCAGACGGCGGGCGAACAGCAGCGCCAGCTGCGAGGCCATCAGACCGGCGCCGACGACGCCGACCTTGGTGACCGGGCGGGCCAGCGACTTGTCCGGCGCGCCGAACGGGCGCTTGGCCCGGCGCTGCACCAGGTTGAAGGCGTAGATGCCGCTGCGCAGCTCGCCGGTCATGATGAGGTCGGCCAGCGCCGCGTCCTCGGCGTCGAAGCCGGCCTGCAGGTCGGCGTCCTTGACCTGCTGGATGATGTCCAGCGCCTGGTAGGCGGCGGGGGCCGCGCCGTGCACCTTGGCGTCCGCGATCAGGCGGCCCCAGGCGACGGCGTCGTCCCAGGCCTTGCCGCGGTCGATCGCCTCGCGCTCGACGGCGACGTCGCCCTTGAGCACCTTGGCGGCCCACAGCAGCGACTGCTCCAGGAAGTCGGCCGGCTCGAAGATCGCGTCCGCGATCCCCAGCTCGAACACGTCCTTGCCCCTGAGCTGCTTGTTCTGGCTCATCGAGTTCTCGACGATGACCTTGATCGCCTTCGAGGGGCCGATCAGGTTCGGCAGGAGGGTGCAGCCACCCCAGCCGGGGACGAGGCCCAGGAAGACCTCCGGCAGCGAGAACGCCGGCACGCCCGCGCTGACGGTGCGGTAGGTGGCGTGCAGGCCGACCTCGACGCCGCCGCCCATCGCCGCGCCGTTGTAGAAGGCGAAGGAGGGGACGGACAGCGCGGCGATCCGCTTGAAGACCTCGTGGCCGCCCTTGCCGATGGCCAGCGCGTCCGCGTGCTCCTTGAGGATCTCGACGCCCTTGAGGTCGGCGCCGACCGCGAAGATGAACGGCTTGCCGGTGATCGCGACACCGACGATCGTGCCCTCGGCGGCCTCGGCCTCGACCTGGTCCAGCGCGGCGGACAGCTTCAGCAGCGAGCCCGGGCCGAAGGTGGTCGGCTTGGTGTGGTCGAAGCCGTTGTCCAGGGTGATCAGGGCCAGCCGGCCGGCCTGCAGCGGCAGGTCCAGGTGGCGGACGTGCGCGGTCGTGACGACCTCGCCCGGGAACAGCTCGGCGCCCTGGCGCAGCAGCTCGGTCGTGGTGCTCATGCTCACTTACCACCCTCGGACTCGGACGACTCTTCCGCGCCGCTCCAGTGCGGGTTCTCCCAGATGATCGTGCCGCCCATGCCGAACCCGATGCACATCGTGGTGAGGCCGTAGCGGACGTCCGGGCGCTGCTCGAAGCGGTGGGCCAGCTGGTTCATCAGGCGCACGCCCGAGGAGGCCAGCGGGTGGCCGAAGGCGATCGCGCCGCCGAACGGGTTGACCCGCTCGTCGTCGTCCGCGATGCCGTAGTGGTCCAGGAAGGCCAGCACCTGGACGGCGAAGGCCTCGTTGACCTCGAAGGCCTGGATGTCGTCGATGGTCAGACCGGCCTTGGCCAGCGCCTTCTCGGTGGCCGGCACCGGGCCGATGCCCATCACCTCGGGCTCGACGCCCGCGAAGGCGAACGAGACCAGGCGCATCTTGACCGGGAGGCCGAGCTCCTCGGCGACGTCCTCGGCGGCCAGCAGCGAGGCGGTGGCACCGTCGTTCAGACCGGCCGAGTTGCCCGCGGTGATGTTGCCGTGCGGGCGGAACGGGGTCTTCAGCCCGGCCAGCGACTCCATCGTGGTGCCCGGGCGCATCGGCTCGTCCGTGGTCGCCAGGCCCCAGCCGGTCTCGCCGACCTCGGGGTTGGTGTTGCGGACGGTGATCGGCACCAGGTCCGGCTGGATGTCGCCGTTGGCGTACGCCTTGGCGGCCTTCTCCTGCGAGCGCACGGCGTAGGCGTCGCAGCGCTCCTTGGTGATGTGCGGGAACCGGTCGTGCAGGTTCTCCGCGGTCATCCCCATGAACAGGGCGGACTCGTCGACGAGCTTCTCGGACACGAAGCGCGGGTTCGGGTCGACGCCCTCGCCCATCGGGTGGCGGCCCATGTGCTCGACGCCGCCGGCCACGACCACGTCGTACGCGCCGAAGGCGATGCCGCCGGCGGTGGTGGTCACGGCGGTCAGCGCGCCCGCGCACATGCGGTCGATGGCGTAACCGGGGACGGACTTCGGCAGGCCGGACAGCAGGGCCGCGGTGCGGCCGATCGTCAGACCCTGGTCGCCGATCTGCGTGGTGGCCGCGATGGCGACCTCGTCGATCCGCTCGACGGGCAGGTTCGGGTTACGGCGCACGAGTTCCCGGATGCACTTGACGACCAGGTCGTCGGCGCGCGTCTCGTGGTAGATGCCCTTCGGGCCGGCCTTGCCGAACGGGGTGCGGACGCCATCGACGAAGACGACGTCCCTCGCGGTACGAGGCACGGGGGCTCTCCTCCCAGGGACCAACAGATTGAGGTGGGCAGGCTGCCGCCGTCCGTCGCACGGGGGCACGTGAGCGGCGCTGCCTCACCGTCATGCTACCCGCCGGTAACCAACCTGCCCAGGCCCGACGGCCGGTTCTCCCGGTGTGTCCCCCGACACGTCCCCGCGCCCGGGGCCGGGAGGGGTGCGCGGCGGGTGCGGAGCGGCGGCCCGGAGGCTGTGGAGCGGGGGCGACGGCCCGGGGACGACAGAGGGGATGCCGTCCGGTGACGGCATCCCCTCTGTCCCGGCGGCGGCGCCCCGCCGCGGCGGTACCCGGCCCGGTCCCGCGCTCCTACGGCTGAGGCTCGGCCTCCGCCGCCTTGACGAAGGCCGCGGCCACCACCGGCGCCACCAGGTCGACCTGCCACTGCCGCGCGCCGAGGCGGCGCAGCGCGGCGGCCACGCCGGCGGCGCTCGGATCGGCCGGCGGCTCCCAGGAGACCCGGCGGACCAGATCCGGCGTGATCAGGTTCTCGGCCGGCAGGTTGCGCGCCTCGGCCAGCTCGCTCACCGCGGCCCGCGCCCCGGACAGCCGGGCGGCCGCGACCGGGTCCTTCTCGGCCCAGGCGCGCGGCGGCGGCGGCCCGTCGTGCGGGGCGGCGGCCGGCGGCAGCTGGTTCTCCGGGATCTCCCGGCCCCGCTGCACGGCTGCCAGCCACTGTTCCAACTGGCGCCGGTGCACCCGCGGCCCGAAGCCCTGGACGGCCTGCAGGGCGGGGATGTTCAGCGGCACGGCCAGCGCGGCGTTGACGATCGCGGCGTCCGAGAGGACCCGGCCGGGCGAGACGTCGCGCTCCTGCGCCAGCCGGTCCCGGGTCAGCCAGAGCTCGCGCACCACGGCCAGCTGACGGCGCCGGCGGATCTTGTGCAGCTGCGAGGTGCGGCGCCAGGGGTCGGTGCGCGGTGCCGGGCGGGGCGCGGCGGCGATCGCGGCGAACTCCTCCAGGGCCCAGTCCAGCTTGCCCTGGGCGTCCAGCTCCTGTTCGAGTGCGTTCCGCAGCTCGACCAGCACCTCGACGTCCAGAGCGGCGTAGCGCAGCCACGGCTCGGGCAGTGGGCGGGTGGACCAGTCGACCGCCGAGTGCTCCTTGGCCAGGCTCAGCCCGAGCACGCTCTCGGTCATCGGTCCGAGTCCGACCCGGGCGAAGCCGGCGATCCGGCCGGCCAGCTCGGTGTCGAAGAGTCGTCGGGGCCGCATCCCGACCTCGGCCAGGCAGGGCAGGTCCTGGGTGGCGGCGTGCACCACCCATTCGGTGTCCGCGAGGGCCGCGCCGAGCCCGCTGAGGTCGGGGCAGGCGATCGGGTCGATCAGCGCGGTGCCGGCGCCCGCGCGGCGCAGCTGGATCAGGTACGCCCGCTGGCCGTAGCGGTAGCCGGAGGCCCGCTCGGCGTCGACGGCGACCGGTCCGGTCCCCGCGGCGAAGGCGGCGACGGTGGCGGCCAGCGCCTGCTCGTCCGCCACGACTGGCGGGATCCCCTCCTTCGGTTCGAGGAGCGGGACCGGGGCTGCTTCTTCTTGGGTGGCTGCTACGGCGTCGGTCACTCACCAAGGGTACGACGGTCCTCGGGGCCGGGAGTGTTGTCGGACTGGTCAGACCGGGTTCGTGACTATGCCACCGTGCGGCTCCGGCCGTTCCGTCCCCTTCGGTCCGGAGGGGATCGAGCGCCAATGCGGCGGTTCCGGAGGAAACGTTCCTCCAGAACCGCCGCAGCGGCCCTACCGATCGCTCAGTGGATGATGCCGGTGCGCAACGCGACCGCGACCATCCCGGCCCGGTCGCCGGTGCCCAGCTTGCGGGCGATCCGGGCGAGGTGGCTCTTCACGGTGAGGGCGGACAGGCCCATCGCCACGCCGATGGCCTTGTTGGACTGGCCCTCGGCGACCAGCCGCAGCACCTCGACCTCGCGGCCGGAGAGTTCGCGGTAGGCGGCCTGCTGCGTGCCCGGGGCGCCCGGCGCTCCGGGAGCCCCGGGGGCGCCCGGAGCACCGGCCGCGCCCGGCATGCCCGGCATGCCGGGACGGCGCATCCGGCCGGCCAGACCGGCCGCGCCGAGCGGCATGCCGGGGCGGCCCGGCATCGCCACATTGGTGCGGGTGCCGGTGACCACGTAGCCCTTGACGCCGCCGGCCAGCGCGCTGCGGACCGCGCCGATGTCGTCGGCGGCGGAGAGCGCCAGGCCGTTGGGCCAGCCCGCGGCACGGGTCTCGGCCAGGATGGTCAGCCCGGAGCCGTCCGGGAGGTGGACGTCGGCGACGCAGATGTCGCGCGGGGTGGACACCCGGGGGCGGGCCTCGGCGATCGAGGACACCTCGATCACGTCCCGGACGCCGAGCGCCCAGAGGTGGCGGGTGACGGTGTTTCGGACACGGGGGTCAGCGATGACCACCATGGCGGTGGGCTTGGTCGGCCGGTAGGCGACCACGTTTGCGGGGTGCTCAAGAAGGACCGACACCAGGCCTCCTGCGGGGAGTGGCGGACGGAACCCCGATGGGGGCGGTCGGAGTGTTCCGCGTTTGGAAAGGGTCACAGTCTGCTTCGGCAGCTACCGTGCCCGGCTTTAGCGAAAGATCACGATCTAGTGAGTAACAATACGGACAAATCGCGCATATGACTGATGCGACATGCCTCGGATTCGTACAAAATCGATCAGACTCGGCATGGGTCGGTCGCGCTGGGCCGGACAATTGACGCAGAGCGGGTGTGAAGTCACACTCCGTCAGCCCTGGGGGTGGTGGTGGGGCAGGTGCCGCGACCGCGGCGCCCGGACCACTCGTCAGTGCGAACGCGGGCGTCGACGGGCGGGCATCGGGACCACCCCACCGAGTGAGGGCACGTCGGCGGTCGGCTGCGGCGCGGGCGCGGCCGGCGGCAGGCCCGCGCTGATGCACAGCAGATCCCCCCAGGCGGCCAGGTGCCGCTCGAAGCGGCCGTCGGCCGGCGTCCAGGAGGCCCGGATCTCGATCTCGGTGGAGGACTCACGGTCCGCCAGGGCGCCGAAGTACTGCGAGGCGCACCTGGTCACCGTGCCGGACGGCTCCGCGTACCCGGCGCCGTGCGCCTGCAGGGCGTCCAGCAGCCAGGCCCAGCCGACCTCGGAGAGCATCGGGTCGCCGGCCATCTCCGGCTCCAGCTCCGCCCGGGTCATGGTCACCACGCGGAAGTCGCCGTTCCAGGCCTCCTGCCCGGCCGGGTCGTACAGCAGCACCAGCCGGCCGTCGGCCAGCTCGTCGCCGTCCACCTCGACCGAGGCGGTCAGGGCGAACGCGTGGGGGGCGAGCCGGCGCGGCGCCGGGGCGGGGGAGAGTTCGAGCTCGGGGCGCAGCCGCGCACCCGTCAGAGCCTCGATCGCGGCCCGGAACTCGCTCGGCGCCGCCTCCCGACCCGTTCCGCCACCTGTTCCGCCACCCTGTGCGGGGTGCCCGCCGACCGCTGCCATGTCCCGAAGACTAGGTCGAAGACCGGGGTAATCGCCGCAACTTCTGCTCGCGCGGCGTGCCGGGACGGCAAACCGGCCAGATCTTGGAGGAACCCACGAGACCGGGCGGGGAGTCGGGTCCGGAGCGCGTGCGAAGATTTGAACCGTGAGCGAGACAACGGCAGACACCACGGCAGCCACCCCCACCGGTCAGCAGTCCTCCGTGCGACGCGGCGCCGCGCACGACTCCGCGTTCCTGCGCGCCTGCCGGCACGAGCCGGTGCCGCACACCCCGGTGTGGTTCATGCGCCAGGCCGGCCGCTCGCTGCCCGAGTACCTGAAGGTCCGCGAGGGCATCCCCATGCTGGAGTCCTGCATGCGGCCCGAGCTGGTCAAGGAGATCACCCTGCAGCCGGTGCGCCGGCACAAGGTCGACGCGGCGATCTTCTTCAGCGACATCGTGGTGCCGCTCAAGGCCGTCGGCATCGACGTCGACATCAAGCCCGGCATCGGCCCGGTGATCGCCGACCCGATCCGCACCGCCGAGGACCTGCGGCGGCTGCGCCCGCTGGAGCCGGACGACGTCTCCTACATCACCGAGGCGGTCGGCCTGCTCGTCGACGAGCTCGGCACCACCCCGCTGATCGGTTTCGCCGGCGCCCCCTACACCCTCGCCAGCTACCTGATCGAGGGCGGGCCCTCCAAGAACCACGAGAACACCAAGGCCATGATGTACGGGCAGCCCGAGCTGTGGGCCGCCCTGCTCGACCGGCTGGCGGACATCACCGCCGCGTTCCTGAAGGTGCAGATCGAGGCCGGCGCCTCCGCCGTCCAGCTCTTCGACTCCTGGGTGGGCGCGCTCGCCCCGGCCGACTACCGCCGCTCGGTGATGCCGGCCAGCACCAAGGTCTTCGACGCGGTGGCCGGGTACGGCGTGCCGCGGATCCACTTCGGCGTCGGCACCGGTGAGCTGCTCGGGCTGATGGGCGAGGCCGGCGCGGACATCGTCGGTGTGGACTGGCGGGTACCGCTGGACGTCGCCGCCGAGCGGGTCGGCCCCGGCAAGGCCCTGCAGGGCAACCTCGACCCGGCCGTCCTCTTCGCGCCCACCGGGGCGGTCGAGGCCAAGGCCCGCGAGGTGCTGGACGCCGCCCGGGCGCTCGGCACCAGCGGCCACATCTTCAACCTCGGCCACGGCGTGCTGCCCAGCATGGACCCGGACGCGCTCAGCCGGCTGGTCGCGTTCGTGCACGAGGCCAGCGCGCGCTGACCGGCCGCCGCGACGGCGTCGACCCGGCGGGCCCCGTTCGAACGGGGCCCGCCGTCGTCGTTCTCACGGCTCCTGTCGCTCCCGGGCCGGCTCGTCCTCGTTCTCGCCCTGCCGCTGGTGCGGCGGGTGGGCGGGGACGGGCGGCAGCGCGGGCCGCCGGCGCCGGCGGACGAGCCAGAAGGCGAGTGCGGCCGGCACCAGCACCAGCAGGAACGGCGTCACCGCCGCGACCGCCACCGCGATGCCGCGCACGATCGCCGTCAGGACGTCCCAGCCGCCGCCCAGCGCCGAGCCGACCGAGTCCCAGAAGCCGTCGTGCTCCTTCGCGTCGGGCCGGTCCGGCACCGGGGTGTCCGCCCGCTGCCGCACGTCGAGCGTGATGGTGGAGAGCGAGGTCTTCGCCGACAGCTCCTTCAGCTGCTTCTGCAGCGACTCCAGATCCGCCTCGCGGCGGCTCAACTCGCCCTCCAGGCTGGTGATCTCGGCCAGCGTCTTGGCCTGGGCCATCAGCGCCCGGACCCGGTCCACGCTGGCCTGCTGGGTCTGCGTCCGGCTGGAGACGTCCGCGACCTGCTGGGTGAGGTCGTCCGCCTGGCTCTTGCGGGACAGCACCTCGCCGAGCCCCGCGAGCTGGTCCAGGGTCTGCTGGTAGGCCGCCGACGGCACCTTCACCGTGAGCTGCCCGCTCTGCGGGCCGGGCGCGGGGCGGTCCTCCGGGCGCCTGCCGGTGCCCGTGTCGCCGGGCTGCCCGCCGCCGCTCACCGTCTCGCTCGCCACGTAGCCGCCCGCGCCGACCGCCAGCTCGCGGGCCCTCGCCAGCGCGGTGTCCGTCCTCGCCACCCGCACCGACAGCTGCGCGCTGTACGCGATCTGCCGGGTGTCCACCACCGGCACCACGTCTGACTGCCCGGTGCTCGTCTGTCCGGTGCCCGACTCCGGCGCGGCCTTCGGCGCGGCCGGGGCCGCCACCCCCGGGGCCGCCACCCCCGGGGCCGCCGGCGCGGCCGCGTCACCGGCCGCCGCTGCTCCGCGCGCCGAGTCCCCCCGGTCGGACGCGCCGCACCCGCCGGCCAGGACCGCCGACACGACCACCGCCGCCAGCACCCCCGCTCTGTGCCGTCCTCGTTCCACGATCGAGCCCTCCCCGCCTCACGGTTCGGTGCCGCTTCCGTCCGGCACCCGAACCATTCGACGGGACCGGGCCCCGATCGGACCCGCTCCGGAGGTCGCGGCTCGATCACGGCTCGGCTGCGGAGCGGACAAGGTGTCAGACCGCCTCCACCGCGATCCCCGCCCGCCGCAACAGCGCCGCCGTCACCCCGTCACCCGGCCGCGACTCCCCGGTGAACGTGCCGTCGTAGACCCGGCCGCACCCGCAGGAGGGGCTGCGTGCCATCAGCAGCGCCCGCCGCGCCCCGGCGGCCTCGGCGGCGGCCAACGCCTGCCGGGCGCCGTCCAGGAACGCCTCGGTGCGGTCCGCCCCCGTCGCGTCCACCACCCGGGCCCGCCCGTCCAGCACGTCCGCGCCGTCGCCGCCGACGATCTCGGCCGGCGGCCGCGGCGTCGGCAACCCGCCCGCCCCCTCCGGGCAGACCACCACGCCCAGGCCCTCCGCCACGAGCCCGGCCACCGCCTCCGCCGTCTTCGCCCGCCCGTCGTACCGGCACGGCACACCGGCCAGACACGCGCTCACCAGGATCTTCTCCACACCCGGGAGCCTACGGGCCCGTTCGCCGGCGCCCTGCCCGTCGGCCGGGCGTATGCTGCCGCCGTTCAGCACACAGGAGTGGGGGCCGGGTGGGTGCCGACGACGGGGCAGCGGGCCGTGGTGGCGGGCCGCGCAACGAACTGACCGGGTCCACCGTGCACGGTCACGTCGTCCAGGCGGCCGACGCCCACATCACCGTGAACCTCCCGGGCCCACCGGGCGGCGCGGCGGCCCGCAGGCCCCGCGGACGGCCGATCGGCGCCTGGGACCCGCACGACCTGGAGGTCCACCCCGCCGGCGCCGTCGCGACGGTGCGGGTGCTGCCCGGCTACGTCCGCCGCCGCCACGACCGGGTGCTCGCCGGGGTGGTCCGGGACGCCTCGGCGGGCCGCAGCGGGCTGTTGGTCCTGGTCGGTTCGTCGTCCACGGGCAAGACCCGGGCCTGCTGGGAGGCCGTTCAGCCGCTGGCCGCCGAGGGCTGGCGCCTGTGGCACCCCTTCGACCCGACGCGCGCCGAGGCCGCTCTCGCCGACCTGGAGCACGTCGCGCCGAAGACGGTGGTGTGGCTGAACGAGGCCCAGCACTACCTCGGCCACCCCGAGGCCGGCGAGCGGATCGGGGCCGCCCTGCACACCCTGCTCACCCGGCCCGACCGCGGCCCGGTGCTGATCCTGGGCACCCTGTGGCCGGAGTACGAGGCGCGGTACACCGCGGTGCCCCGCCCCGGCGAACCGGATCCGCACAGCCGGGTGCGCGAACTCCTGGCCGGGCGCACCGCCACCGTTCCGGACGCCTTCGACGAGGAGGCGTTGCGCGGCGCCGACGCCCTGGCGAGGTCCGGTGACCGACTGCTGGCCGACGCGCTCGTCCGGGCCCGTTCCCACGGGAGGGTCGCCCAGGACCTCGCGGGCGGCCTCGAACTGCTGCGCCGCTACGAGCGCGGCACCCCGGCCGTCCGCGCGCTGCTGGAGGCGGCGATGGACGCCCGCCGCCTCGGCGTCGGGCTCCACCTTCCGCAGGCCTTCCTCACCGCGGCCGCCGCCGACTACCTCGGCGACCAGGACTGGGACCAGCTCGGCGACGACTGGGCCGAGGCCGCCTTCGCCGACCTCGGCCGCCCGGTCCACGGAAAGCAGGCCCCCCTGGGCCGGACCACCCCGCGACCCGTCCGCCGGCCGCCGGGCGCCCCGCCGGCGGCCGCCCCGCTCATGACGGCGCCGGGGCCGCTGTTCCGCCTCGCCGACTACCTCGAACAGCACGGTCGCGCGCTGCGCCGCAGGCTCTGCCCGCCCGGCTCCTTCTGGCACGCCGCGCTCGCCCACCTCACCGGCACCGACGACCTCAAGGCCCTCGCGGACGCGGCCGAGTGCAGGCACCGCCTGCAGTGGGCCCACCACCTCTGGCTCCGGGCCGCGGACGCCGGCGACGCCGCCGCCCTGATGCACCTGGGGCGCGGGCGCGAGGAGGCCGGGGACCGGGCCGGCGCCGAAGCCCTCGCCTGGCGGGCGGTCGACGCGGGCTATCCCCACGCCGTGATCGAGCTCGCGCACTTCCGGGACGAGGGCGGGGACACGGCGGGGGCCGCGGCGCTCTGCCGGCAGGCGGCCGACGCCGGTCACCCGGTCGGTCTGATGGACCTGGCGTGGCTGCGGGAGGAGGCCGGGGACACGGCGGGGGCGGAGGCCCTCTACTGGCAGGGCGTCGCCGAGGGCAACGGCTACGCCGCGGCCGAACTCGCGAAGTCGCGGGCGGCGGCGGGGGATCACGCGGCCGCCGAGGCCCTCGCCTGGCGGGCGGCGGTCACCGGCGACCCCGACGCCCTGACGGAGCTGGGGCATGCGTGGGAGGAGGCCGGGGACTCGGCGGCGGCCGAGGCCCTCTACCGCCGGGCGGTCGACACCGGTCACAGCTCCCTCCTGGTCAGCCTGGGGCAGCTCCGGGAGGCGGCGGGGGACCAGGAGGGAGCGGCGGCGCTCTACCACCAGGCCGTTGACGCGGGGCACACCTTCGGCTTCACCGCGCTGGCCCGGATGCGGGAGGCGGCGGGGGAGCACGGGGCCGCCGAAGCCTTCGTCTGGCGGTCGGCCGCCGCCGGCAACATCTACTCCGTACTGGACCTGGGGCGGTTGCGGGAGGAGGCCGGGGACCGGGCCGGGGCCGAGGCCCTCTTCCGCCGGGCCGTCGGCGCGGGCCATGCCGAGGTCCTCTCCGACCTGATCCGGATGCGCGAGGAGGCCGGGGACCGGGCCGGGGCCGAGGCCTTCGCCTGGCAGGCCGCGGACACCGGCCGCTTCTACGCCACGGCCATGCTGGCGCACCTGCGGGCGAAGGCCGGGGACCAGGACGGGGCCGAGGCCCTCCGCCGCCGCTTCGCGGACGCCGGTGGGGCGGACTCCGGCGACGTGCGGTGGTGGCCGCACGGGCTGGACCCGGACGGGTCGCCCACCCCCGCTTGGTCCTGAACGGACCGCGGCGGCCGGCCCGGGGCCCCGTCCCTGTCCGGAAGCGGGCGGATTGAGGCATTGGTGTAAGGACCTGCGAGACTGCGGGGCATGTCGCAAGCACAGGTCGTCGTGATCGGTGGCGGTATCGCGGGGCTGGCCGCGGCCGCTTTTCTCAGCGGGGCGGCCGGTGGGGCCGCGCGGGCGCGGGTGACGCTGCTGGAGGCGTCCGACCGGTTCGGCGGGAAGCTGTCCGGGGGAGAGGTCGGCGGGGTCCGGGTGGACCTCGGGGCCGAGTCGATGCTGGCGCGGCGGCCGGAGGCGGTCGAGCTGGCGCGGGCGGTCGGGCTGGGCGACGCGCTGGAGCCGCCGACCACCGCGAAGGCCGCGATCTGGACCAGGGGCGCGCTGCGTCCGCTGCCCGGCGGCCAGGTGATGGGCGTCCCCGGTGACCTCGCGGCGCTCGCCGCCTCCGGGGTGCTCAGCGCCGAGGGCCTGGAGCGGGCCCGGCACGAGGGCGCCACCGAGGTCACGGACGATGTCGCGATCGGGCGCTACGTCGCGGACCGGTTGGGCCGCGAGGTGGTGGACCGGCTGGTCGAGCCGCTGCTCGGCGGCGTCTACGCCGGGCACGCCGACGAGATCTCGCTGCGCGCGGCCGTACCGCAGTTGCTGGAGATCGCGCGGGGCGGGGGCTCACTGGTCGAGGGCGTGCACGAGCTGGCCACCCGGCCGCGGATCGTGGGCACCCCCGTCTTCCAGGGGCTGCGCGGCGGCATCGGCACGCTGCCGGAGGCGGTCGCCGCGGCCTGCGCCCGGGCCGGCGTCGAGCTGCGCACCCGCACCGCGGTGGACGGGCTGCACCGGACCCCGGGGGGCTGGCGGGTGGTGACCGCCGGCGGCGAGGTGCTGGACGCGGACGCCGTCGTGCTCGCGGTACCCGCGCCCGCCGCCGCCCGGCTGCTGCGCCCGGACGCGCCGGGGGCGGCCGCCGAGCTGGCCGCCGTCGAGTACGCGGGGATGGCACTGGTCACCCTGGCGTTCCGGCGGGCCGACCTCCCGGAGCCGCCGACCGGCAGCGGCTTCCTGGTGCCGCCGGTCGACGGCCGGGGAATCAAGGCCTCCACCTTCTCCTCCAACAAGTGGGGCTGGCTGGAGCGTTCGGCCCCCGACGCGTTCGTGCTGCGCACCTCGCTCGGCCGGCTGCGCGAGGAGCAGCCGCTGGAGCTGTCGGACGAGGAGCTGGTGGCGCGGTCGCTGTCCGACCTGGGCGAGGCGATCGGTCTGACCGCCCGCCCCTACGACACCGCGGTCACCCGCTGGCGGTCCGGCCTGCCGCAGTACCCCGTCGGTCACCTGGACCGGGTGGCCCGGATCCGGGCGGCCGTCGGCCGGGCGGGCGCGCTGGCCGTCTGCGGGGCCGCCTACGACGGCGTGGGCATCCCGGCCTGCGTCGCGAGCGCGCGGGCGGCCGTCGCCGCGCTCGGCGAAGTGCTGACCCCGACGACCGGGGAGAACGTCACGGAGAGGACAATGGGCGCATGACTGAGACCGTTGAGCAGCAGCCGGAGCAGCAGCCCGAGAAGAAGAAGGCGCGCGACCTGAACCAGGTCATCCGCTACACCATGTGGTCGGTGTTCAAGCTCAAGGGCGAGCTGCCCGAGGACCGGGCCGCCCTGGCCGCCGAGGTGGACGAGCTGTTCGCGCAGCTCGACGCGAAGGACGTCACGGTGCGCGGCACCTACGACGTGTCCGGTCTGCGGGCGGACGCCGACATCCTGGTCTGGTGGCACGCGGCGGACTCGGACGACCTCCAGGAGGCGTACAACCGCTTCCGCCGTACCGGCCTCGGCCGGGTGCTGGAGCCGGTCTGGTCCAACATGGCGCTGCACCGCCCGGCCGAGTTCAACAAGTCGCACATCCCGGCCTTCCTGGCCGACGAGCGCGCGCGCGACTACGTCTGCGTCTACCCCTTCGTCCGCTCCTACGAGTGGTACCTGCTGCCGGACGCCGAGCGGCGCGCGATGCTCGCCGAGCACGGCCAGATGGCGCGCGGCTACCCGGACGTGCGGGCCAACACGGTGGCCTCGTTCGCGCTCGGCGACTACGAGTGGCTGCTCGCCTTCGAGGCGGACGAGCTGCACCGGATCGTCGACCTGATGCGCGACCTGCGCCCGTCCCGGGCCCGGCTGCACGTCCGCGAGGAGGTCCCGTTCTTCACCGGCCGCCGCAAGCCGGTCAGTGAGCTGCTGGCCGGTCTGGTCTGACGAGCCCGCCCGCCGAGAGGCCGGCTCCTCCCCGCGACGGGGAGGAGCCGGCCTCTCGGCGTCCGCTGCTCAGGGGCGCGCCGTGGGCGGGGGCCCCGGGTCCGCTGCCGGCCGGTCAGCTCCGGTGCGGGCGCAGGGCCGCGCGGAGCCGGGCGTCCGGGAGCGCGGCGGGGCCGATCATGGCGACGGCGGTGAGCAGTTCGCGCTCGTCGTCGTCGGTGAGACCGTGCTGGCGCGGCGGACGGACCTCGCGCAGCACCTCCTGGCCGACCGGGGAGGCCCACCGGGTGTAGGGGTAGACGTCGACCCGGGCCATCAGCAGCGTGCCCGAGGTCAGCACCAGCGGCAGGGAGAACCAGGCGAGCGGCGCCAGGGCGTCACCGCCGGAGAACCCGCCGACGGCCAGTGCGGCGGCCAGCAGCACCAGCGAGAACAGCAGCGCCTGCCGGACCTGCCGGATCACCAGGACGGTCTGCCGCTGCACCGGGGCCGGGGTGGCCAGGCCGGCCAGCGCGAGGCGGCCGCCGATCTCCAGCACGGTGGGGTGGGCGGACATCACGTGGCGCAGGTCGTCCGTCCGGCACTGGCCCCCGGGCCCGACGGCGGCGACCACCGCCCGCTCCAGGCGGCTGCGGCCCCTGGGGTCGACGACGGTGGTCCAGCCGGTGTGCGCGAGGTGCAGCCGCCCCCGGGAGGCCATCAGGACCAGGGCCAGTTCGACCACGCGGTCCGGGCCGCCGGCCAGGTAGGCGGTCTCGTAGAGCCCGATCCCGACCGCCTCCGGTGGCCGGAGGCGGTCCTGCCCGGCGAGCGCGTCGGCGGTCGCGGTCATCCGGACCAGCCGGATGCAGGAGAGCACCGCGGTGACACAGGCCGGGATCAGGAAGAGCAACCACATGGGCTTGTTGTAGACCTGCCCCGGCTCCGGGCGGAACGAATTTCCGGTCCGCGATACCGAACTGTGACTCGGGAGGACACCGGGCCTCACGATCCGCAGCTGCTGCCGCCACCGCAGCTGGAGGAGGAGCCGCAGCTGCTGGAGCCGGACCCGCAGCTCGACGAGGACGAGGAACCGCAGCTCGACGAGGAGGATCCGCAGCTGCTGCCGCCGCAGCTCGACCCCGAGGAGCCCGAGTCGGAGCCGCTGCCGCTGCCGCACCACGTGACGCCGCCGCAGGAAGTGCCGGCGGAGGAGCACGAGGTGGCGCTGGAGGTCGCGGAGGAGGACGAGGACCCGCCCGCCATCGCGGACCTGGCCGTCACCAGGTCGGCCGCCGCCGCGGCGAGCAGTGCCTCCTGCAGCTCCGCGTCGTCCAGCCCGGAGGCGGCCAGCCCGCCGAGCGCGATCGCGCCGATCAGGGCGCCGCCGGCCGCCCGCGGGGCCAGACCGGCGCTGGGCGTCCACGGCTTGCCGACGGACATCAGGGCGAGCTGACGCCGGCCGGCCGGGGTGATCCGGCCCTTGAACGGCCAGGTCACCAGCAGCGACACCAGGCCGAAGAGCACCAGCACCGGCGGGAGCCAGAGCGACGGGCGGTCGGCCTCGCCGCGGTCGACCAGGTAGGCGGCCGCGATGGTCACCACCGTGAGCAGCAGGGCCAGCCAGAGCAGTCGCCGGGCCACCTTGGCCCGGCGCAGCAGGGTGGGGTTGCGCAGCAGCCCGCGGTTGGCGAGCCCGTCGCCGAGCTCCTGGACGGCGGGGGCGCGCATCACCGCGCGCCGCAGGGAGGTGAGGTCCCGCTGTCCGGTCGGCCCGACGGCCTCGATGATCGCCAGGTCGACGGCGTCGTAGGCCCGCTCGGTGGTCAGCGTGACCAGGCCGGCCCGGTTGACGACGACCCGGCCGGCCTGGTGCATCCGGACCAGGGCGGTGTCGAAGACCCGGCCGGGGCCTCCGGAGAGGAACGCGGTGTCCAGCAGCGGCAGGCCGCGCCCGGGCAGGCCCTTGACCTGCGGGACCCGCTTGACCAGGTTCTTGGTGTGCGAGGCGTACGACGCGGCCGCGAACAGCAGGATCGCCGGGACGGCGAAGTAGACGTTGTGCCACATGGGCGGTTCCCCCGGAATGGTGTGGGTGGTTCTGGTTCAGTGCCGCGGGCCGGGCCGCAGGGCCCGGCGCAGGCGGGTGAGCGGGCCGGCCGGGCGCTCGGCGGCGGGGCCGTGGAGCCACCGCTCCAGGGCGTGCCGCTGTTCGGCGTCGAGCCGCCCGGCGCCCGGCCGGGCCGGGTCGGGCCCCGGGCCCGGTTCGTCGGCGAGTGCCCATACGGCGAAGGCGCGGGCGTCGGCGCGGTAGCCGCCGGTCTGCGGGTGCGTCCCCGCGTAGCGGAGGAACAGCGGCCCGTACCGACGGCCGAGCAGACGGGGCAGCTCCGGGGCCACCTTGGCGGTGGTGTCCCGGCGCTTGGCGGCCAGGCCGGCCGACTGGGCGCGCACCTGGGCCGGGTCGAAGCCGGGCGGGACGGGTCCGCCGGCCACCAGGGCGGTCAGCAGCTCCTCCTGGCGCCGGGCCAGCGCGGCGCGGGCGGCGGTGAGGTCGCCGGCCTCGTCCGTCGGGGCGGTCATCCGGCGCTGCCCCCTTGCAGCACCCGGCGGATGGCGTCCAGTTCGGCGGCGAGCTCGGCGGGCGGCGGGAAGTTGGCATCCCGCTCCAGCAGGACGCCGGGCGGTGCGACCCGGGCGCAGAGCTCGGCCAGCACCTCCAGCACCGGCTCGGTGACGGGGTGGGCGTGGGTGTCGTGCCAGACGCCGTCGATCATGGTGCCCCCGGCGACATGGACGTAGGCCAGCGCCTCCAGCGGCAGGCGGTCGAGTTCGGCGGCCGGGTCCAGGCCGAGGTTGACCCGGTTGGTGTGCAGGTTGGCGACGTCGATCAGCAGTCGGCAGCCGGTGCGCTCGACCAGCTCCGCGAGGAACTGTCCCTCGGTCAGCTCGTCGTCCGGCCAGGCCAGCTGGGCCGCGATGTTCTCCAGGGCCAGCGGCACCGGGAGCCGGTCCTGCGCGATCCTGACGTTCTCGGCGATCACCTTGAGGGAATCGCGGGAGCGGGGGACCGGCAGCAGGTGCCCGGCCTCCAGGCCGCCGGCCCGGACGAACGCGAGGTGCTCGGTCACCAGCGGGGATCCGAGCGCCCCGGCCGCCTCGGCGAGCCGGTCGAGCCGGGCCGGGTCGGGCCGGTCGGCGCCGCCGAGACCGAGCGAGACGCCGTGCGGGACCACGGTGACGCCGCGGGCCCGCAGGATCCGCAGTGACTCGGGGAGGTGGTCGGCGCAGATGTTCTCCGCGACCACCTCGACCCAGTCCAGGCCGGGCTGCCGCTCCACGACGGTGTCGATCTCCGCGCGCCAGCCGAGGCCGACACCGAGCGCGGTACCCGGAGTGCCGGTCACGGTCGTCGTGGCAGTCGTGGCAGTCGCGGTCGTGGGGCCGGTCGAAACGGTCGGGCCCGTCGTCCGCCCGGTGTCCCGGGCCGGAGCGGTGGGTGTCCCGCGCCGGATGGCAGGAGAGGTCATCGGTTCGCCCCCTTCGGAGGGCTGGGTGGGAAGCCGTCGGCCGACGCGGGCATCGTCGCCGGGATCGGGCCGGGCTGTGCTGCTGAGGATGTCCCCGGCCGGGGCGGTTGCCAAGCCCCAGCCGGTCTTCTCAGAGCATTATTTGAGCTTGTCGGACCGGTGATGAGGGACTTTGGTCCCGTCCCTGCCGCGGACCCGTCGGCGGGGCGGGAATTCGGAGGCGGGACGGTTGTGGACGCGGCTACGGTGGCCCGCCTATGGCAACGCTGACCGTTCGTGACTTCCGTCCCGTCGACGCCGCCGCCGCGGCCGCCCACCGGGCCGGCCGTGAGCACCTGCTGCTCACCCCCGAGGTCCTGACCTGGCTGAACGCCCGGCAGGCCAAGGGCGAGCACTTCCGCACCTTCGTCGCGGCGCTGGACGGCGAGGTGGTCGGCTCGGTCCGGTGCGGGGTGGTCGTCGGCACGACCACCCGGGGCATCGGGTACGCCAACGGCAGTGTGCTGCCGGCGTTCCGGCGGCGCGGCGTGTTCACCGCCCTGCTGGCGGCGGCCGAGCGGCACCTGACCGCGCACGGTGTGGTGGAGCTGCACAGCTGGGTGGACGAGGAGCCGGCGTCGCGCGCCTTCGCCGTCGCCCGCGGCTTCACCGAGGGGCGGTTGGCCCACTTCGCCGGCCGGGACCTCACCTTGCCGCTGCCCGGCGTGCCGGTGCCGGCGCCAGGCGTCGAGCTGCGCCCGGCCGGTGACTGGGCGGACGACCCGTACCCGGTCTTCGTGATCGAGGCGGACGCGCTCCGGGACGAGCCGGGCGAGGTCGCGATGGACGCCGCCGACGACGAGGAGTTCCTCGCCGGCGAGTGGGCCCGCCCCGACTTCGACCGCGACCTGACCGTGGTGGCGGTGGTGGACGGCGAGCCGGCCGCGTTCAGCGCGGTGCAGACGGACGGGGCCCGGCGCTACTGGTCGGCGTTCACCGCCTGCCGCCGGGCCTTCCGCGGCCGGGGGTTGAGCAAGCTGGCGAAGGCGGAGTCCCTGCGCCGGGCCCAGGAGGCCGGCTACCGGTGGGCCTACACCAGCAACGACGCGACCAACGCGCCGATGCTCGCGATCAACGCGTGGCTCGGGTACGAGCGGTGTGCGAGCGAGCGGAAGTTCACCAAGCGGTTGGACGGCTGACCGGCGGGGAACGGGCGGCCGGTTTCGTTCACTCGAAGGGGTGAACCAGGCGCGCATTCCGCACCTGGCGCCGGGTGGGCTGCCGTGTCGGGAGTTCCTGGTGTTCTACGGGGCATCACCTCACGGCAGACAGTTCGTGCCCGAGTCTTCCTCGCGGGGGATGCTATGGAGATCCTGCTTCAGGTCCTGGTCGGGTTCGTTCCGGCGGTGATCGGCTTTCTGGCGGCCCGTTCCCTCGCCCGGGCCCGGCTGTTCCTGCGGTACGGCTTCCTGCGCGTGCTGCTCGCCCCGTACAGCCGGGTGCAGATCGTCACCCCCAGTATCGAGGCGGCGGAGTTCGCCTTCGCGAAGGACGGCCGGCGGCTGACCAGCCGGGGGCCGAAGAACGTCCTCTTCATGCCGATGGCCGAGGCCCGTGCGATAGCCCAACTCACGGATCTGCTGCGGAAGATCAATCGGAAGGCGACGATCGAACTGGTCGCGGCCGGGGCGCAGGACCCGAGGATGCCGACCTTCTCGATCGGCGGACCGAGCGTCAATCGGTACTCGGCGACCGTGCTCGGCGCGGGATTTCCGGATTTCTGCATCGAGTACCCGGAGGCGGCCCGGGCCCGCTGGGGCGGGATGACCTTCGAGGCGCAGTACAACGCGGCCGACGAACTGATCCGCGACCACGGCTTCGTCTTCGTGACCCGCACCTCGCGGCAGGCGCCCTGCATCGTGCTCTGCGGGGTCTTCGCCTTCGGCTCGGCGATGGCCGTGGAGGCGCTGGCGGCCGCCACCCGGAAGTCGCCACTGGCGGCGATGTTCCGCGCCGGGGAGAAAGGATTCGCCGCCGTCGAGGGCCGGGTGATCGGTCTCGACACGGTCGATGTCACGGTCGAGGTCTGCCGGTTGCTGCCGGCGGTGTGAGCGGGCGGCCCCCGGGGGGCCGGTGCCACGGTCCGGACCGCTCGTCCTGCCCCTTGAGACGATGTGGTCCAGACCGCACTGGTGCGAATTGGGACAGGTCGGGAGGGTCTGGGGCAGGAATTGGCTTGAATCGCAAGGGTTTTGCTTCACTGTCGTCATATCATCGGCATAATCGCGCCCATGACGATCAGCCGCGCGAACGTGAGCGCGATTGCCGAAGACCTGTACGTGTGGCTTCCGCCGAAGCGGGGCTGGGGCCTGGCCAACTGCGGGCTGCTGGCCTCGCCGCGGACCGCACTGTGGATCGACACGCCCTATGACCCCTCCCTCGCCGCGGAGTTCCTCGCGCAGAGCCGGCAGCGGCTGGCCGACGGGGTCGGCATCGACCGGGTGGTCGTCACCCACGCCAACGGTGACCACCTCTGGGGTGCCGGGGTGCTTCCGGACGCCGAGGTGATCGCCACCCGGGAGGCGCTGGAGCACATCCACTACGAGCCGACCCCCAAGCAGCAGCACGCGCTGGTGGTGGGCAGCGACCCGGCCTCGCCGCTCGGCGACTACCTCCGCGAGCACTTCGGCCCGTTCGACTGGTCGCAGACCGACCCCGTCCACCCGCACACCGTCTTCAGCGGCGAACTGGAGCTGCGGGTGGGGGAGTACCCCGTGCGGATCACCGCGCTGCCCGCCGCGCACACCGGCGGTGACCTGATCGTCCATCTGCCGCACCAGCGCGTGGTGTTCACCGGCGACGTGATCTTCGGGTCCACCCGCGAGCAGCCGGGCGACCACCCCTCGCACTGGGCCGGCCCGCTGGAGAACATCATCGGCGCCTGCGAGCAGGCGCTGGCCACCGGTGCCGAGATCTTCGTCCCCGGCCACGGTCCGGTGCTCGACCGGTCCGGCGTCGAGGCCCACATCGGCTACCTCGGGTACGTCCGTGAGCGCGCGCACGCGCTGCACCGCGCCGGGATACCGGCCCTGGACGCGGCCCGGCGGATCATCGCCGAGCAGCGGCACCCCGAACTCGGCCTGCCCGAGCGGCTGGTGCTGACCGTCGCGGCCGAGTACCGGCACCTGGACGGCAGCGCGGTGCCCAACGTCCTGGAGGCGATGACCCAGGTCGCCGTGGTGGCACGGGAGCTGGCCCAGGACGCCGTCCGGGCGCCGCGGTCCCGGCCCGGGCGCTTCCCCTCCTCGCCGGCCTGACCCGCCGGCCGCCGCCCGCACCCCGGGTGCCATGCCTCCGCCCGCACCCCGGGCGGGTGGCCCGCGGCCGACGCCCTCCGGCCGGGCCCGCCACCTCCGGCGATTCCGAACCCCTTCGATCGAGGACTTCCGAGGACTTCGATGACCCAGATCGCGCTGCTCGCCCTCGCGGTGACCGCGGTCGCCGCGCTCGCGGTGGCCGCTGTCCTGGCCCGCGGGCGCGCCCGGGCACTCGCCCGGGCCACCGCCGCCGAGGCGGCCACCGCCCACAGCGAGGAGCGCGCCCGCGCCGCCGAGGGCCGGTCGGCCCGGGGCGAGCAGCAGCAGCGCGAGGCCCGGGCGGCCGCCCGGCGGGCGGACGAGGAGGCCCAGCGGGTCGAGACCAGGGCGCTCGCCGCCGAGGGCCGGGTCCGCGAGGCGGAGCAGCGCACCGCCGCCGCGGACCACCGCGCGGCGGAGGCGGAGCTGCACGCCCGCGCGGCCGAGGACCGCACCACCGAGGCCGGGGAGCGGCTGGCGGCCGCCGAGCAGCGGGCCGCGGCCCTGCTGGCCGAGGTCGACCACCTGGCCGGGGAGCGGGTGGCGGCCGCCGCACTGCGGCTCAGCCACCCCAACGCGCCCGTCGCCGGGCCGCTGGACGCACGGGCCGTGGGCCCGGAGGCGGTCCGGGCCCTGCAGGCGGTGCTGGACGCCTCGGCCGCCGCCGTCACCGACGAGCGCGAGCGGGTCGACGCCGCCGCCCGGTCCGCGATGCGCGGTGCCACCTCCAAGATCCAGACCCTGCTGTACCAGATCCAGAGCCTCGTCCAGCAGCTCCAGCACGACAACGACGACCCGCGCCTGCTGGAGGTCGACTTCCGCAACGAGGTCGCGCTGCGCCGGATCCAGACCATCGCGGTGCTCTGCGAGGCGTGGCCCGGCCTGGCCCGGACCGACTCGCCGCTGGCCGAGGTGGTGGTCGGCGCGCTCTCCCGGGTGCCCGGCTACGCCCGGATCAAGGTGGCCAACCATCTGCGCGAGAGCCGGCTGGCCGTGGTGGCCCGGGCCGCCGAGCCGCTCGCCATCACCGTCGCCGAGCTGCTCGCCAACGCCACGTCGTACTCGCACCCGGAGACCGACGTCCCGGTCACCGTCCAGCAGGGCGGCCGCGGCGCGCTGGTGATCATCGACGACAGCGGCATCGGGATGGAGGAGGACCAGCTGCGCCGGGCCCGGCGGCTGGTGGCCGGCCCGGCGGAGGTGCTGCTCACCGAGCTGGGCAACCCGCCGAAGACCGGCTTCGCGGTGGTCGGCAAGCTCGCCCGGCAGTACGGGTTCTCCTGCCACATCGAGCCCTCGCCCTACGGCGGCATGCGGACCATCGTGCGGATCCCGGCCGCCCTGCTGACGGTCGTGGACGAGGAGCAGCCGCTCTCGGTGCTCACCCCGTTGCCGCTGCGGGCCGGCGCCGGCCCGGCTCCCGCACCCACCGTCCAGGCGGTGCCGGACCCGCGTGGAGAATCCGACGATCAGAACAGGCACGACGTGCCGGACCGGCACGATCTGTCGGGCAGGCACGATCTGCCGACCCGGCACACCGTGCCGGCCATGCATGTCGTGCCACCGGTGCGGGCGGTGGACTCCGACGACAGCGGCCTGCCCAGCCGGCGCCGGCGCCAGCCGCTCACCCAGCAGGCGCCGGCGGGCCGGCCGTCCGGCGAGGCGTCCGGGCGGGCCACCCGCCTGCCGGGCGGAACACCGGCGGACGCTTCGACGACCCCGGAGCCCCCGGGCCCCGGGGCGGACACCACGCCCACCGGCCGGGCCACCCGGACGCCCGAGCAGGCCGCCGCCCGCTGGGAGGCCCTGCAGCAGGGCACCGACTCCGGCCGGGCCGAGGTCGCCAGGGCGGCCGCGCCGGACGTCCCCGACACCCCCGACGTGCCGGACGTCCCCGACACCCCCGACGCGCCGGCCGAGCCGGTCGACGGGGTCGTGGCCACGGTCGCCGCGACCGCCGGTCCGAGCGCCGACGCCGGCACGAGCACCACGAGCACCACCAGCGCCGGGGTCACCGGAGCGGAGGCAGCCGACCACACCGGCTTCGCCGACCGCACGGACCGGACCGGCCACCGCCCCGCCCAGACCTCCGAAGGAGCCGAGCAGTGAGCACGCCCAGCCCTACCGCCACCGACGAGATCTCGTGGGTGCTGACCCCGCTGCTGGAGCTGCCGGGTGTCCTGCACGCCGTGATCGCGACCGGGGACGGCCTCGTCGAGGGCGCCTCGGACGGCCTCGGCCGAGCCTCGGCGGAGCGGGTCGCGGCGATGACCGCCACCGTGCACGCCGCCGCCCGCGCGTTCACCACGGCCTTCACCGACGTCGAGCAGCCCCGGCTGGCGCAGACCGTGGTCGAGTCCGAGCTGGGCTTCGCCGTCGTCGTCCCGGCCGGTGAGAACACCTCGCTGGCGGTGTTCACCACGCCGGAGGCCCAACTCGGCAACGTGGCCTACCAGATGCAGGTGCAGGTCGCCGCTCTGGGCCGCGCACTGGCGAGCCCGGCCAGGCAGCAGGACACCACCGCCCGGTCATGACCGGCGTACCCCGCAGGCGGATGGTCCCCGCCTACCTCGCCACCGGCGGCCGGACCAGGCCCGGTACGGCGGGCTTCGAACGGCTCACCGTCCTGTACGCGGCCGGCGCGGAACCGCCGCAGGAGGTGGAGGACGAGCACCGGCGGCTCTGGGAGCTGCTGCGGCCCGGCGCGCTGACCGTGGTGGAGGCCGCCGCCCACCTGCGCCTGCCGGTCAGCGCCACCGTCTTCCTCGCGGCCGACCTGGTCGAGACGGGTTGCTTACGGGCCCGGGCCCCGATCCCCCGCGCACAGCAGACCGACCGCTCCATCGTTGAGAGGCTCCTCGTTGGACTCCGTACGCTCCGGTAGCCCGACCGGCCGGACCGACCGGGTGGGCTACCTGCCCGACCGGGACCAGACGCTGATGAAGCTGGTGGTCGCCGGTCCGTTCGGCGTCGGCAAGACCACGCTGATCCGCACCCTGTCGGAGATCCCCACGCTGCACACCGAGGAGGCGATGACCGAGACCGGCGCGCCCGTCGACGACGCGCAGGGGTTGCCGCCGGGCAAGACCACCACCACGGTGGCGGTCGACTTCGGCCGCCTCACGCTGCCCGGGCAGGTGGTGCTCTACATGTTCGGCACCCCCGGCCAGCGCCGGTTCTTCCCGCTCTGGCAGGACATCGCCCGCGGCGCCGTCGGCGCCCTGGTGCTGGCCGACACCCGCCGGCTCGCCGACTCCTTCGAGATCATGGACATGGTGGAGGAGCAGGGGCTGCCCTACGCGGTCGCCGTCAACTGCTTCCCGGGCGCGCCCGCGCACCCGATCGAGGTGCTCCGGTCCCACCTGGACCTGCACGCCGCCACCCCGCTGGTGCTCTGCGACGCCCGTGAGCGCGGCTCCAGCCTCGACGCGCTGATCGCGCTGGCCGAGCACGTCCTGCACGGTCTGCCCGCCTCCCCCGACGTCCCGGCCGACGTCCCGCCCGACGCGCCGTCCGACGCCGCCCCCGACGCCGCCCCGGAGCACCCGTGACCAGCACCGACGCAGCCGCGCCCGCCACCGACGAGGCGCCCGGCACCGACGCCACCGCGCCCGGCACCCGTCCGGTCCCGATCTACGGCCCGGCCTTCGCCGCCGACCCGCAGCCCGTCTACGACCGGCTGCGCCGCTACGGCGCCGTCGCCCCGGTGGAGATCGCCCCCGGCGTGGAGGCCCTGCTGGTCACCGACTACCAGGCCGCGCTGGACCTGCTGCGCGACACCGACACCTTCTCCAAGGACTCCCGGGCCTGGCAGCGCACGGTGTCGCCGACCTCGCCGCTGCTGCCGGTGCTCGGCTACCGCCCCACCGCCTTCTTCAGCGACGGCGAGATCCACGCCCGCTACCGCCAGGTCATCACCGACGGGCTGGCCCTGCTCGAACCGCATCTGCTCCAGCGCCGGGTCGCCGAGGTCGCGCACCAGCTGATCGACGCCTTCGCGGCCACCGGTTCGGCCGATCTGATCGCCGAGTACGCCCGTCAGCTGCCGGTGTTCGTGTTCAACACCTGGTTCGGCGTGCCCGAGGAGCACAGTGCCCGGCTGGTGGCCGGCATCGCCGGCATGATGGAGTCCACCGAGAAGGCCGTCGCCGCCTACGGGGACCTCGTCTCGGTGGTCACCGGCATGGTCGCCGAGCGACGCGAACGCCCCCGGCACGACCTCACCTCGTGGTTCCTCACCCACCCGGTCGGGCTGGACAACGACGAGGTGGTCCGGCAGATCACCCTCACCATGATCGCCGGGCACCAGCCGACCACCAATCTGATCGGCAACGCGCTGCTGCGGCTGCTCACCGACGCCCGGTACGCGGGCTCACTGTTCGGCGGCGCCATGACGGCGTACCAGGCGATCGACGAGGTGCTCTGGCACGAGCCGCCGATGGCCAACCTCTCCGCCCACTACCCGCGCTACGACATCACCTTCCACGGCCGGGAGATCGCCGCCGGCTCGCTGGTCCTGGTGTCCTACGCGGCGGCCAACTCGCAGGCCGCGCCGGCCACCGACGGCGCCGAACTGCGCAGCGGCGAGTCCGCCCATCTGGCCTGGGCGGCCGGTCCGCACGCCTGTCCGGCCCGGGACCCGGCGCTGCTGATCGCGATCACCGCGATCGAGCAGCTCACCAGCCGGCTGAGCGACCTCGAACTGAGCACCCCCGCCGAGGAGCTCCTCTGGCGCCCGGGGCCCTTCCACCGCGCCCTGGTCCACCTGCCGGTCCACTTCCACCCGGTCGGCGGATAGCCCGCGGGCCCGGGAGCCGCCTCGGCTCCCGGGCCCGCGGGCGTCGCGGTCAGCTCCCGTCGGCCGGCCGGAGCGTCAGCGAGACGCTGTTGATGCAGTAGCGCTGGTCGGTCGGGGTGCCGTAGCCCTCGCCCTCGAAGACGTGGCCCAGGTGCCCGCCGCAGCGGGCGCAGCGGACCTCCATCAGGCTCCCGTGCCGACGCGCATGTCTGAGGGTATGGAGCTGGGCCGGCGCGAGCCGCGCATGGCGCTCGCCGGGAAGCCGCTCATCGATCAGGCCGCCATGGTGGAGGGGCTGCTGGCCGGGGGATGGGCGCAGGGTGCGCTGATGTCGATCGTGTCGGCCCCGCTCCCGGAGAAGATCACGAAGAGTGTGGCCGCGATCATCTCCGCACGGCTGTCGAAGGTCCCGCCGTACCCGCCGGTCCGCGAGATCAAGGGAACTGCCGGCAGCGTGCCGTCCCCGCGACCCGCAGCGCACGAGTGCCAGGGTCGCGAGGGACTGTGTGGCCGGCACGTCTCGAAGGCTGACGGTTTGTGCACGGCGTGCCGAGACTAGGGGCGGGTCGCGGCCTTACGCTGACCGCATGGCCCTTGACCCTGCCCTGCCCATCGGCCGGCGCATTCAGTACTACCGAGTGCGGTCCGGGAAGTCGCGTTCCGTGCTGGCTGGCCTGCTGGGCCGGTCTGCCAGCTGGCTGAAGCAAATCGAGAACGGCGTGATGCTGCCTCCGCGCCTACCGATGCTGATGAAGATCGCCCAGCATCTGGAGATCGATGATCTCTCCCAACTGACTGGTGACGTCAGCATGCCTCGGGAACTGTACTCGGGGGTTGAACACTCGGCGCTGGCGTCCGTCCGACGTGCGGTCGACGGGGCACCATTGGGTGCCGCTGGTGGGCCGGCGCCGAATCTCGACCACATCGCCGTCCAGCTGGCCACCGCCTGGCAGACGCGAATGACTCGGGGAGATCACCGAACGGCGCTGGCAGAATTGCTGCCGCCGTTGGTCTCTTCGGCGTCGGTAGCCGCCTCACACCCGGCATGCGCCGACCGTCGCCGAGCGGAGGTGATGTACGCGAGTGCGCTGAACTTGACGCAGATGTACGCCGCTTTCCAGGGAGACGGGAATCTCGTGTGGCGCGTCGCGGAGCGTGCGCTGGCCACCGCGCGAGCATCAGGAGACCCTGCGGCCGTGGCGCAAGCCTGCTGGTTCCTGGTGGAGGCGTTCCGCAAGAGTGGGCAGTGGGATAGTGCACAGTCGCTCACTGAGGACGCCTTGAGGCTGCTGGACCCTGTACGCACAGAGTCGCCGGAACTGGCCTCCGCGTGGGCGGACATGGCGTTTCACGCCGCGATCACACATGCGGTGGCGGGGGAGCAGGGTGATGCGTGGCGGTGGGTCGACCGGGCGTCCGTCGTCTCTGCCGCGCTGCCGGCGGACTTCTGGAGCCCGTCCACATCCGGGTCCCGTCAGGCCGTGGCCCTGCACTCCGTGACCGTAGCGGTCGAACTACGGCAGGCAGGTACGGCGCTGCGCTGGGCGCGCCGATTGCCTACCGCGGACGTCAAGGCGGTTCCTCGTCGCGGGCGTCATCTCATTGAGGTGGCTCGCGCTCACGCGCTCCGGGGTGATGGGGAACGGGTGGCAGAGCTTCTGGCTGGCGCGGTGGCGGTGGCTCCCGAGACCGCGCGGTGGAACGCGGAAACACGAGCGATGGTGCGCACGCTCGTCAACGGCCCTCCTGCGGTTCAGCAGTCCGGCCGGCGCCTGGCCGACGCAATCGGCATGGCGGCCTGATCTACGCCGAAACCTAGGGGCAGAGACTCTGCCCCTCCGCTCCGCAATCGGCCCGTAGCGTTTAGTCACGTTACGGGTCCTTGGCGTTAGGGAGCGATGATGGCAGTGCGCAGGAAGGCATTCGGCGACCCGGCTCGACCGTTCGCGAGGCGTGGGCCCTCCAAGTCCAGCGCTCCGCCGAAGGGCTGGAGCCCCCTGAACGACTACCGGACGGCCGTACCGAAGGCCCCGAGCGCGGCGGACGGCCTGAATCGGGATGCCACACTCGCGCACTGCTCCTGCGCCGACTGCGAGGCGCGCAGAGCGTCGGAGGCGGAACGGTGAGCGCGGGCGGTGGGCTGGAGCCCACGAACCCCCTGAGCAGCCTCCTCCACACCCCCCGTCGCGGCCTCGCACGTACCGTCAGGGCGGGACTGGACTCGCGGGCGATCGAGCGGGCGGAAGAGGCGATGTGGCCCGCGCGAAGGCTGCTGCGTGCCGTGGCCTGGACCCTCCAACTCGACCTTGCCCCCGACCGCCCTCAAGTGATGCACCGCTACCAGTGCGTGAGCGAGGACGAGGACGGACGACAGTGCGGGGCGACGGGCCCTGTCGTCGCGCACTTCGAGACCGCGCAGCTCTGGGCGTTGGAGCACGCAACCGACCATCGGGGCCACCGAAGCTTTGAGCACGCCGTCACGACGCCGTGGGTCATGGTACCGGCGGAGGAACCCGGCTAATGACGCCGCCCGTGCCGACGTTCGACGACGGCCAGGCCGACTATCGGGACGCTGTCGAGCGTCGGCGGCGGGGCATTCAGGATTCACAGCGCCGCACAGCCGCCTTCGCGGTGTCGATGGCGGGGCTTGTCGTGCTTGCCGCCATGCTGCTGACGGTCTGTCGGCCGCACAACTGACCGCTCTCATCAAGGAACTGAGCATGCCGATGCCCGAGACTGCCCCCGACAAGGGCTCATCGCACGACCATCAGAGGTCATGGCTGGATCTGCTGGCCCCGTGGTGGAGGACGATGTTCGGCCCCTGCTAGCCACGCCCTGAACTCCCGCCCCCGTGTCATGGAGCGTGTCCGGCAGTACGGGGGCGGGCATCAACCCCGGCGCTTCAGCGTCGGGACAAGCCCGGCTCGTCACGTGACAGTGCCCGCCGGGCGACCCTTGCCGGCTCGGCTGAAGTGGCAGGTAGGGGGAGGGCTCCGTCCGTCATTGGGACACCCCCCTGGGTGGCGGGCGGGGCCAACCACAAGACCATCCTTCGGGGGGACCGTTGACCACCTGCGAAGGGTCGACGGGTGCACAATCCCTGCCCCGGTGACCGCCAGGGACGGACCGGGACGACCGTTCTCCTCCGCCACCTGGAAGCCAATCAGCCGACCTTCAGGACCGTCCGGTGTGCCAGCGCGCCCGTGACTGAGAGCAAGTACGAGGCGACCCGCGTCGGCCGTCCCCCAGAACACGTGAGACTCCCGTTCCAGTCGGCTACCCCCGTGGACCGCTAGCCGGCTGGAGCGGGCCGACGCTAACCCACTCATGGAAGGAACACCACATGACATCGATCCTGGAGGTACCTGCCTCGGGCACGGTGACCGTGCCCGGCACGGTCGAGCTGGAACTGACAGGCAAGTGCCAGCTTCGGTGCGGTCATTGCCTCTCCGACTCCGGGCCCGAAGTTCCGCACGGGGTCATGACCCTGGATGACTGGAAGGCGGTGATCGACGAGTGCGCCACGCTGGGCGTCAAGCTGGTGCAGCTGATCGGAGGCGAGCCGACCGTGTTCCCGGGCTGGGACAAGCTCGTCGACCACGCGCTGAGCCTGTCGCTTGGCGTTGAGGTCTTCTCGAACCTCTACCACGTCACGGCCAAGGGCTGGCGGGTGCTCTCCCAGCCCGGCGTCACACTCGGTACCTCGTACTACTCCGTCAACGCGGGGGAGCACGACAAGGTGACCACCAAGCCGGGCAGTCACGAGCGGACCCGAGCCAACATCTTGGAGGCCGTCCGACGAGGGATCCCGATCCGCGCCGGAGTCGTGGGCGTCCATGACGGACAACTCGGCCGACTCGCGGTTACCGAATTGCTCGCCCTCGGTGTAGGACACGTGACGCTCGACTACGCCCGTGGTGTCGGACGGGCAGCAAGGTCGACGCCCACCATGGACGCGCTGTGCGGAAACTGTGCCCGCGGACGGCTCGCCATCCTGCCGGACGGCAGCGTGGTGCCGTGCGTGATCGGGCGCTTCCTCCCGACAGGCAACGTCCGAGATGGCGGTCTCGCCCCGATCCTGGCTAGCCCGGAGTGGGCGAAGATGGCTGCCAGCATCCCGCCCCGCACGACGAGCCGTCACGGCTGCCCGCCGAACGACAGCGACGAGTGTGGCCCGTCGGACAACGTGTGCGTCCCGCAGGTCACGACGATGGGCGGTTGCCCGCCGAACGACAGCAACGACTGCAATCCTGCAAACACCGAAGCTTGCGGACCGTCGTACTGAGAGGATCTGCCGGTGAGATGGGAAGAGCACGCAGCGGACCTGGCCGCGAGAGCGACCGACCCCGATTCGCGTTGGCGAACTCCGGTTGCCGGCGTCGCACGCCACGAGCTGATCCCCCGATGGTGGGAGCCCGACGAAGGGGGCTGGAAGCTCCAAGTCGGCTCGGAGAATCAGGAACTGTGGTTCCGCCGGGCCTACGGCAGCGCGTCCGTCGTGACCTCTGTGGGCGGTTTCCACGCTGACCACGCGGGACCGGGCGACCGACCGATCGGACGCCCCACGAGCAGCGCCACGCTGACAGCTCTGCTCGTGAAGATGTTGCGACACGGCCGGATCAACGCCGGACACGACGTGTTGGATATCGGCACCGGTGCCGGCGGACTGACTGCCATTGCCTCTCGGCGCTTGGGGGCCGAGCACGTCACGAGCGTCGACGTGGACGAGTACCTGACGGACGCCGCGAAGGCCCGTCTCGACGGCATGGGCCTACGGCCGGAGTTCCTCACCCTGGATGCCACCGGGTCTATTCCTGGCGACTACGACCGCATTGTGGCCACGGTGGCAGCTCGACCCGTACCGGTCTCGTGGCTCCAGGCTCTACGCCGTGGTGGACGGCTTGTCACCACCATCGCCGATACGGCGCTGATCCTGACTGCCTGGAAGGACGCGGACGGCGGGGCAAGCGGCGTGATCGAAAGAGACTGGGCGGGATTCATGGTCACCCGTAATGGCCCGACCTACCCGCCGGTCCTGGACGGCCTCTTCAAGACCGCCCGGGAATCCGACGGTGATGAGGTCAAGCTGGGCCGCTACCCGGCCGCGGATATCCGCGACAGTTGGGAGATCTGGTCGATGCTCACGATTTCGGTGCCTGGCATCGAAATCGACTTCGACGACAGCGCGGGGCAACGGACGGCGTTGCTCGTGCACCCTGATGGCTCCTGGGCACGGGCGGAGGCGGAACGCTTCGAGCCGCCGACGGTCCACCAGAGCGGCCCGCGTCGACTGTGGGACGACCTGGAGCGGATTCGCACATGGCGAGAGGTGGAGGGCGGGCTGCCCTTGTACGGCAGCAATGCCCGCATCAGCCCTGAAGACGGCACGATCCACCTGTCTCGGGGTCGGTGGTCGGCCACCATCGGCTAGCCCCTAAGCCGGCCCGACCGTCATACGTCCCCCGCGGGGCGGTCGGGCCCCTGGACACCCTCGTAGCACTGCCGGATTCGTCCCCGGCACACCGGTGGAGGGTGAGCAGAGCCCCCGGCTTGCATCTGGCGATGTGAGTCCGGGGGCTCTGTGCTGTCAGCTCTCAGAGGGCTTGAGCGTCAGCGAGATGCTGTTGATGCAGTACCGCTGGTCGGTCGGAGTCCCGTAGCCTTCTCCTTCGAAGACGTGACCGAGGTGCCCGCCGCACCGCTTGCAGCGGACCTCGACACGTCGCATGCCAAGGCTGGTGTCTTCGATCAACTCCACAGCGTCGGAGTTGCGTGCATCAAAGAAGGACGGCCAGCCGCAGTGGCTGTCGAACTTGGTCTCCGAGCTGAACAGCTCGGCCCCGCAGGCACGGCAGCCGTACACGCCGACCGTCTTGGTGTCGGTGTACTCACCCGTGAACGGGCGCTCGGTGCCGGCCTCGCGGAGCACGTGGTACTCGTCGGGGCTCAGCTCGGCACGCCACTCGGCGTCGCTCTTCTCGATCTCGTAGCTCATCGCAGACTCCCGGTCGGCAGGTCGTGGACGTCGGTGGCAACGCTCGCGAGGTGCCGAAGGATTTCCGGGCCGAGATTGGTGACGTCACCGGCACCCATGGTGAGCAGCAGGTCGCCCGGGCGGGCCAGGCCCGCGAGCAGGGCGGGGGCGGCGTCGAAGGCGTGCTCGGCCGTGACGTCGGCGCCGGCCCGCTCGGCCGCGTCGATGATCAGCCGGCTGGTGACGCCGGGGATCGGGTCCTCGCGGGCCGGGTAGATGTCGAGCACCACCGAGGCGTCGGCGAGGGCGAGGGCCGCGCCCATCTCCTCGGCGAGCTGCTGGGTGCGGCTGAACAGGTGCGGCTGGAAGACCACGAGCACCCGCCCGGCGCCGTTCAGGCCCTCCCGGATCGCCTCCAGGTCGGCGGTCATCTCGGTCGGGTGGTGGGCGTAGGAGTCGATCACCTGGACGCCGGCCGCCTCGCCCTTCAGCTGGAGCCGGCGCCGCACGCCGGTGTAGGCGCCGAGCGCCTTGGCGAGGTCGGCGGCCGGCACGCCCAGCGCGACGCCGGCGGCCAGCGCCGAGACCGCGTTGTGGGCGTAGTGCCGGCCGGGCACCGAGACGGTGAAGGACAGCTCGGCGCCGTCCAGCTCCACGGTGACCTCGCTGGTCATGCCGTGCGCGACCACCGACAGGACGCGGACGTCGGCGTCCTCGGCGGCGCCGACGGTGACGACGTGGAGGCCCTCCCGGCCGGCCACCCGGGAGGTCAGTTCGCGGGCGCCGTCGTGGTCGGCGGAGACCACCAGGGTGCCGCCGGGGGTGATCCGGCCGACGAAGGTCTCGAAGGACTCGTAGATCTCCTCGATCGACGCGTAGTTCGCGTGGTGGTCGAGCTCCACGTTGAGCACGATCGCCACCTCGGGCGCGTACTTGTGGAAGCTGCGGTCGCTCTCGTCGGCCTCGGCGACGAAGATCTCGCCGGTGCCGTGGTGGGCGTTGGAGCCGGGCGCGTCGAGGTCGCCGCCGATCGCGTACGAGGGGTCGAGGCCCAGCTCGCCGAGGGCGACGGCGAGCATGCTGGTGGTGGTGGTCTTGCCGTGGGTGCCGGCCACGGCCAGCGCCCGGCGGCCGCCCATCAGCGCGGCCAGCGCGTCGGAGCGGTGGACCACCGGCACGCCGCGCTCGCGGGCGGCGGCCAGCTCCGGGTTGTCCGCGCGGATGGCGCTGGAGACGACCACGCTGCTGACGCCGTCCGGCACGTGCTCGGCGGCGTGGCCGATGTGCACGCTGGCGCCGAGCGCGCGCAGCGCCAGGACGGTCTCGGACTCCTTGGAGTCGCTGCCGGAGACGCTGGCGCCGCGCACCGCGAGGATCTTCGCCAGGCCGGACATCCCGGCGCCGCCGATACCGATGAAGTGCGGGGCGTGCAGGTCGTGCGCGGCGTCGTTCAAGGCAAGGCTCCGTACGGGCGGGGGCAGACAAGGGGGACAGCGGGTACAGCGGGCCGTGTGGGTACAACGGGCGAATCGTCCTCGCGGACGGGCCGCAAGGACGATTCTGCACCACCGGCGGGTCCGGTCAGGAGTCGCTGGCGAACAGTCGCAGGACCGGGACACCCACCTTGTGCCGGGCCTGGGAGGCCCAGTCGCGGTGGAAGAACTCCTCCACGAAGTGCGGCGAGGTGAGCACCACGACCTCGTCGGCGCGGTGCTCCTCGACCACCGCGCGCAGCCGCTCCAGCGGCTTCTCCTCGACCAGCTCGCCGACCGCCTCGGCACCGGCCCGGCGCAGGTGGCGCAGGCTGTGTTCGAGCGATTCGCTGGCCACCGTCGGCCCGCTCTCGGACTCGTCGTGCTCGCGCACCACCTTGTCGAGGTGGCCGAGCGCGACGTCGTCCAGCGCCCGCAGCAGCTCGTCCTGCTTGCCGCGCGGCTGCATCAGGACGACGAAGGACACCTTCTCGTCGCTGTGCAGCGTGGTGACCAGCTCCACATCGGCGTCGGAGAGCGCCTTTTCGATCATCAGTACCGTCTTGAACACGTGAGTCCCTTCCAGTGACCGGCCCCCGGGCCCCGGCATCGCATCCCATACTGCCCGGCGGGAAGCTTTCCGCACGCTGCCCACCGGGTCCGCGGGCCACGCGGGCGGCGGTCCCGAAGAGAGCGGGATCACTGTCCGGCGGTCACGGGGCCGGTGACGCGGCTTGCGGGTGAAGACGCAGGTAGCGGGTGAAGAGGAATCCTTTCTGCTCGATCAATGAGACCAGTCGCATCCGCTGCACGTCAGGCATTTCCGCATCGTGGATGATGCGCGGCGCGTCGCCGGCCGTGATCAGCGGCGCCGTCGACAGGCACAGCTCGTCCAGCAGGTCCGCGGCGGCCAGCTGCCCCAGCAGCCGCGGGCCGCCCTCGCTCAGCAGTCTCGTCCAGCCCCGCCCGGCCAACTGCGCGACCGCCGCCGGCAGGTCCACCGAGCCCCGGCCGGCCACCACCACGTCGGCCACCTCGGCCACCGCCCGGAGGCCGCGCGCGGGCGCGTCCTCGGTGGTGATCACCACCGTCCGCACCAGCGGCTCGGTGAACAGCGGCGCCGCCAGGTCCAGCGCCAGCGAGCGGCTGACGATCGCGATCACCGGTGCCGGGGCCTGCCCGGCCGCCCGGCGCGCCCCGGCGAACTCGGCCCGTGCCCGGCCCGGGCGGTACCCCTCGGCGCGGACCGTCTCGGCACCCACCAGCACCACGTCCGACAGCGCCCGCAGCACCCCGAAGATCCGCTTGTCGGCGTCCCCGGAGAGCCCCTCGGACAGGCCCGCCAGCCTCGCCCCGCCGTCCAGGCCGGCCACCATGTTGGCCCGCAGCCACGGCCGGCCGTGATTCACCTGGTCGGGGTACGCGTAGACGGCCGCCAGCGACTCCAGCGACGCCGGATCGGCGAACGGTCGGGACAGCGGACTGATCAACTGTTGCATGCCGTCCAGTCTCGTCGGCGGCGGACCGACAATCCACCGGCAGCCCTCCGCCCGACCGGCGCGGCGGCAGGCGTACCCTCTAGTACCGTGCCCGCAGCCCCACTCCCCGACGCGCCGACCGAGCCGATAGCGACCGCAGACGTGGCCACCGCTCCCCTCGCGCTCACCGACCGGCGTCCCGTCGTCCCCGCCGAGCGCCTGGTCGCCGAAATGGTCCCGCCACCGCGCTTCTCCGTCGTCAGCTTCGGAACGTACCTCCCGGACCCGAACCAGCCCAGCCAGTACGAGGCGGTCCAGGTCCTGGAGCAGTTCGCGGGGACGCTCAACGGCGCCGACGCCGCCCCCAAGCGCAGCTGGTTCCGCCGCGGCGCCCCCGCCCCCACCGGCCCGGCCGGGGTCTACCTGGACGGCGGGTACGGCGTCGGCAAGACCCACCTGCTGGCCTCGCTCTGGCACGCCGCTCCCGGCCCGAAGGCGTTCGGCACCTTCGTCGAGCTGACCAACCTGGTCGGCGCGCTCGGCTTCCAGCAGGCCGTCCGGACGCTGTCCGGGCACCGCCTGCTCTGCATCGACGAGTTCGAGCTGGACGACCCGGGCGACACCGTGCTGGTCTCCACCCTGCTCGGCCGCCTGGTCGACAACGGCGTCAAGCTCTGCGCGACCTCCAACACCCTGCCGGAGAAGCTCGGCGAGGGCCGGTTCGCCGCCGCCGACTTCCTGCGCGAGATCCAGGGTCTCTCCGCGCACTTCCGCCCGATGCGGATCGACGGCCAGGACTACCGCCACCGCGGCCTGCCGGACGCCCCGCCGCCGTACGACGACCGGACCGTGGAGGCCGTCGCCGCCCGCACCCCGGGCGCCTCGCTGGACGACTTCCCCGCGCTGCTCGGCCACCTCTCCGCCGTCCACCCCAGCCGCTACGGCGCGCTGCTGGACGACGTGCAGGCGGTCTGCCTGCGCGGCGTGCGCCAGGTCGACGACCAGTCCACCGCGCTGCGCCTGGTCGTCCTCGCCGACCGGATGTACGACCGCGAGCTGCCGATCACCGCCTCCGGGATCCCCTTCGACCGGGTCTTCCCCGAGGAGATGCTGCGCGGCGGCTACCGCAAGAAGTACCTGCGGGCGGTCTCCCGCCTGGTCGCCCTGGCCCGCGACAGTGCCCGCGAGGCGCCCCGGGACGGCGGCCGGGAGGGCTGAGGGCCGCTCGCGTTGTCAGTGAGGGGTCGTACGGTGGACTGGTGCGACCCATCACGAGTATTGAGCGGTCAGTGGCGCCCTTCGAGGTCGTCAGCCCCTTCCAGCCCAACGGCGACCAGCCCGCGGCCATCGCCGAGCTGGAGCGCCGGATCCGCGCCGGCGAGAAGGACGTCGTCCTGCTCGGCGCCACCGGCACCGGCAAGTCGGCCACCACGGCCTGGATGATCGAGAAGCTGCAGCGCCCCACCCTGGTGATGGCGCCGAACAAGACCCTGGCCGCCCAGCTGGCCAACGAGTTCCGCGAACTGCTGCCGAACAACGCGGTCGAGTACTTCGTCTCGTACTACGACTACTACCAGCCCGAGGCCTACGTCCCGCAGACGGACACCTACATCGAGAAGGACTCCTCGATCAACGAGGAGGTCGAGCGGCTGCGCCACTCCGCCACCAACTCGCTGCTCACCCGCCGGGACGTGATCGTGGTCGCGTCCGTCTCCTGCATCTACGGTCTCGGCACCCCGCAGGAGTACGTCGACCGGATGGTCCGGCTCAAGGTGGGCGAGGAGATCGACCGCGACGTGCTGCTGCGCCGCTTCGTCGACATCCAGTACACCCGCAACGACGTCGCCTTCACCCGCGGCACCTTCCGGGTCCGCGGCGACACCATCGAGATCTTCCCGGTCTACGAGGAGCTCGCCCTGCGGATCGAGATGTTCGGCGACGAGATCGAGGCGCTGTACACCCTGCACCCGCTGACCGGCGAGATCATCAGCCAGGACGACTCCGTCCACGTCTTCCCCGCCTCGCACTACGTGGCCGGCCCGGAGCGGATGGAGCGGGCGGTCAACGGCATCGAGAAGGAGCTGGAGGAGACGCTCGCCCGGCTGGAGAAGCAGGGCAAGCTGCTGGAGGCCCAGCGGCTGCGGATGCGCACCACCTACGACATCGAGATGCTCCGTCAGATCGGCACCTGCTCGGGGGTGGAGAACTACTCGATGCACTTCGACGGCCGCGAGCCCGGCTCCCCGCCGAACACCCTGCTCGACTACTTCCCGGACGACTTCCTCCTGGTCATCGACGAGTCGCACGTGACCGTCCCGCAGATCGGCGCGATGTACGAGGGCGACGCCTCCCGCAAGCGCACCCTGGTGGAGCACGGCTTCCGGCTGCCCTCCGCGATGGACAACCGCCCGCTGAAGTGGGAGGAGTTCCTGGAGCGGATCGACCAGACCGTCTACCTCTCGGCGACCCCCGGCCCGTACGAGCTGTCCCGCGGCGACGGCCAGGTCGAGCAGATCATCCGCCCGACCGGCCTGATCGACCCCGAGGTGATCGTCAAGCCGACCGAGGGCCAGATCGACGACCTGGTGCACGAGGTCCGCAAGCGGGTGGAGCGGGACGAGCGCGTCCTGGTCACCACCCTCACCAAGAAGATGGCCGAGGACCTCACCGACTACATGCTCGGCCTGGACATCCGGGTCCGGTACCTGCACAGCGACGTCGACACGCTGCGCCGGGTCGAGCTGCTGCGGGAGCTGCGGGCCGGCCGGTACGACGTGCTGGTCGGCATCAACCTGCTCCGTGAGGGCCTGGACCTGCCCGAGGTCTCCCTGGTGGCGATCCTGGACGCGGACAAGGAGGGCTTCCTGCGGTCCGGGACGTCGCTGATCCAGACCATCGGCCGGGCCGCCCGTAACGTCTCCGGCCAGGTCCACATGTACGCGGACCGGATCACCCCCTCGATGGAGAAGGCGATCGACGAGACCAACCGCCGCCGGGTCGTGCAGCAGGCCTACAACAAGGAACACGGGATCGACCCCCAGCCGCTCCGCAAGAAGATCGGCGACATCCTGGACACCCTCGCCCGCGAGGACGTGGACACCGACGAGCTGCTCTCCTCCGGCTACCGGGGCGCGGCCGGCAAGGGCAAGGCCCCGGGGCCGGCGCTGGGCGCGGACCGCAAGCCCGCCAAGAGCCTGCCGGCGGCCGAGCTGGCCGAGCTGATCCAGTCGATGACCGACCGGATGCACGCGGCCGCGACGGACCTCCAGTTCGAGGTCGCGGCCCGGCTGCGCGACGAGGTCAAGGAGCTGAAGAAGGAGCTCCGCCAGATGCGCGAGGCGGGGATCGCGTAGGGGCGGCCGCCCGCCCCGGCGGCGCCCGCCTGCGGGGCTTGGCCGGTTCCGGTACCGGTCAAGCCCGGCGGTGTCTCAGCCTTGCCACAAACGGGTAGACGCTGACCGGTGGGTCCGGCCGCAGGCCCTAGGCTGGCCTGCGGTGCCGCCCGGGACGGGCGGTCGCACCAGGGGGCCTCAGCCGGGGGACGGCAAGGGGGTGTTCCACCGTGAAGCCGGCGCGGAGACCGACCGCGTGGCTGGGCAGAGAGGACAACGCCGTGTCGGTGAACCTTGCCAAGGGGCAGCAGGTGCGCCTGCAGAAGGGCTCGGGCGAGTCGCTGACGATCGTCCGGATGGGGCTCGGCTGGAAGGCGGCGCCGAAGCGGGGCCTCTTCGGCAGCCGGACACGGCAGATCGACCTGGACGCCTCGGCGCTGCTGTACGCCGAGCAGACCCCGTCCGACGTGGTCTTCTTCCAGCACCTGGAGAGCAACGACGGCTCGGTCCGGCACACCGGGGACAACCTGGTCGGCGGCACCGGAGCGGGCGAGGACGACGAGTCGATCCTGGTCGACCTGGCCCATGTGCCGCCGCACATCACCCAGGTGGTGTTCACGGTCAGCTCGTACACCGGGCAGACCTTCGCCGAGGTGCAGAACGCGTACTGCCGGCTGGTGGACGACTCGACCGGGCTGGAGCTGGCCCGGTACGAGCTGGCCGGCGGGGGCCCGCACACCGGGCAGATCATGGCGAAGGTGTTCCGCGAGCCCTCCGGCGGCTGGGGGATGCAGGCGATCGGCGCACCCGCCCGCGGCCGGACCTTCCAGGACCTGCTGCCGGCCATCGAGCCCTTCCTCTAGCCGGCCGGCGGAGCCCTTTCCGGGGGCGGGCGCGGCGGCTCCCGGCGGTGGGGGCGCGGAGTGGTTCTTTACCTTCTTTACCTTCTCTTGGTTCTTCTGTTAGCCTCGTGGGAGCGGAGGGGAGTATTCCCTCGCAGTTGTCCCGTCATCACGGACGCCCCCGAAGCGGCGTCCCGGGGCGCTGGTCCGCGGGCGCCTCGCAGTGCGCCCGACGGGCGGAAGAGACCTCCGGCAGTGACGATGACTGTCTCGCCTACCTGCCGGAGGAGCAGTAGTGGACGTTTCCGTAAGCATGTGGGTCGGCACGATCGGTGTGCTGTTGGCCCTGATCGTGGCCGACTTCTTCATCGGCGGCCGCAAGCCGCACGAGGTGTCGGTCAAGGAAGCCGGTATCTGGACCACGGTCTGGGTCGTGCTCGCCGTGATCTTCGGCGGGTTCCTCTGGTGGCACTCCGGTTCGAAGCCGGCCGGTGAGTTCTTCGCCGGGTACATCACCGAGAAGTCGCTCAGTGTCGACAACCTGTTCGTGTTCATTCTGATCATGGGCAAGTTCGCGGTGCCGAGGATCTACCAGCAGCGCGTGCTGATGTTCGGTGTGATCATCGCGCTGGTGCTGCGCGCGGTCTTCATCGCCGGCGGCGCGGCGCTGGTGGCCCAGTTCTCCTGGGTGTTCTTCATCTTCGGCGGCTTCCTGATCTGGACGGCCTGGAAGCTGATCAAGGAGGCGCGGGCCGACGAGGAGGACGAGGAGTTCGAGGAGAACCGCCTGCTCAAGTCGATCGAGCAGCGCTTCCCGTCGACCGACAAGTACCACGGCACCAAGCTCTTCATCCGGGAGAACGGCCGTCGGCTGATGACGCCGATGCTGATCGTGATGCTGGCGATCGGCACCACGGACGTCCTGTTCGCCCTGGACTCGATCCCCGCGATCTTCGGCCTCACCCAGGACCCGTACATCGTCTTCACCGCCAACGCCTTCGCCCTGATGGGTCTGCGCCAGCTGTACTTCCTGATCGGCGGGCTGCTGAAGAAGCTGGTCCACCTCTCGTACGGCCTGTCGGTGATCCTCGGCTTCATCGGCGTGAAGCTGGTGCTGCACGCGCTGCACGAGCAGGGCGTGCACGTCCCCGAGATCGGCATCCCGTTCTCGCTGGGCTTCATCGTGGTGGTGCTGGCCGTCACCACGGTGACCAGCCTGATCGCCGCCAAGAAGCAGGAGCGGGCCGGCGAGTCCGCGGAGAAGATCGACGCCTGAGCCCCGGGCGGCCCGGCTCCGGGCCGCCCGGGCCCCGGGGCCCCGACGACGGCGGGCCCGCGACCGAGCAGTGGTCGCGGGCCCGCCGTCGTCGTGCCGGGCTACCAGCCGCGCTCGCGCCACTCCCGCAGGTGCGGGCGCTCGGCGCCGAGCGTGGTGTCCTTGCCGTGGCCGGGGTAGACCCAGGCCTCGTCCGGGAGGACGTCGAAGATCTTCTCGTTGACGTCCCGGTAGAGGCTCTCGAAGGCCGCGTCGTCGCCCCAGGTGTTGCCCACGCCGCCCGGGAAGAGGCAGTCGCCGGTGAAGACGTGCGGGTGGCCCTGCGGGTCGTCGTAGACCAGGACGACGGCGCCGGGGGTGTGGCCGACCAGGTGCCGGACGGTCAGCTCGATCTGCCCGAAGCGCAGCGTCCCGCCGTCCTCCAGCGCCAGGTCGGTGGGCACGTCGATGCCCTCGGCGTCGAACCGCCCGGCGGCGGTGCGGGCGCCGGTGGCCGCGACCACCTCGGCGAGTGCGCCCCAGTGGTCGTGGTGGCGGTGCGTGGTGACCACGGTGGCCAGCCGGTCGCCGACCGTCTCCAGCAGTACCGGCGCGTCGGCGGCGGCGTCGATCAGCAGCTGCTCGTCGGTGGCCCGGCAGCGCAGCAGGTAGGCGTTGTTGTCGTACGGGCCGACGGCCGCCTTGGTGATGATCAGGTGGGCCAGCTCGCGCACGTCCGGCGGCCCGCCGACCTTGACCGCTCCGTGGTACGTCATCCGTCCGCTCCTCGTCGTGTCGGGGCTGCCGACGGCATCGCCCCATCTCACAGCATCGTCGCGCGGCCGGGCCGCGTCTTGTGGATCTTCTCGCGGCCGGGCCCCGACCGGGGCCGGCCGCGCTAGCCCAGCGGCGGCAGCGCGGGCAGCGCGGCGCGGCCGTCGGTGAGCTGGACGCCGCCGCGGTGGACCTGCAGGCCGTCGCCGTCGGAGCGGCCGGAGAGCCAGGCGGTGAGCGCCCGCACCGGGCCCTCGACGGTCAGCCCGGGCCCGCCGTCGGCCGTGCCGATCACGGCGCGGTCCTCGGTGTCGTCGGCCACCAGCTCCACCGCCGGCAGGCCCTCGGCGCCGGCCAGCCGGGCGGACAGGCGGCCGAACTCGGCCACCGCGAAGACCTCCGGCCAGTGCGCGGGGGAGTAGCCGGCGTCCAGGTCGACGTGGTGGTACTCGACCTCCATCAGCCGCTTCCACGGGATGTCGAAGGCGGGGAAGACATAGCCGCTGCGGTGGCGCACCTCGGCCGTCCAGGCCTCCTCGGGCAGCAGCGCGGCGGCCTCGGTGAAGCCCCGGTCGGTGGTCACCAGGTCGTCGAGCTGGACGCCCGGCGGGCGCCCGGCGCCGTCCTCGATGCCCTGGTCGCGGGCCTCGTCACTGGCGTACTGGGGGATGTCGGTACCGGTCCGGGCGCCGTTCAGCAGGTTGACCAGGGAGTCGGCGTTGCGGGCGAGGTGCGCGAGGACGTGGCCCCTGGTCCAGCCCGGGAGGGCGGAGGGCGCGGCGACGGCCTTCTCGTCGAGCGTCCCCGCGGTGTGCAGCAGGTGCCCGGTGGAGACGGCGACCAGGCGGAGCCGCTCGTCCGCGAGTGTGCCGGGGGCGGCGGGGTTCTGCGGGTCGGTCATCGGATGCGGCCTCCGTCGGAGTGGTCGGCAGCGTTGCCCGGGTGGGCGTTCGCTCGTTGACGAGGGTGACGCTATCTCCGATGTCACGGCTGAGCAGGCCTTTTCTCGAACAGCTCCGGTCAGCTCGGCAGGAGCTCGTCACTCGTTCGGGTGGACTCCACTGGACAAGGTCGATAATCGAACGCGTGAGCTATAGGCTGGCTGCCGCATCCTGGAAGAAGCACACGAAGCTGCCGCACCGAGCAGCCTCCTCTCACCGCAAGCCATCTCGACCCGGAGAAAGGCGCCAGAAGCAGTGGCCGACCGCCTCATCGTCCGCGGTGCTCGCGAGCACAATCTCAAGAACGTCTCGCTCGACCTGCCCCGCGATTCCCTCATCGTCTTCACGGGCCTCTCCGGGTCCGGCAAGTCCTCGCTGGCCTTCGACACCATCTTCGCGGAGGGACAGCGCCGCTACGTCGAGTCGCTGTCCTCCTACGCCCGGCAGTTCCTCGGGCAGATGGACAAGCCCGACGTCGACTTCATCGAGGGCCTCTCCCCGGCCGTCTCGATCGACCAGAAGTCCACCAACCGCAACCCGCGGTCCACGGTGGGCACCATCACCGAGGTCTACGACTACCTGCGCCTGCTGTTCGCGCGGATCGGCAAGCCGCACTGCCCGCACTGCGCCCGCCCGATCGCCAAGCAGTCCCCGCAGGCCATCGTGGACAAGGTGCTGGAGCTCACCGAGGGCACCCGGTTCCAGGTGCTCAGCCCGGTGGTGCGCGAGCGCAAGGGTGAGTTCGTCGACCTCTTCGCCGACCTCCAGTCCAAGGGCTACGCCCGGGCCCGGGTGGACGGCGAGACGATCCAGCTCGCCGAGCCGCCCAAGCTCAAGAAGCAGGAGAAGCACACCGTCGAGGTGGTCATCGACCGCCTCACCGTGAAGAGCAGCGCCAAGCGCCGGCTGACCGACTCGGTGGAGACGGCCCTGCGGCTGGGCGGCGGCATGGTCGTGCTCGACTTCGTCGACCTCCCGGAGGACGACCCGGAGCGCGAGCGGATGTACTCCGAGCACCTCTACTGCCCGTACGACGACGTGTCGTTCGAGGAGCTGGAGCCGCGCTCGTTCTCCTTCAACTCGCCGTTCGGCGCCTGCCCGGACTGCTCCGGTCTGGGCAACCGGATGGAGGTCGACCCGGAGCTGGTCGTCCCCGACGAGGAGAAGTCGCTGGACGAGGGGGCGATCCACCCCTGGTCCGGCGGCCACACCAAGGAGTACTTCCAGCGTCTGATCGACGCGCTCGCCGGCGAGCTGGGCTTCCGGACCGACCTCCCCTGGGCCGGGCTGCCGGCCCGCGCCAAGAAGGCGCTGCTGTACGGCCACAAGCACCAGGTCGAGGTGCGCTACCGCAACCGCTACGGGCGGGACCGCTCGTACACCACGGGCTTCGAGGGCGCGGTGCCGTTCATCCAGCGCCGGCACACCGAGGCGGAGAGCGACAGCAGCCGCGAGCGCTTCGAGGGCTACATGCGGGAGGTGCCCTGCCCGACCTGCCGGGGCACCCGGCTCAAGCCGGTGGTGCTGGCGGTCACCGTCGAGGGCCGGTCCATCGCGGACGTCTCGGCGATGTCGATCAGCGACTGCTCGGACTTCCTCGGCGCGATGAAGCTCAACGCCCGGGACAAGCAGATCGCCGAGCGGGTGCTGAAGGAGGTCAACGAGCGGCTGCGGTTCCTGGTCGACGTCGGCCTGGACTACCTCTCGCTCAACCGCGCGGCCGGCACCCTCTCCGGTGGCGAGGCCCAGCGGATCCGGCTCGCCACCCAGATCGGCTCCGGCCTGGTCGGCGTGCTCTACGTGCTGGACGAGCCCTCGATCGGCCTGCACCAGCGTGACAACCACCGGCTGATCGAGACCCTGGTCCGGCTGCGGGACATCGGCAACACCCTGATCGTCGTCGAGCACGACGAGGACACCATCAAGATGGCCGACTGGGTGGTCGACATCGGCCCGGGCGCCGGCGAGCACGGCGGCAAGGTGGTGCACTCCGGTTCGCTGAAGCAGCTGCTCGCCAACAAGGAGTCGCTGACCGGCCAGTACCTCTCCGGCAAGCGCTCCATCCCGATCCCGGCCACCCGCCGCGAGCGGGACAAGAAGCGGCAGCTGACCGTCCACGGCGCCCGCGAGCACAACCTCAAGGACGTCACGGTCGGCTTCCCGCTCGGCACCTTCACCGCGATCACCGGTGTCTCCGGCTCCGGCAAGTCGACGCTGGTCAACGACATCCTCTACACCCACCTCGCCCGGGAGCTGAACGGCGCCCGCAGCGTGCCGGGCCGGCACACCCGGATCACCGGCACCGACCAGGTGGACAAGGTCGTGCACGTCGACCAGTCGCCGATCGGCCGGACCCCGCGCTCCAACCCCGCCACCTACACCGGGGTGTTCGACCACGTCCGGCGGCTCTTCGCCGAGACGCAGGAGGCCAAGGTCCGCGGCTACCTGCCCGGCCGGTTCTCGTTCAACGTCAAGGGCGGCCGCTGCGAGAACTGCTCCGGCGACGGCACCATCAAGATCGAGATGAACTTCCTGCCGGACGTCTACGTGCCGTGCGAGGTCTGCCACGGCGCCCGGTACAACCGGGAGACGCTGGAGGTCCACTACAAGGGCAAGTCCATCGCCGAGGTCCTGGACATGCCGATCGAGGAGGCCCTGCACTTCTTCGAGGCCGTCCCGGCGATCGCCCGGCACCTGCGGACGCTCAATGACGTCGGCCTCGGCTACGTCCGGCTCGGCCAGTCCGCGCCGACCCTCTCCGGTGGTGAGGCCCAGCGCGTCAAGCTCGCCTCCGAGCTGCAGAAGCGCTCCACCGGGCGGACGGTCTACGTGCTGGACGAGCCCACCACCGGTCTGCACTTCGAGGACATCAGCAAGCTGATCACGGTGCTCTCCGGGCTGGTGGAGAAGGGCAACACGGTCATCGTCATCGAGCACAACCTCGATGTGATCAAGACCGCCGACTGGGTCGTCGACATGGGCCCCGAAGGCGGCTCCGGCGGCGGCACGGTGGTGGCCGAGGGCACTCCGGAGCAGATCGCGGCCGTCTCCGAGAGCCACACCGGCAAGTTCCTGCGGGACATCCTCCCGGGCGAGTTCAACGACGCCGCGGCGCCGGTGAAGGCCCCGCGCAAGCGGGCCGTCGCCAAGAAGAAGTAGCGCGGCGCGACACCGGTCCGGCCGCCCCCGTGCGCGGGGGCGGCCGGATAAGGGGCGCATAGACTCTCCGCCGACCCGCACGGCAGCGAAGCCCGCGGCGAGCCGCAGCGAGACCAGGAGCGAATCACATGTCCGAGGCCCCCGAGAGCACCTTGGGCGAGAGCCCCGCCACCTCCCGCCGCACCCTGCTCTGCGGTGCCGCGGCCGTCCTCGCGGCCGGTGGCGGCGCCCTGGCGGTCTCCGGCTGCTCCTCCTCCTCGTCGTCCACCTCCTCCGCCGCCAAGGGCCCGGTGGACGTCGGTCCGGCGGCCGGCGTGCCGGTCGGCGGCGGCACCGTCTACCGCGACCAGAAGATCGTGGTGACCCAGCCGACCGCCGGCGAGTACAAGGCCTTCAGCGCCAAGTGCACCCACGCCGGCTGCGTCGTCGACCAGGTCAAGAACCAGAAGATCCAATGCCCCTGTCACGGCAGCATGTTCGCCATCACCGACGGCGCGGTGCTGGACGGGCCGGCCCCGACCCCGCTCCCCGCCTACTCCGTGGCGGTCGAGGGCGGCAACCTCAAGGTGACCCCGAGCTGAACCGGTTGATCCCCGCCCAGTCGATCTCCCCGCCGCGGCCCCGGCCCGAGTCGGTACGGTGGACCCATGGCTGACCCGTCCACCTACCGCCCCGCTCCGGGAGCGATCCCGACCTCGCCGGGCGTCTACAAGTTCCGCGACGCCCACGGGCGGGTCATCTACGTCGGCAAGGCCAAGAGTCTGCGGCCCCGGCTGTCGTCCTACTTCCAGGACCTCGCCGGGTTGCACCCGCGTACCGCGACGATGGTCACCACGGCCGCCTCGGTGGAGTGGACGGTGGTCGCCACCGAGGTCGAGGCGCTCCAGCTGGAGTACTCCTGGATCAAGGAGTTCGACCCCCGCTTCAACGTCAAGTACCGCGACGACAAGAGCTATCCGGAGCTGGCGGTCACCCTCGACGAGGAGTACCCGCGGGTCCAGGTGATGCGCGGGGCGCACAAGAAGGGCGTGCGCTACTTCGGCCCCTACGGGCACGCCTGGGCGATCCGGGAGACGGTCGACCTGATGCTGCGCGTGTTCCCGGTCCGCACCTGCTCCAACGGCGTCTTCAAGCGGGCCCGCCAGATCGGCCGGCCCTGCCTGCTCGGCTACATCGGCAAGTGCGCCGCGCCCTGCGTCGGCAAGGTCTCGGCCGACGAACACCGCGCACTGGCCGAGGACTTCTGCGACTTCATGGCCGGCCGCACCGGCAACTACCTGCGCCGGCTGGAAGAGCAGATGCAGGAGGCCGCCGTCGAGCTGGAGTACGAGAAGGCGGCCCGGCTGCGGGACGACATCGGGGCGCTCAAGCGCGCGATGGAGAAGAACGCCATCGTCCTCGCCGACGCCACCGACGCCGACCTGCTCGCCCTCGCCGAGGACGAGTTGGAGGCCTCCGTGCAGATCTTCCACGTCCGCGGCGGCCGGGTCCGCGGCCAGCGCGGCTGGGTCACCGACAAGGTCGAGGACGTCGACACCGCGGCCCTGGTCGAGCACGCCCTGCAGCAGCTCTACGGCGGTGGTGACGGCACCGTGCCGCGCGAGGTGCTGGTGCCCGCGCTCCCGGAGCCCGCCGGTCCGGTCCGGGAGTGGCTGGCCGGCCTGCGCGGCAGCCAGGTGGACCTGCGGATCCCGCAGCGCGGCGACAAGAAGGACCTGATGGCCACCGTGCAGCGCAACGCCCAGCAGGCGCTGGCGCTGCACAAGACCAAGCGCGCCTCCGACCTCACCACCCGCAGCCGGGCCCTCCAGGAGATCGCCGACGCGCTGGAGCTGGACTCCGTCCCGCTGCGGATCGAGTGCTTCGACATCTCCCACCTCCAGGGCGAGGACGTGGTCGCCTCGATGGTGGTCTTCGAGGACGGTCTGGCCCGCAAGAGCGAGTACCGCCGGTTCCAGATCAAGGGCTTCGAGGGCCAGGACGACGTCCGCTCGATGCACGAGGTGATCGGCCGCCGGTTCCGCCGCTACCTCCAGGAGCGCGAGCAGACCGGGGAGTGGGCCGTTCCCGAGGCCGACGACCCCGGTGCGTCCGACCAGCCCGGTGCCCCCGGCCACACCGGCACGCCCGACGGGGCCGACCCGCAGGCCCCGGCCGGCCCGGTGGACCCCGAGACCGGCCGCCCGCGCCGCTTCGCCTATCCGCCACAGCTGTTGGTCGTCGACGGCGGCCAGCCGCAGGTCGCCGCCGCCAAGCGCGCCCTGGACGAACTCGGCATCGACGACGTCGCCCTCTGCGGCCTGGCCAAGCGGCTGGAGGAGGTCTGGCTGCCCGGCGAGGACGACCCGGTGGTCCTGCCGCGCAGCAGCGAGGGCCTCTACCTGCTCCAGCGGGTCCGCGACGAGGCGCACCGGTTCGCGATCACCTACCAGCGCAGCAAGCGTTCCAAGCGACTCACCGCCGGGGAGCTGGACTCCGTCCCCGGCCTCGGCGAGACTCGCCGCCAGGCACTGCTCAAGCACTTCGGCTCGCTGAAGAAGCTCCGCGCGGCCACCGTCGACGAACTCTGTGCCGTACCCGGCATCGGACGGCGGACGGCGGAGACTGTTGCGGCAGCGTTGTCGTCCCGTCCATCCGCGACGCTCGCCGTGAACACCGCCACCGGCGAGATCATCGATGACGGCGCCGACGCCGCCGGCCCGGTGCCCGACACCGCGGCCGACGCGGCGCCCCAGACCGCACCATTCCAGGAGACGCCATGACGGCCGACGCCGCCCGTCAGCCGGCGCACCCCGCGCTCACTCGCCCGAGTGAGCCGGGGAAGCGTACCCGCGCCGCGCGCGTTCTCCACAGCAGAACCATCGAGAGCGGGGAACCGAAGTGACGATGTCCGACGATGGCGCCACCGCCCGGCCACCGGCCGGGGGAGAGAACACCCCGGAGCTGGTGATCATCTCCGGCATGTCCGGAGCCGGCCGCTCGACGGCGGCCAAGTGCCTGGAGGACCTGGGCTGGTTCGTGGTCGACAACCTGCCGCCGGCCCTGATCCCGACCATGGTCGACCTCGGCGCCCGATCCCAGGGCAACGTGGCCCGGATCGGCGCCGTGGTCGACGTCCGCGGCCGCCAGTTCTTCGACGACCTGCTCACCTCGCTGGACGAGCTGGAGAAGCGCGGCGTCCGGCTGAGCGTGGTCTTCCTGGACTCCTCCGACGACGCCCTGGTCCGTCGCTTCGAGAGCGTGCGCCGCCCGCACCCGCTCCAGGCCGACGGCCGGATCGTGGACGGCATCGCCCAGGAGCGCGACCTGCTGCGCGAGCTGCGCGGCGAGGCCGATCTGGTGATCGACACCTCCAACCTCAACGTGCACCAGCTGCGGGCCAAGCTCGACGCCCAGTTCGCCGACCACGACGAGCCCGAGCTGCGGGCCACCGTGATGTCCTTCGGCTTCAAGTACGGCCTGCCGGTCGACGCGGACCTCGTGGTGGACTGCCGCTTCCTGCCGAATCCGCACTGGGTCCCCGAGCTGCGCGCCCGTACCGGCACCGACGCCGACGTCGCCGACTACGTGTTCCAGCAGCCCGGTGCCAACGAGTTCCTCAACGGTTACGCCGAGCTGCTGCGCATCATCACCGAGGGCTACCGCCGCGAGGGGAAGCGTTATATGACGCTTGCCGTAGGCTGCACCGGTGGCAAGCACCGCAGTGTCGCGATGTCCGAGCGGCTGACGAAGCGTCTCATCGCGGACGGCGTCGAAACGGTGCTCGTCCACCGTGACATGGGACGGGAGTAGCCGCCTCACCCCTGCCGGAGCGCCGGTGGAGGCCGGCGGCGGGCAAGAGGAACGCGAGGTGGGTGTGACGGGATACGTGCCCGGGCGGCAGCTTCAGAACAAGACCGCCGACCGGACGGGGGTCCCGCCGCGCGGCGCGACGCCCAGTCGGCCGCGGACCGGCCAGGTCCGCACCAGCCCGGCCCGTACCAACCAGATACCCCGCGGTAATCAGGTGCCCCGGATCGCCGCCCTCGGCGGCGGTCAGGGGCTCTCCGCCTCGCTCTCCGCGCTGCGCCGGCTCACCACCGACCTCACGGCCGTGGTCACCGTCGCCGACGACGGCGGCTCCAGCGGCCGGCTGCGCGAGGAGCTCGGGGTGCTGCCCCCGGGGGACCTCCGCAAGGCGCTGGCCGCGCTCTGCGGTGACGACGACTGGGGCCGCACCTGGTCCGAGGTGATCCAGCAGCGCTTCACCGGCACCGGCGGGCTGGGCGGCCACGCCGTCGGCAATCTGCTGATCGTCGCGCTCTGGGAGAAGCTGGGGGACCCGGTCGCGGCGCTGGACTGGGTGGGCCGGCTGCTGAACGTCCAGGGCCGGGTGCTGCCGATGTCGGCGGTGCCGCTGGACATCGAGGCCGTCGTGCGCGGCCACGACCCGGCCAGCCCGGGCGAGCTGTCCGCGGTCCGGGGCCAGGCCAGCGTGGCGGTGACACCCGGCACCGTGCAGTCGATCCGGCTGCTGCCGGACGGGCCGCCGGCCGTCCCGGAGGCCGTCACGGCCGTCCGGGAGGCGGACTGGGTGGTGCTCGGCCCCGGCTCCTGGTTCACCAGCGTGCTGCCGCACCTCCTGGTCCCCGAACTCGCCGAGGCGCTCACCGAGACCCGCGCCCGCCGCCTGCTCACCCTGAACCTGGCCCCCCAGCCCGGCGAGACGGAGGGGTTCACCCCGCAGCGCCACCTGGAGGTCATCGCCGACCACGCACCTTCGCTCGCGGTGGATGCGATCCTGGTGGACGAGCGCGCCGTCACCGGCGGCGCCTTCGGCCAGGCGGACCTGGCCGGCCTGGAGAAGGCGGCGGAGCGGATGGGCGCGGCCCTGGTGCTCGGCCGGGTCGCCCGTACCGACGGCACGCCGCGACACGACCCGGAGCTCTTGGCAGCCGCGTACGACCGGATTTTCCGGACACATGGAAGGATCGGGCCATGGCGATGACTCCAGCGGTGAAGGACGAAATCAGCCGGCTCCCGGTCACCCGGGCCTGCTGCCGCAAGGCGGAGGTCTCGGCGATCCTGCGATTCGCGGGCGGGCTGCACATCGTGAGCGGCCGCATCGTGATCGAGGCGGAGCTGGACACCGGGGCGGCGGCGAGGCGTCTGCGCAAGGACCTCCTGGAGATCTTCGGACACTCCTCGGACCTGGTGGTGATGGCGCCCGGCGGTCTGCGGCGCGGCAGCCGCTACGTGGTGCGGGTGGTCAAGGACGGCGAGCTGCTGGCGCGGCAGACCGGCCTGGTGGACGGCCGGGGACGGCCGATCCGCGGCCTGCCGCCGGCCGTCGTCTCCGGGGCGACCTGCGACGCCGAGGCGGCCTGGCGGGGCGCGTTCCTGGCGCACGGCTCGCTCACCGAGCCCGGCCGGTCCTCCTCGCTGGAGATCACCTGCCCCGGCTCCGAGGCGGCCCTCGCCCTGGTCGGCGCGGCCCGCCGGCTCGGCATCCCGGCCAAGGCGCGCGAGGTGCGCGGCGTGGACCGCGTGGTGATCCGTGACGGTGACGCCATCGGTGCGCTGCTGACCCGCCTGGGCGCCCACGAGTCGGTGCTGGCCTGGGAGGAGCGCCGGATGCGGCGCGAGGTGCGGGCCACCGCCAACCGCCTGGCCAACTTCGACGACGCCAACCTGCGCCGCTCGGCCCGGGCCGCCGTCGCGGCCGGCGCGCGGGTGCAGCGCGCGCTGGAGATCCTCGGCGAGGAGGTCCCCGACCACCTGGCCGCGGCCGGCCAGCTGCGGATGCAGCACAAGCAGGCCTCGCTGGAGGAACTGGGCGCGCTGGCCGACCCGCCGCTCACCAAGGACGCGGTGGCCGGCCGGATCCGCCGTCTGCTGGCGATGGCCGACAAGCGCGCCTCCGAGCTGGGCCTGCCCAGCACCGAGGCCAACCTGACCGACGAGATGGCGCTCAACTAGCGATCACACCCAGTGACGGGTGAGACAGCCGGTGTCCGGATTCCGGGCACCGGCTGTCCCGTGTCCGGACGCCGGCGCGGGGTGGCTCCGACCCCCCTTCCGCGGGCCGCGACCAACTGCCGCCGACGGCAAGGACGGAAGGCCTGCTGGTGACCTCTTGACACGCCACGCCACGGCGTCCGACCCGGCCTGATGTGCCCTCTCAGGTCTGGGAGAGGTAGGGTCATAGGCGGTCGGGGACCTCCCAAATTCCACCCCGTCGGCATAGTTCCGGCGTACCTAACGAGGAGATCGGTTCGTGACGATCCGGGTAGGCATCAACGGATTCGGCCGCATCGGCCGCAACTTCTTCCGTGCGGTTAAGGCCCAGGGCGCGGACATCGAGATCGTCGGTGTCAACGACCTGACCGACACCAAGACCCTGGCGCACCTGCTCAAGTACGACTCCATCCTGGGCACCTTCCCGGGCGAGGTCTCGCACACCGAGAACAGCATCACCGTCGACGGCAAGACCTTCAAGGTCATCGCCGAGCGTGACCCGGCCAGCCTGCCCTGGGGCGAGCTGGGCGTGGACATCGTGATCGAGTCCACCGGCATCTTCACCAAGGCCGAGGCGGCCAAGAAGCACGTCACCGCCGGTGCCAAGAAGGTCATCATCTCGGCGCCCGCCACCGACGAGGACGTCACCATCGTGATGGGCGTCAACGACGAGAAGTACGACGCCGCGAAGCACACCGTCATCTCCAACGCCTCCTGCACCACGAACTGCGTGGCCCCGCTGGCGAAGGTGCTGAACGAGAACTTCGGCATCGTCAAGGGTCTGATGACCACGGTGCACGCGTACACCAACGACCAGGTCACCCTGGACTTCCCGCACAAGGACCTGCGTCGCGCCCGCGCCGCGGCCCTGAACATCATCCCGACCTCCACCGGTGCCGCCAAGGCCACCGCGCTGGTCCTGCCGGAGCTGAAGGGCAAGCTGGACGGCACCTCGCTGCGCGTCCCGGTCCCGACCGGTTCGATCACCGACCTGGTCGTCACCCTTGAGCGCGATGTCACCGTCGAGGAGGTCAACGCGGCCTTCCAGAAGGCCTCCGAGGGCTCCCTCAAGGGCATCCTGCAGTACACCGAGGACCCGATCGTCTCCTCCGACATCGTGAACTCGCCGTTCTCCACGATCTTCGACTCGCTGATGACCATGGTCCAGGGCAACCAGGTCAAGGTCTTCGGCTGGTACGACAACGAGTGGGGCTACTCGAACCGCCTCGTCAACCTGACCACCCTCGTCGGCGGCCAGCTCTGACGCAGCGGGAGCTGACGTGAAGTAGGGGGGAGGGCCCGGACACTGTGCACCACCGTCCGGGCCCTCCGTCTGCGCACCCTCGAACTCAACTCCCAGGCGGCCCGCCGTTGTGCCGCTGCCAATAGCGCAACCATCTCCCCAGGAGACCGAAGACCGTGAAGACCATCGAAGACCTCGACGTCGCCGGCAAGCGCGTGTTCGTCCGCGCCGACCTGAACGTCCCGCTGTCCGACGGCACGATCACCGACGACGGCCGGATCCGCGCCGTCGCCCCGACCATCGCCAAGCTCGTCGAGCGCGGTGCGAAGGTCGTCGTCGCCTCCCACCTCGGCCGCCCGAACGGCGAGCCCGACCCGCAGTTCTCCCTCGCGCCGGTGGCCGTCCGCCTCGGCGAGATCCTCGGCACGCCGGTCTCGTTCGCGACCGACACCGTGGGCGAGAGCGCGAAGGCCACCGTCGCCGCCCTGGCCGACGGCGAGGTCACGCTGCTCGAGAACCTGCGCTTCAACGCCGGTGAGACCAGCAAGGACGACGCCGAGCGCGGCGCCTTCGCCGACCGGCTGGCCGAGTTGGCCGAGCTGTACGTCGGCGACGGCTTCGGTGCGGTGCACCGCAAGCACGCCTCGGTGTACGACCTGCCGGCCCGCCTGCCGCACGCCGTCGGCGACCTGATCGCCACCGAGGTGGGCGTGCTGAAGCGCCTCACCGAGGAGGTCGAGCGCCCGTACGCGGTCGTGCTCGGCGGCTCCAAGGTGTCCGACAAGGTCGGCGTGATCGACAACCTGCTCGGCAAGGCCGACCGCATCCTCATCGGCGGCGGCATGGCGTACACCTTCCTCGCGGCCCTGGGCCACGAGGTCGGCATCTCGCTGCTGCAGAAGGACCAGATCCCGGTCGTCCTGGAGTACCTGGAGCGGGCGAAGGCGAACGGCGTGGAGTTCGTGCTGCCGGTGGACATCGCGGTCTCCGGGTCGTTCCCCGACACCAAGACCCACAAGCCGGTCGAGGACTTCGCGGTCGTCGACGCCGACAAGATTCCCGCGGACCAGGAGGGCCTGGACATCGGCCCCGAGACCCGGGAGCTGTTCGCGGCGAAGCTGGCCGACGCCAAGACGGTGTTCTGGAACGGCCCGGTCGGTGTCTTCGAACACCCGGCCTTCGCCGAGGGCACCAAGGCCGTCGCGCAGGCCCTGCTCGACAGCGACGCGTTCACCGTGGTCGGTGGCGGCGACTCCGCCGCGGCCGTCCGCATCCTGGGCTTCGACGAGACGGAGTTCGGGCACATCTCGACCGGCGGTGGCGCCAGCCTTGAGTACCTGGAGGGCAAGACGCTCCCCGGTCTCGCCGCCCTGGAAGGCTGAGGCAATGACTGAGCGTCTCCCGCTGATGGCGGGCAACTGGAAGATGAACCTCAACCACCTTGAGGCCATCCAGCACACCCAGAAGCTGGCCTTCGCGCTGGCCGACAAGGACTACGAGTCGGTCGAGGTGGCGGTCCTGGTGCCGTTCACCGACCTGCGCTCGGTGCAGACCCTGGTCGACGGCGACAAGCTGAAGATCAAGTACGGCTCGCAGGACATCTCGCAGCACGACTCCGGTGCCTACACCGGCGAGATCTCCGGCCCGATGCTGTCCAAGCTGAAGTGCGCCTACGCGGTGATCGGCCACTCGGAGCGCCGCCAGTACCACGGCGAGAACGAGGAGATCGTCAACGCCAAGGTCAAGGCGGCCTACCGCAACGGGATCACCCCGATCCTCTGCATCGGCGAGCCGCTGGACATCCGCAAGGCCGGCACCCACGTCGAGTACACCCTGGCCCAGCTCGACGGCGGCCTGCAGGACGTCCCGGCCGACCAGGCCGAGTCCGTCGTGGTCGCCTACGAGCCGGTCTGGGCGATCGGCACCGGCGAGGTGGCGACCCCCGAGGACGCCCAGGAGGTCTGCGCCGCCATCCGCAAGCGGATCGCCGAGCTGTACGACGCCCCGCTGGCCGAGAAGGTCCGCGTGCTGTACGGCGGTTCGGTCAAGTCCTCCAGCGCGGCCGGCCTGATGGCCAAGCCCGACGTCGACGGCGGCCTGATCGGCGGTGCCTCCCTGGACGCCGACGAGTTCGTCAAGATCGTGCGGTACCGTGACCAGGCAGTAGGCTAACGCCGCCGCAGCAACGTAGGCTTTGGGGCCGGACCGCATCATGGCGGCCCGGCCCCTTCGCCGAAGATACGAGAGAGTTGGTCCCGCCGTGGTTCTCGGGTTCTCGATTGCCCTGATCATCTTCAGCCTGCTGATGATCCTCCTGGTGCTGCTGCACAAGGGGAAGGGCGGCGGCCTGTCCGACATGTTCGGTGGCGGCGCGATGTCCACCGGCGGCGGTTCGGCCGTGGCCGAGCGCAACCTGGACCGCATCACGGTCATCGTCGGTTTCGGGTGGTTCGCGTGCATCGTCGTGCTCGGCCTGGTGCTCAAGTACAAGAGCTGACGTATCTCTGACGCCCTGTCGCCCCGCGGCCTATGCTGGAACGGTCCGGGGCGGAGTCGGTGGCGGTGCATCCTTAACTCCTGCTTACACTAGGACGACTTTCGCCACCGACGCGCACCGCGGCGGGTCGGCGCACCAGCACGCAGGGAGTCAGACCGTGGCAAGTGGCAACGCCATCCGTGGCAGCAGGGTCGGAGCCGGCCCGATGGGCGAGGCGGAGCGCGGCGAATCCGCCCCCCGCAACCGGATCACCTTCTGGTGTGCCAACAAGCACGAGACCCGTCCCAGCTTCGCCGCCGAGGCGGTCATCCCGGACACCTGGGACTGCCCGCGCTGCGGATTTCCGGCCGGCCAGGACGAGCACAACCCGCCTGCCCCCTCGCGCAACGAGCCCTACAAGACCCACCTCGCCTACGTCCGCGAGCGGCGCACCGACGCCGACGGCGAGGCGATCCTCGCCGAGGCGCTGGCCAAGCTGCGCGGTGAGATCTGAACACCTGACCAACGCCGAAGGGCGCCACCGTTGTCCACGGTGGCGCCCTTCGCCATGCGGTCAGGCCGAGGCCGGCGGGTACAGCTGCGGCGGGAGCTGCGCCGCGGCGGCACGGTCCAGCAGCCACAAGGTCCGGCCGCGCCCGTACGCGCCCGAGGCGGGCGCCTGGAGCTCGCCCGGCCCGGACAGCGCCAGCGCGACGGCGCCCGCCTTGTCCTCGCCGGCCGCCAGCAGCCAGACCTCGCGGGCCGCCCGGATGGCCGGGAGGGTGAGCGAGACCCGGGTCGGCGGGGGCTTGGGCGCACCGCGCACGCCGACCACCGTCAGCCCGGTCTCCCGGACGCCCGGGTGCTCGGGGAAGAGCGAGGCGACATGGGTGTCCGGGCCGACGCCGAGCAGCAGCACGTCGAAGGCGGGCACACCGAGACGGTCGCCCGGCCCGGCGGCCTTCGCCAGCTCCTCGGCGTAGCGGGCCGCGGCGGCCTCGACGTCCGAGCCGTCCACCCCGTCCGAGGCGGGCATCTCGTGCACCCGGGCCGGGTCGAGCGGTACGGCGTCGAGCAGCTCCGCGCGGGCCTGGACGGCGTTGCGCTCGGCGTTGCCGGCGGGCACGAAGCGCTCGTCGCCCCACCAGAGGTCCAGCCGGGCCCAGTCGACCGCGTCCCGGGCGGGGGAGGCGGCGATGGCGGCCAGCAGCGCGTTGCCGTTGCGCCCGCCCGTGAGCACCACCGAGGCGGCGCCGCGGGCGGCCTGGGCGTCCACGATCCGGGTGATCAGCCGGGCCGCGGCCGCCTGGGCCATCAGCTCCTTGTCCCGGTGGACGACCAGCTGCGGGGTCGACGCCGTCACGAGCCCGCCTTCTTGGCGGCGCGCTTGGCCGGGGCCTTCTTCGCCGGGGCGGACTCCCCGGTCGTCGCCGGCTCGTCCAGGACCTTGGCGGTCACCCGGGCCGGGTTGGCCACCGCGGCCTCGGCGACCACGTCCTGCGCGGCCTTCTCGGCCGCCGCCGTCTCGGCGTTGGCCGGCTCGTGCAGCCGCTCCACGGGGGTGCGGACGGCCGTCGCGTAGATGTCGTCCGGGTCGAGCCGGCGCAGCTCCTCCGCGATCAGCTCGGAGGTCTCGCGGCGCTTGAGCGCCACCTGGCGGTCCGGCGAGCCGGGCATCGAGAGCGTGCCCATCAGGCCGTCCGGGCGGTCCAGGGTGATGTCCCCGTCCTTGGTGCGCAGGTGCACCGCGGTGATGCCCGGGCCGCCGGTGACGACCCGCTCGACCGGGACGTGCAGCCGGTTGTGCAGCCAGAGGCCGAGCAGTTCGACGCTGGGGTTGTACGACTCGCCCTCGACCACCGCGGCGGTGACCTGGGAGGGCCGCTGGTCCAGCGCGGCGGCCAGCATCGAGCGCCAGCCGGTGATCCTGGTCCAGGCCAGGTCGGTGTCGCCCGGGGTGTAGCTCTGGGCCCGCTGGGCGAGCTGGCCGACCGGGGACTCGGCGGTGACGGCGTCGGTGATCCGGCGCTGGGCGATCGAGCCCAGCGGATCCTGAGCCGGGTGCAGCGGCGCGTTCTCGGGCCACCAGACCACCACCGGGGCGTCCGGCAGGAGCAGCGGCAGGACGACCGACTGGGCGTGCGCGGCGAGCTCGCCGTGCATGCGCAGCACGACCGTCTCGCCGGAGCCGGCGTCGGTGCCGACCAGGATCTCGGCGTCCAGGCGGGTCTCGGCGCGGGCCCGGGGCGAGCGCCCGGCGCGCTTGATGACCGCCAGGGTGCGCGAGGGGTGCTCGCGGGAGGCGTCGTTGGCGGCCTTGAGGGCGTCGTAGGCGCTGCCCTCGTCGGTCACGATCACCAGGGTGAGCACCATGCCGGCGGCGGTGGAGCCGCTGGCCCGGCGCGCCTCCATCAGCGCTGCGTTGATCTTGCTGGACGTGGTGTCCGTGAGGTCGATCTTCATGGCCGGCGCCAGCTCCTGCCGTCTCGTGCGAGCATCTCGTCGGCCTCGACCGGGCCCCAGGTCCCTGCCGGGTACTGGGCGGGCTTGCCGTGGGTGTCCCAGTAGGTCTCGATCGGGTCGAGGATCTGCCAGGAGAGCTCGACCTCCTGGTGGCGCGGGAACAGGTTGGCGTCGCCGAGCAGCACGTCGAGGATGAGGCGCTCGTAGGCCTCCGGGCTGGACTCGGTGAAGGACTCGCCGTAGGCGAAGTCCATCGTGACGTCCCGGACCTCGAACGAGGTGCCCGGCACCTTGGAGCCGAACCGCACCGTCACGCCCTCGTCCGGCTGGACCCGGATGACCAGGGCGTTCTGCCCCAGCTCCTCGGTCGCGTAGGAGTCGAACGGCAGGTACGGGGCGCGCTGGAAGACCACCGCGATCTCGGTGACCCGGCGGCCGAGCCGCTTGCCGGTGCGCAGGTAGAACGGCACGCCCGCCCAGCGGCGGTTGTTGATCTCCAGCTTGATGGCCGCGTAGGTGTCGGTCGTGGAGTCCGGGTTGATGCCGTCCTCGTCGAGGTAGCCGCGGACCTCCTCGCCGCCCTGCCAGCCGGACGCGTACTGGCCGCGCACGGTGTGCTTACCGAGGTCGGCCGGGAGCTTGACGGCGCTGAGCACCTTGAGCTTCTCGGCCACCAGCGCCTTGGGGTGGAACGACGCCGGCTCCTCGATGGCGGTGAGCGCCATCAGCTGGAGCAGGTGGTTCTGGATGACGTCCCGGGCCGAGCCGATGCCGTCGTAGTAGCCGGCGCGGCCGCCGATGCCGATGTCCTCCGCCATGGTGATCTGCACGTGGTCGACGTACGACCGGTTCCAGATCGGCTCGAACATCTGGTTGGCGAAGCGCAGGGCCAGGATGTTCTGGACGGTCTCCTTGCCCAGGTAGTGGTCGATCCGGAAGACCTCGTCACGGGGGAAGACCTCGTGGACGATCCGGTTCAACTCCTGGGCGCTCTCCAGGTTGTGCCCGAAGGGCTTCTCGATGACGGCGCGCCGCCAGGACTTCCTGACGGGCCCCTCCTGGCCGTCGCCGGGCGAGGAGGGCGGGTCGGCCAGGCCGTGCTTCTTCAGCTGCTGCACGACGGTCGGGAAGAACTTCGGCGGCACCGAGAGGTAGAACGCGAAGTTGCCGCCGGTGCCCTGCGCCTTGTCGAGCTCCTCGATGGTCTCGCGGAGCTTGTCGAAGGCGTCGTCGTCGCCGAAGTCGCCCTGGACGAAGCGCATGCCCTTGGCGAGCTGCTGCCAGACCTCCTCGCGGAACGGGGTCCGGGCGTGCTCCTTGACCGCGTCGTGGACCTCCTTGGCGAAGTCCTCGTCCTCCCACTCGCGGCGGGCGAAGCCGACGAGCGAGAAGCCCGGCGGCAGCAGGCCGCGGTTGGCCAGGTCGTAGATGGCCGGCATCAGCTTCTTGCGGGACAGGTCACCGGTGACCCCGAAGATGACCAGGCCGGACGGCCCCGCGATACGCGGGAGCCGCCGGTCGGTGGGGTCACGAAGCGGGTTGACGGGGGCGGCGGGGGAGTCGCCCGCGTCCGAGTCCGACGTCAACTCAGGGAAATCAGTGCTCACTTGATGTGCTCCGCTTTCGTGCGCTGGCTGTGAGCGGGGGTCACTTCTCGTCGGCGAAGGAGGCGAGCGAGGCGGTGACGGTGTCGAGCAGCTCGTTCCAGGACTGCTCGAACTTCTCGACGCCCTCGTCCTCCAGCACCTGCACGACGTCGTCGTAGTCCACGCCGTGGGCGGCGATGGCGTCCATCACGGCCTTGGCGTCGGCGTAGTTGGGGACGATGGTGCCGCCGGTGATCACGCCGTGGTCGCCGGTGGCCTCCAGGGTGGCCTCGGGCATGGTGTTGACGGTGCCCGGGGCGACCAGCTCGGTGACGTACAGGGTGTCCGGCAGGGCCGGGTCCTTGACGCCGGTGGAGGCCCAGAGCGGGCGCTGCGGCTTGGCGCCGGCGGCCTCCAGGGCCTTCCAGCGGGCGCTGCCGGCGGTCTTGCCGTCGACGCTGCCGAAGACCTCCTCGTACGCCTGGTAGGCCAGGCGGGCGTTGGCCAGCGCGGCCTTGGAGCGCAGCTGCTTGGCGTCGCCGCCGACCTTGTCGAGGCGCTTGTCGATCTCGGTGTCCACGCGGGAGACGAAGAAGGAGGCGACCGACTCGATCTGCGAGAGGTCCAGGCCCTTGGCCTTGGCGGACTCCAGGCCGGTCAGGTAGGCGTCGATCACCGCGCGGTAGCGCTCCAGCGAGAAGATCAGCGTGACGTTGACGCTGATGCCCTTGCCGATGACCTCGCCGATCGCGGGCAGGCCGGCCTTGGTGGCGGGGATCTTGATGAAGACGTTCGGACGGTCGACCAGCCACCACAGCTGCTTGGCCTCGGCGACGGTCGCGGCCGTCTCGTGGGCCAGGCGCGGGTCGACCTCGATGGAGACCCGGCCGTCGCGGCCGTTGGAGGCGTCGTAGACCGGGCGCAGCACATCGGCGGCGTCCCGCACGTCCGAGGTGGTGATCATGCGGACGGCTTCGTCGGTGGTGACCTTGCGGACGGCGAGGTCACGCAGCTGGCCGTCGTAGGAGGAGTCCCCGCCGCCGATGGCCTTCTGGAAGATGGTCGGGTTGGTGGTGACGCCCACCACGTGCTTGTTCTGCACCAGCTCGGCGAGGTTGCCGGTGTTCAGGCGCTTGCGGCTGAGGTCGTCCAGCCAGATCGCCACGCCTTCGTCGCTGAGGCGCTTCAGTGCGTCAGTCATGGTGCTCAGTCCTTCTTCTGTCTTCGTCTGTCTGTCTGTGGGGTCGTCAGACGGGCCGCGTACCCGCTGTGCGGGCGGGCACGCGGCCCCGGTGGTGCTAGCGGTTGACGGCTTCGAGCGAGCGCAGCGCGTTGTGGGCCTCGGCGACGACGCGCTCGGTGGTCAGGCCGAACTCCTCGAAGAGCACCTGGTAGTCGGCGGAGGCGCCGAAGTGCTCCAGCGAGACGATCCGGCCGTGGTCGCCGACCAGCTCGCGCCAGCCCTGGGCGATGCCGGCCTCGACCGAGACGCGGGCCTTGACCGACGGCGGCAGCACGCTGTCGCGGTAAGCCTGGTCCTGCTCCTGGAACCACTCGAAGGACGGCAGCGAGACCACGCGGGTCGCGACGCCCTCGGCCTCCAGGACCTCGCGGGCCTGGACGGCCAGCTGGACCTCGGAGCCGGTGCCGAGCAGGATCAGCTGCGGGTCGCCGTTGGACGCCTCGGCCAGGATGTAGCCGCCCTTCGCGGTGCCCTCGGCGGAGCCGAAGACCTCGCGGTCGAAGGTCGGGACGTTCTGGCGGGTGAGCGCCAGGCCGACCGGGCCCGGGTGGCTGGTCTGCCGCTCGATGACGGTGCGCCAGGCGACGGCCGTCTCGTTGGCGTCGGCCGGGCGGACCATGGTCAGGCCCGGGATGGCGCGCAGCGAGGCCAGGTGCTCGACCGGCTGGTGGGTCGGGCCGTCCTCGCCGAGGCCGATCGAGTCGTGCGTCCAGACGTAGGTGACCGGCAGCTTCATCAGCGCGGCCAGCCGGACGGCCGGGCGCATGTAGTCGGCGAAGACCAGGAAGGTGCCGCCGAAGACCCGGGTCCTGCCGTGCAGCGCGATGCCGTTCATGGTCGAGCCCATGGCGTGCTCGCGGATGCCGAAGTGGATCGTCCGGCCGTAGGGGCTCGCGCTCTTCAGCGGGTTGCCCTCGGGGAGGAACGAGCTGTCCTCGTCGATGGTGGTGAGGTTGGACTCCGCGAGGTCGGCCGAGCCGCCCCACAGCTCCGGGATCACCGCGCCGAGCGCCTTGAGGGTCTCGCCGGAGGCCTTGCGGGTGGCGACGTCCTTGCCGGCGGCGAAGACCGGGACGGCCTTCTTCCAGCTCTCGGGGAGCTCGCCGGCCTGGATGCGGTCGAACTCGGCGGCGCGCTGCGGGTGGGCGGCGCGCCAGGCGCCGAGCGACTGCTGCCACTCGTCGCGGGCGGCCTTGCCGCGCTTGATCACCAGGCGGGCGTGCTCGATGACCTTGTCGCTGACCTCGAAGGTCTTCTCCGGGTCGAAGCCCAGGACCTTCTTGGTGGCGGCGATCTCGGCGGCACCGAGCGCGGAGCCGTGCGCCTTGGCGGTGTTCTGCGCGTCCGGGGCCGGCCAGGCGATGATGGTGCGCATCGCGATGATCGACGGGCGGGAGGTCTCGGCCTTGGCCGCGGCCAGCGCCTCGGCCAGGACGGCCACGTCGATGTCGCCGTTGGACTTCGGGGCGACCCGCTGCACGTGCCAGCCGTACGCCTCGTAGCGCTTGAGCACGTCCTCGGAGAAGGCCGTCTCGGTGTCGCCCTCGATCGAGATGTGGTTGTCGTCGTAGAGCGCGACCAGGTTGCCCAGCTTCTGGTGGCCGGCCAGCGACGAGGCCTCGGCGGAGATGCCCTCCTCCAGGTCGCCGTCGGAGACGATCGCCCAGATGGTGTGGTCGAACGGCGACTCGCCGGCCGCGGCGTCCGGGTCGAACAGGCCGCGCTCGAAACGGGCGGCCATCGCCATGCCCACGGCGTTGCCGATGCCCTGGCCGAGCGGGCCGGTGGTGGTCTCGACACCCGCGGTGTGACCGTGCTCGGGGTGGCCGGGGGTGCGACTGCCCGCGACCCGGAAGGCCTTGAGGTCGTCCAGCTCCAGGCCGTAGCCCGAGAAGTAGAGCTGCGTGTAGAGGGTCAGGCTGGTGTGCCCGGGAGAGAGGACGAAACGGTCGCGGCCGACCCATGCCGGGTCGGTCGGGTCGTGGCGCAGGAAGCGCTGGAAGATCAGGTACGCCGCCGGGGCCAGCGACATGGCCGTCCCGGGGTGTCCGTTGCCGACCTTCTGGACCGCGTCCATGGCCAGGACGCGGGCGGTGTCGACCGTCCGCTCGTCCAGCTCGGACCACTCGAATGCATTCGTCGGCGTCGTGCTCACCCTGTCTCAGGGCTCCTTCCGTTGTGAAGAGTGACCCCGTGAAGGGGACCGGGTCGGCCACGTCGCTGGGGCCGGACATTGGGTGGTTCCGGTCACGGAGGGTAGATCCCGCTTCTCGGTGCGAGCCTACCGCCCGGGTCGAGGCTCACCCTCCGTGCTGAGACAACCGGGATTTCCGTATGGCGATTCCCACGAGGGTTCGAGAGGTGCTTTTGTCCCAGGCTCTCCTGGTTTCGTGGTGTCTGCCCGTCCGATGGTCAGGACGGGGGACCCGCGCCCCACCAGGGCGGCTTCGTGTGTTCGGCCAGGGGGTTCACCCGGGGGTGTGCGTTCCGCCCCGCCGGGGGACCCCGGAGCCGGTGGGGAGATATGGAGCGTCTAAGGTGGCGTGGTACGCGCAGAGCGGACGATTCGGGAACTTCGTTCCGGTGGACGCCTGCGAAGATTCATCTTCAGTTGGGGTGTTAGTGACCGCCGTCGAATCCCGTCCCGCCGGGGTCACCGGGGCGACGCCCGCGCGCCGGCCGTTCGGGGCCCGTGTCGGCGCCTTCGTCGCACTGACCAAGCCACGGATCATCGAGCTGCTGCTGATCACCACCGTGCCGGTGATGTTCCTGGCGCAGCGTGGTGTTCCGGATCCGCTGCTGGTGCTGGAGGTGGTCATCGGCGGCTACCTGTCGGCCGGTGGTGCCAACGCCCTCAACATGTACATCGACCGGGACATCGACGCGGTGATGTCGCGCACCGAGCGCCGGCCGCTCGTCACCGGCATGGTGTCGCCGCGCGAGGCACTGGTCTTCGGCATCGCGCTGGCGATCGGCTCCACGCTCTGGCTCGGCTACTTCGTCAACGCGCTCTCCTCCCTGCTCGCGCTGTCGGCTCTCCTCTTCTATGTGTTCGTCTACACGCTGGGGCTGAAGCGGCGCACCGCGCAGAACATCGTCTGGGGCGGGATCGCCGGCTGCATGCCGGTCTTCGTCGGCTGGGCCGCGGTCACCAACTCGGTCTCCTGGTCGGCGCTGGTGCTCTTCCTGGTCATCTTCTTCTGGACGCCGCCGCACTACTGGCCGCTGTCGATGAAGGTGCGCGAGGACTACGAGCGGGCCGGCGTGCCGATGCTGCCGGTGGTCAAGGGCAACCTGGCGGTCGCCAAGCAGATCGTCATCTACTCCTGGGTGATGGTCGCCGTCTCGCTGGCGCTCTGGCCGCTGGCCGAGACCAGCTGGCTGTACCCCGTCTCGGCGGTGCTGCTGGGCGCGGCCTGGCTGAAGGAGGCGCACGGACTGTACGCCCGGGCCAAGGCCGGGACGGTCGGCGCGAAGCTCAAGGAGATGCGCCTGTTCCACTGGTCCATCACCTACCTGACGCTGCTGTTCGTGGTCATCGCGGTGGACCCGTTCGTGAAGTGAGCCGTTGAACGTCGAAGGGCCCCGGTCTGCGGACCGGGGCCCTTCGCGTTTCAGCGCGGCGGCAGTTCGGAGGGCCCGACCCGGTCCTCCAGCCAGTCCCGCAGGGGCTGGGAGGCCCGCAGGAAGCCGGTGATCCGGTCGTAGGCGGTCCGGGTGCCGAGCCACGCCGCCGGCGGCCACTCCTGCCAGGCGATCAGCCCCTTGTGGCGGAGCAGCCCGATCCGCGGGTGGTCCCTGGGGTAGCCGCGCGGGGCGGACTTCAGGCTGTCCCGGCCGACCACCTCCGGGCCGGCCCCGCCGACCCGCGCGATCACCCGCTCCAGCTCGGCGCCGCTCACCTCCTCGGCGACGGCCGCCCGGTAGCGCGCCAGCTGGTCCGGGGCGAGCCGGTAGAGCCCGTTGCCGCAGGCCAGGCCGTCGGCGGAGAGCTGGATGTAGCCGCCGGCCGCCAGGTGGGCGCCGATGTGCGTCTTGTACGGGGACTTGTCGGCGCTGAACCGGACGTCCCGGTTGGGCCGGAAGATCTTGCCCGGGCCGAAGTCGGGCTCCAGGTCGGCGAGCAGCCGCTCCATCGGCTCCCGTACGGCGTGCTCGTACCGGTCCTTGTGGGTCTGCCAGAAGGACCTGGAGTTGTCGGTCTCCAGGTGCTCGTAGAACTCGAGGGCCTCGGCCGGCCAGCCTTGGAAGGTCACCGGACCAGTATGTGGTCCGGTGCACAGCCAGGTCCCGTCGCCAGCTCCGCTACCGATGGGTAGCATGCGGGCATGAGCAGCGCAGAGACCGCCACCCCCGCCGCGCCGGACGCCCGCGTCGAACGCCGCGCCAAGCGCATCGCCAAGCACCTGACCGCCTTCGCCCGGCAGCACGGCGGCAGCGCCGACGGCGTCGTCGAGTACGTCGGCACCGTCGCCACCCGGATCGTGGTGGTCGGCGCGGACGGCGCCTGGGGCGACCAGGTCGCCCCGAGCTACGCCGTCGGCCGCCGGGCCGCCGAGCTGGCCGGGGTCACCCTGCACGACAGCTTCGAGGGCGAGCTGGGCCTGCGGGTGAGGACCGGGCCCTACGAGTGGAAGCGGATGGCCGGCATCCAGATCGGCGGCTGACGCCGGTCCCGGACGTGCGGAGGGGCCCCGGGTGATCCCGGGGCCCCTCCGTGCGCGCGGCCGGCGTCGGTGCGCCGGGTATCAGACGGCGGCGGTCCGCGCCGCCCGGGCGGGCAGCGGCACGACGGGCGCGTCCTCGTCCGCCCGGACCCGCAGCGCCAGCGGGACGCGCAGGACGGCGATCCAGGTGAGCGTGGCGCCCAGCATGTGCACGCCGACCAGGAGCTCCGGGACGTCCGTGAAGTACTGGACGAAGCCGAGCACACCCTGGACCAGCAGCACCACGAGCAGCTCGCGGGCCCGGGCGCGGGCGGCCGGCGGGGCCTTCACGGCGGCGAGGACGAAGACCACCGCGATCGCCAGGCCGACCGAGACGAACGCCAGGTCGGCGTGCACCTGGGCGAGGCGGTCGTAGTCGAGCGGGATCCGCGGGACCAGCTTGTTGTCCTTGGGCGTCCCGGGGTGGTGTCCGGCGCCGGTCACCAGTGTCCCGGCCGCGACCAGCAGGCCGATCACGGCGACCAGGACGTAGGAGAGCCGGATGATCGGGCGGGCCACCGCGGGCCGCGGCGGGCCGTCGCCCTCCCGGGACCGCTCCCACATCAGCAGCGCGACCCAGACCAGGGCCATCGCGGCGATCAGGTGGGCGGCGACGGTGTACGGGTTGAGGCCGGTCAGCACGGTGATCCCACCGAGTACGGCGTTGCTCATCACCAGCCAGAACTGGGCCCATCCCAGTGTGGTCAGGCTGCGGCGCCAGGGGCGCGCGGACCCCTCGGCCGACGGCCGGCGGTGGCAGCGGGCGGCCAGGATCGCCCAGCCGATGGCCGCGCTCAGCACATAGGTGAGCATCCGGTTGGTGAACTCGATGATCCCGTGGAGGCCCATTTCGGGCGTCGGCGTGATGCTTTCGCCGGTGCAGCGGGGCCAGGTGGTGCAGCCGAGGCCGGAGGCGGTGAGCCGGACGGCTCCGCCGGTGACGACGATCACCACGCTCATCACCAGCGCGGCGAACGCGGCGCGCCGGACCATGGCGGCGGACGGCTGCCAGCGGTCGGCGAGCAGGGAGAAGGGGGTAGGCACGGGGTCAATCGTAGGCGGCCTTACAGCCGATCTTGGGGCGGGGCGGGGTCGTGCCGAGGGCGCGGTGGGCGGGCGACGGGTCCGCGACCGGCTCATGACGGGTGCGCGGCGCCGGGGCCGGTGCCGCGGCGGGCCGTCCGGCGGGTGCCGAGGCGCCGCGCCCGGAGTAATCCGGACTGTTCGGGCATGGCGGACATTGGTCTTGACCAATCACTCGTTTGGCCGAAAGAGTGCGGCTTGGTCCATACCTTTTTCAGGACCCCTCCCACCCCCCGCACGTAAGCGGAGATCCTGCACATGCGCATACCCACTCCCGCCGCCGCGCTCGCGCTCGGCGGATCCCTTGCCCTGGCCGGTCTCATCGCCCCGGCCGCGCACGCGACCGAACCCGGTCAGCAGTGCCAGAGTCTCGGTGTCGCCAATCTCTACGGCGAGTTCATCGAGGGCGACGACACCCACACGCCGGACGCCGAGGGCGCGGTGGCGGTCGGCGGCAACGCGGACTTCACCGGCGGCTTCTCGGTCGGCCAGGAGCTGACCCCGGAGCAGGTGGCGGCGCTGCCCGGCGGCAACGCGCTGGTCGTGGCTGGCAAGATCACCGGGCACAACACCCAGGTGATGAAGGGCAACGGCGTCTACGGCTCGAAGGCAGCCGGCGCCGTCGTCGACGCGCACCAGGGCAAGATCGCTCAGGGCGCTTCCCCGATCGACTTCAAGGCCGAGTTCGCCAAGCTGCGCGCCGCCGCCGGCACGCTCGCCGCCGTGCCGCAGACCGCCGGCGCCACGGTCGAGGCGAAGGGCGCGGCCCTCTACCTGACCGCCGCCGACGCCAGGCTCAACAGCTTCACCGTCAGTGCCTCGACCCTCCAGGGCGCCACCGACGTCTTCGTGAAGGTGCCGGCCGGATCGGTCACCGTCGTCACCGTGACCGGTGACGCCTACGACATGGCCGCCGCCAGGACCACGGGCTTCCACCTGTGGGACGAGGGCAAGAAGGCCTATGTCCTGGACGACAAGCTGCAGAGCGCGGCGGGCGGGGCGGTCAGGGCCAAGCTGCTCTGGAACTTCCCGACCGCCACCAAGGTGGTCAAGAACAGCGCGGCCGCCTGGGCCGGCACCGTGCTGGCGCCGAACGCCGCCTTCGACCTCGGCAGCGGCGGACCGGTCAACGGCTCGGTGATCGCCAAGTCGCTGACCGGCAAGGGCGGCGCCGAGACGCACCACTACCCGTTCACCGGCTGCCTGAACACCGAGGTGCCGCCGACCACCGTGCCGACCGTGCCCCCGGTGGTGCCGACCGGTTCGCCGTCCGCGAGCACCACCCCGAGCGCGTCGGGCACCCCGAGCACGCCGGGGACGCCGGGTGCCTCGGTGACCCCGAGCGCCTCCGGCGGCCCGTCCACCCCGGCCGGTGGCAAGCCGAGCCCGAGCGCCTCGGGCAGCCCCTCGGCCGCCGCCTCCCCGTCGTCGTCGGCGGCCGCGGTGCCGAGTGCCTCGGCCAGCCCGTCGGCCGAGGCCAGCACCGGGGGCGGTCTCGCCCACACCGGCTCCGGTCCGGTCGTCCCGCTGGCGATCGGCGGCGCGGTCGTGATCGCCGCCGGTGGCGCGATCGTGGTGGCCACGCGCCGTCGGGCGGCCAAGAAGGCCTGACGGACCGTCGCTTGACCGTTGCGCTGCCTCCGGTGGTCGGATTCGACCGCCGGGGGCAGCAGTTTTTTGGCCACTGTGACGGAATACGTTCAAGTTTGCCGAACCGGTGTTGTGCGAGGTGGCGGGTGTGATGGGCTGCCTCCTGCACAACCGAGGCCGGACGGACAGTCGAAATCCGGTCGTACGGCGGGGTGTGGGGAGGTACGGGGGTGCCGGTAGAGTCCCCCGGACAGTCGTGGCGGGCCACCGCGAAACCACTCAACAAGCCTGCTGCACAAGACCGTTCGGAGGGGACAACGAAATGGCACGACAGCGGCGGCAGATCGGTATCAGGAGCGCGGCACTGGCGGGGACGGCGGCGGTCGCCGTCCTGCTGCCCGTGGCACTGGCGACCAGCGCCTCGGCGCACGTGCCGAAGTGGCAGCTGACCTGCGACAAGATCGTGATCGATCTGACCAACTACAGCGACGCGAGCGGTGTGAAGAACGTCGTCAGCCTGACCGTCGACGGCGAGAAGGTGCTCGACCAGAAGGAGTTCGGCAAGGAGTTCCACGGGACGTACCCGGTGAAGGACCACGCCAAGCCGGTCAGCGCCACCTTCGTGGTCACCACCACCGAGGACCCGAAGAACGGCGACTGGAACAAGACGGAGACCAGGACGATCGAGGTCTGCCAGACCCCGACGCCCACCCCGACGCCCACCCCGACCCCGACGCCCACGCCGACACCCACCCCGACCCCGACCCCGACACCCACCCCCACCCCGACCCCCACGCCCACGAAGACCCCGACCCCCACGCCGACCCCGTCGCGCACCGCCACCCCCACGGCGACCCCGACGGCGACGCCCACCCCGACCCGGACGCCCAGCCCGGCTCCGAGCAGCGCCACCCCGGGCCCGGTGCTCGCCCAGACCGGTAGCAGCGACGCCACCCCCGCCATCGCGGCGGCCGGCGGCGGCGTCCTGCTCCTCGGCGGCGCGATCGTCCTGCTGGCCCGCAAGCGCCGCGACGGCGGCAGCGAGAGCTGACGCGCGCGGTCGTCGGCCCCCGGCGGCCCCCCGCTCGCACCGTCGAGCGGGGGGGCCGCCACCGCTTCCGGACCGCTGCGCGCACGGTCCCGCGGTGTGAGAACCTTCGGTCGCGACCAGTGGGGGCGTCGCGCAGGGCTACGAGTGGGGGAGACATGGAATCCGGCGGGTCCGGGCGCGTGGGGCCGACACCGGCGGAGACCGCCGGCCACCTCCTGGAGCGGATCCGGGCGGGCGGTCTGCACGTCCGGCGGAAGAAGAAGGCCTTCCGCCTGGCCTCCTCGGCCCTGAAGGTGCTGACGCTCCTGCTGTCCGGCGCCTCGACGATCATCCTCGGCCTGCAGAACCTGGACTTCTGGGCCGGCCTGGGCTTCGCCCTCGTGGCCGTGGTGACCCTGCTGGGAGCCGTCGAGTCGTTCTTCAACTGGCGATCGCGCTGGGTGTTGATGGAGGAGTCGCAGTACCGGTTCCAGCGTCTCGCGGACGAGCTGGAGTACCTCATCGCCTCGACGCCCGCCGACGACCTCACCCAGGACCGGCTCCGGCCGCTCTTCGAGGAGTACCAGGGCGTGTGGGCGCGGCAGAGCGAGCGCTGGCTCCAGGACCGTCGCACGTCGGCCGCCCGGCCCGGCGGTCACTGAGCCGTCGACGGCGCGACACCCGCTCCGCGGCCGGGGTGGCCGGCCGACGCGAAGGCCCCCGTCCGGCAGGGCGGGGGCCTTCGCGTCGCGGGCGGGTGGTGGTCACTCCCAGCGGAAGAAGCGGGCCGCCGCGGCCAGGCCGAGGACGGCCCAGCCGGTCAGGATGCCGAGGTCGGCCCAGGGCACGCCGGCGCCGGTCTGCAGGACCGAGCGCAGACCGTCCGACAGTGCGGCGATCGGGGTCAGTTCCAGCACCGACTGAACGGCGGACGGGAACTTCGACAGCGGGACGATCACGCCGCCGGCCAGCAGCAGCAGGACGAAGACCAGGTTGGCGGCGGCCAGCGTGGCCTCCGCCTTGAGGGTGCCGGCCATCAGCAGGCCGAGGCCGGAGAAGGCGGCGGTGCCCAGCACCAGCAGGGCGAGGACGGTCAGGGGGTTGCCCTGGGGGGACCAGCCGAGGGCGAGCGCGATCACGCTCAGCAGCGCGACCTGGAGTGCCTCGGTGACCAGCACGCAGCCGGTCTTGGCGGTGAGCAGGGCCCAGCGGGGGAGCGGGCTGGCGCCCAGGCGCTTGAGCACGCCGTAGCGGCGCTCGAAGCCGGTGGCGATGGCCTGCCCGGTGAAGGCGGTGGACAGCACGGCCAGCGCCAGCAGGCCGGGGGCCAGGAAGTCGACGCGCTTGCCGGGGCCCTCGACGGTGACGATGTCGACGGCGGAGAACAGCACGAGCAGCACCGTCGGGATGATCACCGTCAGCAGCAGCTGCTCGCCGTTGCGCAGCAGCATCCTGGTCTCGAACGCGGTCTGCGCGAGCAGCATCCGGCCCACGGGGGCGGCGCCCGGCCGCGGGGAGTAGTCCACGGAGGTCATGAGCGGAGCTCCCGTCCGGTCAGGTCGAGGAAGACGTCCTCAAGGCTGCGGCGCTGCACGGCGAGCCGCTCGGGGAGGATGCCGGTGGCCGCGCACCAGCCGGTGACGGTGGCCAGCAGCCGCGGGTCGACCGGGGCCTCGACGCGGTAGCTGCCGGGGGCGGTCTCGGTGGCGGCGGCCCCCTCGGGCAGCTCCTTGAGCAGGGTGCTGAGGTCGAGGCCGGGCGGGCCGTCGAAGCGCAGCGAGGATTCCGCGCCGCCGCGGCAGAGCTCCTCGGGGGTGCCCTCGGCGATCACGCGGCCGCGGTCGACGACGGCGACCCGGTCGGCGAGCTGTTCGGCCTCGTCCATGTGGTGGGTGGTGACGACCACCGTGACGCCGTCGCGGCGCAGGTCGCGGACCAGCTCCCAGGTGGCGCGGCGGGCCTGCGGGTCGAGGCCGGCGGTGGGCTCGTCCAGGAAGACCAGCTCGGGGCGGCCGACCACGGCCATCGCCAGGGCGAGCCGCTGCTGCTGGCCGCCGGAGAGCCGGCGGTACGTGGTGCGGCCGCAGGAGCCGAGGCCGAGGCGCTCGACCAGGGCGTCCACGTCGAGCGGGTGGGCGTGCAGTTTGGCGGTGTGCCGGAGCATTTCGACGGCGCGCGCTCCCGCGTACACGCCGCCGGACTGCAGCATCACCCCGATCCGCGGGCGGAGCTCGGCGCCCTGGGTGACCGGGTCGAGGCCGAGGACCCGGACGGTGCCGGCGTCGGGGCGGCGGTAGCCCTCGCAGGTCTCGATGGTGGTGGTCTTGCCGGCGCCGTTGGGGCCGAGCACGGCGGTGACGGCGCCGCGCGCGAGGGTGAGGTCGAGACCGTCCACCGCCGTCTTGGTGCCGTAGCGCTTGACCAGCCCGGTGACCCGGACCGCGGGTTCGGAGTGCATACCGGCGAGTCTAAGAGGAGCGAACACGGCGGCCGGCCGGGAGGCCGGGCCGGGCCGCCGGTCGCGGCGGACGGGGCACGGCGGAGGGCGGGATTCCGGATCGGCGGACCCCGGGGAGCCGGGCCCGGACCGGCGGCGGTGAGCGGCGGAACGGCACCCTCGTGATCGTTTCCGCAGGTCAGGTAAGGCTTACCTGCGTGACAGATGACACGAGTGAGGCCTGCATCACGGGTTGTCCCTTCGGAAGGAATTACGCAACAATCGTGTTGTGAAAAACATGCGCGAGCACCCCACGCAGCAGGAGGCCGAGTCGGCCCCCGGCTGCGCCGTGCCCGCGACGGCGACCGAGGTGCTGCTCGACGGTCACCGGGCGACCCGGGACCGGGTCGCCCGCTCGATCCTCGACCACGGCCCCTCCTCCGCCGCCGACCTGGCGAACCGGCTCGGTCTGTCGACCGCCGCCGTCCGGCGCCACCTGGACGGCCTCGCCGCCGCGGGGCTGGTCGACGCCCGCGAGCAGCGGGTCTACGGCAGCCGCGGCCGGGGGCGCCCGGCCAAGGTCTTCGCCCTCACCGAATCCGGTCGGGACGCCTTCTACCAGGCGTACGACCAGCTCGCGGCCGACGCGCTGCGCTGGATCTCCGACGCGGTGGGCGGCGGCGCCGCGGGCGAGGAGGCGGTCGCCGCCTTCGCCCGCGCCCGGTTCGGCAAGCAGGGCGAGAAGTACCTGGACGCCCTGCGCGAGGCCGCCGCCGGTGAGCGCACCGAGGCACTGGCCCGGGCGCTGAGCGCCGACGGGTACGCTGCCACGGTGCGGCGGGTTCCGTCGGCCGCGGCGAAAGCCCCGGCGGGCGCCCAGCTCTGCCAGCACCACTGCCCGGTCGCGCACATCGCCGAGCAGTTCCCGCAGCTCTGCGAGGCGGAGACCGAGGTCTTCTCCCAACTGCTGGGCACCCATGTGCAACGGCTGGCCACCATCGCCCACGGCGACGGGGTCTGCACCACCTATGTGCCGGCACCCGGTGCCGCATCGTCGCCCTCCCTGCGCAGCACGGGTCCGGGTTCCGGTGCGGTGCCGACTGCCGGTACGTCCACCGAAGATTCAGCCTCCGCGCGTTAGGAAGCTCGCATGACTGACACCGTTTCGCACCCGGAGCTCGAAGGCCTGGGCACCTACGAGTACGGCTGGGCGGACCCGGATGCCGCCGGTGCCGCCGCCAAGCGCGGGCTCAGCGAGGACGTCGTCCGCGACATCTCGGCGAAGAAGAACGAGTCCGAGTGGATGCTGAACCTCCGCCTCAAGGGCCTCAAGCTGTTCGGCAAGAAGCCCATGCCCACCTGGGGCTCGGACCTCACCGGCATCGACTTCGACAACATCAAGTACTTCGTCCGTTCGACCGAGAAGCAGGCCGAGTCCTGGGAGGACCTGCCCGCCGACATCAAGGCGACGTACGACCGGCTCGGCATCCCGGAGGCGGAGAAGCAGCGCCTGGTCGCCGGTGTCGCCGCGCAGTACGAGTCCGAGGTCGTCTACCACCAGATCCGCGAGGACCTGGAGGAGCAGGGCGTCATCTTCCTGGACACCGACACCGCGCTCCGGGAGCACCCGGAGATCTTCAAGGAGTACTTCGGCACCGTCATCCCGGCCGGCGACAACAAGTTCGCCGCGCTGAACACGGCCGTGTGGTCGGGCGGGTCCTTCATCTACGTGCCGAAGGGTGTCCACGTCGACATCCCGCTGCAGGCCTACTTCCGGATCAACACCGAGAACATGGGCCAGTTCGAGCGGACGCTGATCATCGTCGACGAGGACGCCTACGTCCACTACGTCGAGGGCTGCACCGCGCCGATCTACTCCTCGGACTCGCTGCACTCCGCGGTCGTGGAGATCATCGTCAAGAAGGGCGGCCGCTGCCGCTACACGACCATCCAGAACTGGTCGAACAACGTCTACAACCTGGTCACCAAGCGCGCCGTGGCGTACGAGGGCGCGACCATGGAGTGGGTCGACGGCAACATCGGTTCCAAGGTCACCATGAAGTACCCGGCCGTCTACCTGATGGGCGAGCACGCCAAGGGCGAGACCCTGTCGATCGCCTTCGCCGGTGAGGGCCAGCACCAGGACGCCGGCGCCAAGATGGTCCACATGGCGCCGAACACCTCCTCCAACATCGTCTCCAAGTCGGTGGCGCGGGGCGGCGGCCGCACCTCCTACCGCGGTCTGATCGAGATCGGCGAGGGCTCCAAGGGCGCCAAGTCCAACGTGCTCTGCGACGCGCTGCTGGTCGACACCATCTCCCGCTCGGACACCTACCCGTACGTGGACGTCCGCGAGGACGACGTGTCGATGGGCCACGAGGCGACCGTCTCCAAGGTCAGCGAGGACCAGCTCTTCTACCTGATGAGCCGGGGCATGACCGAGTTCGAGGCGATGGCGATGATCGTCCGCGGTTTCGTCGAGCCGATCGCGCGCGAGCTGCCGATGGAGTACGCGCTGGAGCTGAACCGGCTGATCGAGCTGCAGATGGAGGGCTCCGTCGGCTGACGTACGGCCGCACGCAGTCCAGTCCGCAATCTTAGGAAGAGAGCACCACGACAGCCATGGCTGACGTCAACACCCCCACCGGCTCCACCACCGCCGGTTCGATCGAGGTCGGCACCGCCGGGGCGGGCGCGCAGCTCGCCGGCCCCGGCACCGGCCGCGCCACCGTCCAGCAGCCGATCGACGCCCGCGTCGCCGTCAAGCCCTCCTTCGAGGTCGGCGACTTCCCGGTGCCGACCGGCCGCGAGGAGGACTGGCGGTTCACCCCGATGCACCGTCTGAACGGCCTGCACGACGGCAGCGCCGCCGAGGCGGAGAAGGGCACCGACAAGGTCGAGCTGAGCCTCCCGGACGGCGTCACCGCCGAGACCGTCGGCCGCGACGACGCCCGGCTGGGCAAGGCCGGCAAGCCGGTCGACCGGGTCGCCGCCCAGGCGTTCAGCGCCTTCGAGCAGGCGCTCGTGGTCACCGTCCCCAAGGAGACGGTGCTCACCGAGCCGGTGAAGATCGACGTGCACGGCGAGGGCGGCACCCGCTTCGCCCACGTGGTGATCGACGTCAAGCCGTTCGCCGAGGCCGTCGTGGTGATCAACCACACCGGCACGGGCACCCGCGCGGCCAACGTCGAGCTGCTGCTGGGTGACGGCGCCAAGCTGACCTTCGTCTCCGTCCAGGACTGGGACCGCGACGCGGTGCACGCCGCCCAGCAGACCGCCCTGGTCGGCCGGGACGCCTCGCTGAAGTCCGTCGTGGTCACCTTCGGCGGCGACGTGGTCCGCATCCACCCGCGGGTCTCCTACGCGGCGCCCGGTGGCGAGGCCGAGCTGTTCGGCCTCTACTTCGCCGACGCCGGCCAGCACCTGGAGCACCGTCTGGTCATCGACCACGACACCCCGCACTGCCGCTCCAACGTCGTCTACAAGGGCGCGCTGCAGGGCCAGGACGCGCACGCCGTCTGGGTCGGCGACGTGCTGATCCGCGCGGCCGCCGAGGGCACCGACACCTACGAGCTCAACCGCAACCTGGTGCTGACCGACGGCGCCCGGGTCGACTCGATCCCCAACCTGGAGATCGAGACCGGCGAGATCGTCGGCGCCGGCCACGCCTCCGCGACCGGCCGCTTCGACGACGAGCAGCTCTTCTACCTGCAGGCCCGCGGCATCCCGGCCGACGAGGCCCGCCGCCTGGTGGTGCGCGGCTTCTTCGCCGAACTGGTCCAGCAGATCGGCGTCGCCGAGATCCAGGAGCAGCTCATGGAGAAGATCGAGGCCGAGCTGGAAGCGGCGGTCTGAGGCCGATGAGTTTTCTCCGTGCCTGCGCGCTGAGCGAGCTCCAGGAGGACGTGCCCCGGCGCGTCGACCTCAACGGTGTGCCCGTCTCCGTCGTCCGGACCGACGAGGGGGTGTTCGCGATCAACGACACCTGCTCGCACGCGAACGTCTCGCTCGCCGAGGGCGAGGTCGAGGACTGCATGATCGAGTGCTGGCTGCACGGCTCCAGCTTCGACCTGCGCACCGGCAAGCCCTCCGGACTGCCCGCCACCAAGCCGGTCGCTGTCTACCCCGTAAAGATCGAAGGGGACGATGTGCTCGTCTCCGTCAACCAGGAGTCCTGAGTACATATGGCAACCCTTGAAATCCGCGACCTGCACGTCTCCGTCGAGGCGGAGAACGGCCCCCGGGAGATCCTGAAGGGCGTCGACCTGACCGTGAAGCAGGGCGAGACCCACGCGATCATGGGTCCGAACGGCTCCGGCAAGTCCACCCTGGCGTACTCGCTGGCGGGTCACCCCAAGTACACCGTCACCGGTGGCTCGGTGCTGCTGGACGGCGAGGACGTCCTGGAGATGTCCGTCGACGAGCGCGCCCGCGCCGGCGTCTTCCTGGCCATGCAGTACCCGGTCGAGGTCCCGGGCGTCTCGGTGTCCAACTTCCTGCGCACCGCCGCCACCGCCACCCGTGGCGAGGCCCCGAAGCTGCGGCTCTGGGTCAAGGAGGTCAAGGAGGCGATGGCGGCCCTCCAGATGGACCCGGCCTTCGCCGAGCGCAACGTCAACGAGGGCTTCTCCGGCGGTGAGAAGAAGCGCCACGAGATCCTGCAGCTGGAGCTCCTCAAGCCGAAGATCGCGATCCTCGACGAGACCGACTCCGGTCTGGACGTCGACGCGCTGCGGGTCGTCTCCGAGGGCATCAACCGGGTCCGCTCGACCGGCGAGGTCGGCACCCTGCTGGTGACCCACTACACCCGCATCCTGCGGTACATCAAGCCCGACTACGTCCACGTCTTCGCGGCCGGCCGCATCGTCGAGTCCGGCGGCGCCGAGCTGGCCGACAAGCTGGAGGAAGAGGGCTACGAGTCCTACGTGAAGGGTGGCGCTTCCGAGTGATCCATACTCCCGAGACGAGTGGCCCGGCCACGGGCCTGCGGGGTCTGCTCGACACCGACGCGATCCGCAAGGACTTCCCCGTCCTGCAGCGCCTGCTGCACGACGACAAGCCCCTGGTCTACCTGGACAACGCCGCGACCTCGCAGAAGCCGCGCCAGGTGCTGGAGGCGCTGAACGCCTACTACGAGCGGCACAACGCCAACGTGCACCGCGGCGTGCACGTGCTGGCCGAGGAGGCCACGGCGCTGTACGAGGGGGCCCGGGACAAGGTCGCGGCCTTCGTCAACGCGCCGAGCCGCAACGAGGTGGTCTTCACCAAGAACGCCTCGGAGTCGCTCAACCTGGTCGCCAACATGCTGACCTGGGCGGACGAGCCGTACCGGGTGGACGCCGACTCCGAGATCGTCATCACGGAGATGGAGCACCACTCCAACATCGTCCCGTGGCAGCTGCTCTCGCAGCGCACCGGCGCGAAGCTGAAGTGGTTCGGGCTGACCGACGAGGGCCGGCTCGACCTGTCGAACATCGACGAGCTGATCACCGAGAAGACCAAGGTGGTCTCGTTCACCCTGGTCTCCAACCTGCTCGGCACCGTGAACCCGGTCGAGGCCATCGTCCGCCGGGCCCAGGCCGTCGGCGCGCTGGTCGTCATCGACGCCTCGCAGGCCGCGCCGCACATGGTGCTGGACGTGCAGGCGCTGGAGGCCGACTTCGTCGCCTTCACCGGTCACAAGATGCTGGCTCCCACCGGCATCGGCGTGCTCTGGGGCCGCCAGGAGCTGCTGGAGGACCTTCCGCCGTTCCTCGGCGGCGGCGAGATGATCGAGACCGTCACCATGGGCTCGTCCACCTACGCCCCGGCACCGCACAAGTTCGAGGCCGGCACCCCGCCGATCGCCCAGGCGGTCGGGCTCGGCGCGGCCATCGACTACCTGTCGAACATCGGCATGGAGCGGATCGCCGCGCACGAGCACGCCATCACCGCCTACGCGGTCGAGCGGCTGCTGGAGGTCCCGGACCTGCGGATCATCGGTCCGCGCACGGCCGTGGACCGGGGCGCCGCGATCTCGTTCACGCTGGGTGACATCCACCCGCACGACGTGGGCCAGGTGCTGGACGAGCAGGGCATCGCCGTGCGGGTCGGCCACCACTGCGCGCGGCCGGTCTGCCTGCGGTACGGAATTCCGGCGACCACGCGGGCGTCGTTCTACCTGTACTCGACGCCCGGTGAGGTCGACGCCCTGATCGACGGCCTGCACCACGTCCGGAACTTCTTCGGCTGACGGGACGGCCCACGACATGAAGCTCGACTCGATGTACCAGGACATCATCCTGGACCACTACCGCAACCCGCACGGCAAGGGGCTGCGGGACGGCGACGCCGAGGTGCACCACGTCAACCCGACCTGCGGGGACGAGATCACCCTGCGGGTGCGGCTCGACGGTGCCACGGTCGTGGACGTCTCGTACGAGTCGCAGGGCTGTTCCATCAGCCAGGCCAGCGCCTCGGTGCTGAACGACCTGGTGGTCGGCAAGACCGTGGGCGAGGCGCAGGTCGTCCAGGAGGCCTTCCTGGAGCTGATGCAGAGCAAGGGTCAGGGCGAGGGCGACGAGGAGGTGCTGGAGGACGCGGTCGCGTTCGCCGGCGTCTCCAAGTACCCGGCCCGGGTCAAGTGCGCGCTGCTCAGCTGGATGGCCTGGAAGGACGCCACCGCCAAGGCCCTGGCCGAGCAGCCCGCCGTCAACGACCTGAACGACTGAAGCAGAAGAGGAGGACAGACCATGAGTGACAGTGACATCGCGACGCCCGCCCCTTCCGCCTCGGAGGGGCCGACCGTCATCGTCGGCACCACCGCCGGAACCGTCTCCGTCGAGGACCTGACCGAGGCCCTGATGGACGTCGTCGACCCCGAGCTGGGCATCGACGTCGTCAACCTGGGCCTGATCTACGGCATCCACATCGACGAGTCCGACGTGGCCACCATCGACATGACGCTCACCTCGGCGGCCTGCCCGCTGACCGACGTCATCGAGGACCAGGCCAGGACCGCGACCGACGGTCTCGTCCAGGACCTGCGGATCAACTGGGTCTGGATGCCGCCGTGGGGCCCGGACAAGATCACCGACGACGGTCGCGACCAGCTCCGCGCCCTCGGCTTCAACGTCTGACCGACGGGCCTTCGTCAACCCACTGCCGCGCGAGTCTCTCCTCCGGGGGAAGTATTCGCGCGGCAGTGGTATATCTGCGAGCGGGCGGCCACGCTGGTGCCGCGACCGCGAAGGGAGCGACGGGATGGCTGTGGAAGCGGTCGGACACTGGACGTTGCCCGACTCGCCGTACGCCATGTGGGTCCGGGGCGAGCTCGACGAGTACCTGCGGATCCCTGACGACGGCACACGGGTCGAGGTGATCGGAGGGGAGTTCGTCGTGTCACCGGCGCCTGTTTACCTTCACGCGGGGATTCTCGCGGACATCCAGGACGCGGTGCGCTATGCACGGGTGGCGGATGCGGCATTCTCCTGGCGGGCCGTGCAGGCCGTGAATCTGGACTTGGTCGACATCGGCGACGGTTACATCCCGGACATGGTCGTCCTCCACAAGGACACCGATGCCAAGCTCCGGGCGGAGGACGCGCTCCATCTCCAGCCGCAGGATCTGGATCTGGTGATCGAGGTGACATCCTCCTCCAACGCGCACAACGACCGCCGTCCCGTTCTCGGCCGACGGCTCAAGCCCACCAAGTGGAGCGGGTACGCGCGGACCGGGGTGCCCTACCACCTGCTGGTGGAGCGTGACCCGCGGCAGCCCGGCATCACGCTGTTCGGTGAGCCGGACCGCGGTGAGGGGAGCTACCGGGTGCTCGGCGAGTGGAAGTTCGGTGAGCCGGTGCGGCTGCCGGCGCCCTTCGGGTTCGAGATCGTCACGGACACCTGGAAGCCCTGGACCGCATAGCCGCCACCGCGAAAGCCGCCGCCCGGGACGGAGATCCGTCCCGGGCGGCGGCCTTCGGGCCGGTCAGGCAGCCGCGCGCCGGGGCGGGCGGGCCACCGCGAGGGCCAGGCCGACGCAGAGCAGGGCGGCGAGGCCCACGAAGCCGCTGGTGGCCGGGAGCAGGCCGTAGGCCTGGACGAGCGCGCCGACGGCGACGATCGGCAGCGAACTGCCGAGGTACACGATGACCCAGAGGGAGCTGAGTTCGGAGCCCCGGCGCTCCGGGTTCATCGCGGCCACCGCGGTGGTGAACAGCGAGCGGAAGGCGACGCCCTGGCAGGAGCCCCCGAGGACGCTGCCGATGAACAGCAGCGCCGGCGTGCCGGTGTACTGGGCGGTGACGACCAGGCCGAGGCCGGCCGCGAGGCCGGTCATGCCGAGGGCGATGACCAGGCGGTCGGCGGTCGGCGGGACGAGCAACTGGGCGACGGCGGAGGAGCCGAGCAGCAGCGCGGCCACGACGGCGCCGGTCAGCCGGGAGTCGGTGTGCAGCAGCTTGGCGGAGAAGGCCGGGGCCAGGCTGAGGTAGACGCCGAAGACCGCGTAGGAGATGAAGCCGGCGGCCGAGGCCTGCAGGAACTCGCGGCGGCCGGTGGTCGGCAGGGCGAGCCGCTGCGGGCGCAGGTGCGCCGGGGTGGTGATGCGCGGCGGGGAGGCCGGCGGGCGGTCGCGGCCGGGCATCCGGGGGTGGACCAGGGCGAGCGGCACACAGAGCGCGAGCAGGGCGACGGCGTGCAGCAGGAAGGGCGTCAGCAGCGGGTCGGAGCCGCCGGCCAGCAGGGCGCCGACCACCGGGCCGAGTGCCACGCCGCCCGCCGAACAGGCCAGGGTGAGCTTGGCGGCCAGCGTGGGGCGGTCGGGCAGCAGGTCACCGAGGGCGGCCCCGGCGGCCCCGGTGGACAGGCCCACCGCGATGCCCTGGACGGCGCGGCCGAGGGCGAGCTGCCAGAAGCTGTCCGAGGTGGCGAAGACGGCGTCCCCGGCGGCGGCCAGGGTCACGGCGGGCAGGATCAGCGCGCGGCGGCCGAGGTGGTCCGACCAGTGGCCGACCACGGCGAGCACCGGCACCAGCGCGAACACGTACACCGTGAAGAGGATCGTGGTGTCGAGCGCGGTCAGCGAGAGTCGCTGTTGGAGCAGCGGGTAGATCGGCGTGGCCAGGTTGGCACCGATCAGCATGAGGAGGAGGGCGCCGGCGACGAGGCCGACGCGGACACCGCGCAGCGCGTTCCAGCGGCTTATCGCGGCGAGCTGGAGCTGGGCGCGCGGCGCGAGCTCCAGGGGAAGCAGGGCCTCCGACAGTCGGCGTCCGTCGAACTGCGCGGTGCGCAGGCCGGAGCCGGCAGGGGAGAGGTCCGCCATGGCAGGGGTCTCCTGTGGCCGGGCACCACCAAGGTCGGCGGGGTGTGCCGGCACGCCCGTCCGGGGGCGCTGTGGTGGTGGCCTCGGTGCGGGGCTCCCTGGTGGAGCGGGTGAGCATGGGACCCTCCCACCCGGTAGCGGGCGAGGAGGGCGGAGGGGCTTCGTTGCCCGGTGGCCCGTGCGGGGTGTGCGCGGTACCGGTTCGAAGGATAAGGGGTGGGCGCATGGTTGCGGCGCGCGCCCCGGGAGGCCGGGCATCGGGGGTGCCCGGCCTATACGCTGAGGTAGCGGACCGGCACAGGGAGCTGGTCCACGGCGGCCGGAACGGATCGGCCGACCGCTGGCGGTAGGGAGAGCGCACGACAATGGCCGGACGACGTCGTAAGAACGCTGGGGCTTCGTCGGCGGGTGCGCCGGACGAGGGGGCGGTCGGCGCGGTGCTGCCCGCCGACCTGGAGCTGCAGGACCTCTATGGGGCGTTCGCCGCGCACGGGCTGGACGACGAAGACCTGGACGACGCGGCCGTGCTGGTACCGCCGGTGCGGCTGCCGGCCGAGTCCGAGCTGGCCGAGCAGGCGAAGGCCGTGCCGATGTTCGGGTTCGCGTTGAAGCTGGCCCGCTGGGCGGCCCCGCACCGGGAGGTGGACGAGTTCGGCGACCTCACCGGTCCGGACCGTGAGCCGGCCGCCCGGCTGCTCGGCCTCGCGCCGGAGGAGGGCGAGGCGCCGGAGGAGGCCGTGGTCGAGGCGATGCGGGCCTGGTCGCTGGCCTGTGACCTCGACCTCGTCGAGATCGGCACCACCGCCGCCGGCGAGCACGTGGCCATTCCCGGTCCGGATCTGGAGCCGGCCGAGGAGGGGGACGCGGAGACCGTCCTGGAGCTCTGGCTGACCGCCGCCGGGATCGTCCGGGAGCTGGCCGTGGAGGCCGACTCGCTGCCGGAGGAGGAGACCGCCGAGGAGGCGGCCGAGCGGGCGGGGGCCGCCGAGGAGCCGGACGAGGAGGACGAGGAGCGGCTGGCGCGGGTCGAGGAGGCCCGGGAGGAGGCCGCCGAGCTGCTCGACGAGGCGCTCCAGGTGCTCTACGAGACCACCGCCTTCGCCGACCCCGGCGCCGAGACCGTGCCGCTGGGGGTGCTGGCCGCCCTGCTGGTCGTCCCGGAGGGGGAGGAGCCGAGTGAGGAGCTGCTCGGCGACATCACCGACGTGATGGTCGCGCTGGACCCGATGCTGGGTGACCTCGCCGAACTCGGTCTGCTGGACTACCGTCCGATCGACCCGGAGCTGTTCGACGAGGAGGAGGGGCAGGAGCCCGTCGGCGTCGCGGTCGGCGAGGAGCCGCTGGACGAGGAGGAGTCGGCCCGCTTCGGCCTGGTCCGGCTCACCCCGCTCGGCCAGTACGGCATCCGCCAGTGGCTGCTGGAGGACGGCTACGACGCGCCGCTGGTCGGCGAGCTGGCCCAGGGCGACGCCGCCGAGCTGCTCCGCGGGATCTGCGAGGCCGCCAACGTGCTGCCCGACGAGGAACTGCAGGTCTGGGTGACCGGCCGGGAGCCGGTGGAGGCGGCGCGCGAGCTGCTGGCGGCCTCGCGCGGCGATGACGCGTACGCCCCGATGCGCCGGATGCTCAGCGGGCTGGCGCTGGGCATGATCGGCCGGCCCGCCGAGCCCGCCGCCCGGGAGGTGCTGGACGACCCGGAGCTGGGCGGGGCCGCACGGGCCTGGCTGGTCGGAGCCGGCGCCACCGACGTGCCCGCCCCGGAGCGGGGGATGGCGCTGTGGACGGTGGTCGACACCTTCGCCGCCCAGCTGCTCGACACCGGCGGCGACGCCGAACTGCTGCGCGAGCTGATCGCCGACCTGCCGGTGACCGGCAATCCGGCGAGCTACTTCGGCGAGCTCTGGCGGGTCGACCACCCGTACACGGCGGACGTGCTGGAGGCGGTCGGCGAGCTGCACCTGGACCGGACGGTGGCCAAGGAGGCGCGCAAGGCGGCCTTCAAGGCGCGTTCGAAGAGCTGAGGCGGCGGGGGCCGGCGGGGGGCGGGGCGGTGCGCCCGGCCGGTCACGGGAGGTCCAGCGAGCCGTCCTCGGTGAAGGGGAAGAACGGGTTGTGGGCCAGCTCCCAGAGGTGGCCGTCCGGGTCCTCGAAGTAGCCGGAGTAGCCGCCCCAGCTGGTCGCGGCCGGGGGCTTGACCACGGTGGCGCCGGCCTCGACGGCCGTCCTCAGGGCGGCGTCGACCCGCTCGGGCGACTCCAGGTTCACCGCGAGGGTGACACCCCGGAACGACGGCTCGCCGAGTGCGGGGACGCCCGCGTCGGCGGCCAGCTCGTCGCTCGGGAAGAGGCCGAGCACCGAGTCGGCGGTGCGGAACCAGACGATCTCCGGGCTGGAGACCGTGGAACGGCGCCACCCGAGGTCCTCGTAGAAGCGGGCGCTGCGGTCGAGGTCCGTCACCCCGAGGGTGACGATGCTGATGCGGGCCGGAAAGGCCTGGGTTGCGGTCATGCCCGACAGCGTAGGAAGCGGGACTGACAAACAGGTGCCCTGACACGGTGGCACGGGTATCGATCCACTCGGCGGGGCAAAGGAGCTGATGACCCGGCAGGTCGGGCCACGTAGGGTGTCCCGCAGGCTTTGAGGGCGGCGAGGACATGGGGGTGCGGCGCGGGATGACGCGGGAGAGCGGTGGCAGGCAGGACGGTCTCCGGGGGGACGGCGCGCGGTGGATGGACCCGTGCGGACGGGAGGACCGCTTCGCCGACCAGGAGGAGTTCTCCCGCCGCACCCTGGCCGCGGCCGACTTCCCGGTGTACGGCGTCGTGCGGGGCGTGGGCCCGGACGGTGACGCGCTGGCCGCGTTCGAGACCTGTGACGGCCGGCTGTCCTGGGTCGAGGTCTGCTCCGGCGACTGGACCTGTGCCGACGGCCCGTACGTCACCGTGCGCACCTATCGGCCCGGCGCCGACCGGCCCGGCGCGCTGCCCGATCTGGAGGACGTGGTCGAGGACGAGCGCGACCGGGTCTACGAGCAGCTCGGCGTCGACGAGGGCGACGGCCCGGGCCGGGTCCGGGCGCTGCGCGAGTGGATCACCGTCGGCGGCGAGCCGTGCGCGGTGGAGGTCCACGAGGACCTGCGCGACCTCTGGGACCGGCCGGACGCCCCGGTGCCCGGCCTCGGCACCACCTCCGGCGCCGGCCCGGTCTGGGCGGGCCGGTTCCGGGTGGCCGGGCTGACCGTCACCGTCTGCGGGCGCGGAGTGGCGCCGGGCAGCCTCGAACTGGCGCCGATCGAGGACGTCGAGCGGCATCTGCGCGGCCGGACCGCGTTGCTGCGCGGCCTCGCCGCCCGCCGGGCCCGGTACGTCCCGGTCGAGGAGCGCGAACTCGCGCCGTCCGCCGGGCTGGAGGCGCACCGGGCGGTGATCGAGCACTGCATCGCCGAGTCCGCGGCGATCGAGGCGCAGGTCCGGGCCGGCCGGACGCCCCGGTTGCCGCGCGGGCTGCGCGGCGAGACCGGCGCGCTGCGCTGGGAGGCCGCGGTGCGCCGGCAGATGCGGCTCGGCTCGGAGAGCCGCGAGGAGGCGGTCGCGTCGGTGACGGCGATGGTCAACCACCTCAACCGGCTCTCGCGGCAGACCCAGTGGGTGGTCGGCACGGCGGAGGGGGTGGCCGCGGTCGAGGAGGTCATCCGTTACACGGTGTTCGCCAGCGAGGTGGCGAGCCTGCCCGCGCAGCGCGCCTGGGAGCAGCTCTGGCGGGACCGGGCGGCCGGGGCGGGCGACGGCTGGGAGGGGCAGCGGCTCGGCGAGCAGCTCTGGCTCGCGGCCTGGGAGCAGTGGCGGGCGGCCCGCGCGGCCCGGTGAGCGGCGGACGGTGCCGCGGCGCCGCGGCACCGTGACGCGGCACCGTGACGCGGCGCGGTGGCACGGTGTCCTGGCGCGGTGACCTGTGGTACGCATGGCAAAGGGCTGGTCATGCATTCGAATACGGTCGGCAAATGAACACTCTGACGAGGCATCCGCTTCACCGGGCGTTCACCGCGGCGGCGGAGTCTGCTGGCGTCGACGACCTGCCTCGACGCCTCGCACGCCACGCACCGGGCTCCGTCCCGGTCGGCGGCCCACCTCTCAGGAGTGACTCACATGTCGCTGTCCCGCCGGGACTTCGTGAACCGTTCCACCCTCGTCGGGGCCGGTGTCCTGATCGCCGGCAGCGCCGAGGCGCTGGCCAGCGCCCCGGGCGCGATCGCCGCTCCGGTCGGCGGTGAGGTGCAGGACGCCGCGACGGCCGACGCCGAGCGCGCCGCCGTCGGCTACGGCCCGCTGGCCGCCGACCCGGAGAAGCTGCTCGCCCTGCCCAAGGGCTTCAGCTACAAGGTGGTGAACCGGGCCGGCGTCACCAAGCTGCGCACCGGCGAGTTCACCCCCAGCAACCACGACGGCACCTCCGCCTTCGAGGACGAGCGCGGCGGCAACCTGCTGGTCGTCAACCACGAGCTGGGCGGCGCCCGCGCCAACTGGCCCTACCCGGTGCCGCTGACCGAGGGCCACGTCTACGACCCGGGCGCGGCCGGTGGCTGCACCATCGTGCACGCCAAGCGCAACGGCACGGTCGAGCAGTGGGTCGGCATCGCCGGTACCGCCACCAACTGCGCCGGTGGCGTGAGCCCCTGGGGCACCTGGCTGTCCGGTGAGGAGACCGAGGACAAGGCCGGCAAGAACGGCTTCACCAAGGACCACGGCTACATCTTCGAGGTCGACCCGTTCGACGACGACTACAACCGCGACCCGCAGCCCGTGAAGGCCTTCGGCCGTTACGCGCACGAGGCCGTCGTGGTGGACCCGAAGCGCGGTCACGTCTACCTGACCGAGGACGCCTCGAACCCCAACGGACTGCTGTTCCGCTGGACCCCGCCGGCCGGCTTCAAGCACGGCCGCTACCAGCTGCGCAAGCTGGCCGCCGACGCCGGCACGCTGGAGGCCTTCAAGGTCTTCGACGCGCAGGGCAAGTTCATCGACGACCTGTCGCGCGCCACCGAGGTCGGCACCACCTACGGCGTGGACTGGGTCAAGGTCCAGGACCGCGACGCCAAGACGGTCTCGGTCCGCAAGCAGTTCAAGGACGGCGAGGTCACCCGCGCCCGCAAGCTGGAGGGCATGTGGTGGGGTGACGGCGGCTTCTACTTCGTCTCCAGCTTCGCCCGCTCGGAGAGCCCGCTCCAGCACGACGGCCAGGTCTGGTTCTTCAACCCTGTCCGCCGCACCATCACCCTGAAGGTGCTGCTCGGCGTCAACACCGACGTCTGGGGCGACCACGACAACTTCGACGGCCCGGACAACATCACCGTCTCGCCGTACGGCGGCATCGTGATCGCCGAGGACGGCGAGGGTGTCTCGCACCTGTTCGGCGCCACCGAGGACGGGCTGACCTACCCGATCGCCCGCAACGAGCTGAACATCGGCACCGCCGAGAAGCCGGAGTTCAGCGAGTTCACCGGGGTGACCTTCTCGGACGACGGCAAGACCCTGTTCGCCAACATCCAGACCCCGGGCATCCAGCTGGCCATCACCGGCCCCTGGCACCGCCTGAACGAGCACAAGCGCGGTCAGGGCTACGGCGCCTGATCCGGTAGCACCGCGGTGAGGGGAGGGGTTCGCTTCGGCGGGCCCCTTCCCGGCGTCCGGCCACCGGCGCGCGGGCCCGTCCTTCCCGGCCCGGCCGTCCGGCCCGGCCTTCCCGGCGGTCCGGACCACGAGGCTGCTCCCGGACCTACTCCGGCGGCAGTCGCAGCTGGAGCATGGCCAGCAGCCGCTGCTGCGGCTGTGCGAGGTCGACCCCGGTGAGCTGCTCGGCCCGGCGCACCCGGTACCGCAGGGTGTTGGGGTGGATGTGCAGCGCGTCCGCCGCGACCCGGACCTCGCCGAGCGCGTCCAGCCAGGCCAGCACCGACTCCGCGAGCCGGGTGCCGTGCCGGCGGTCGTACGCGGTCAGCGCGGTCAGCCGGGGGTCGCGCAGGCCCGAGCGCTCCTGCAGCAGCGCCAGCATCTCGCTGACCAGGACCTCCGCCTGGACGTCGATCAGGGCCGCGACCTCCAGGTCCACCCCGCCGCGGCCCATGGCGTCCAGGATCCGGTCCGCCTGGGCCCGGGAGTCGGGCACCTGGGCCAGGCCGTCCACCGTCGAGCCGATCGCCGCCCGCAACGGGACACCCAGGTGGTCCCGGGCCGCCTCCACCACCTCCCGCGCCCAGTCGCGGACCGTCGTCATCGGCAGACCGGCCGGCAGCTCCGGCAGCAGCACGTAGACCCGGGACTCGATCGGGGCGAGCAGCGCGCCGCGATGGCGGGCGGCGGTGTGCACCGAGATCAGGCCGGTCACCTCGGCGCGGGTGAGCGCCTCGGTGGTCGGCGCGCTGTACGCCAGCACGGTGGCCGGGCGGCGCAGGTCCAGGCCCAGGTGGGTGGCGAGCGACTGCGGGCCGGTCGAGCCCTCCAGCAGACCGGTGAGCAGCGTGCGGGTCAGCCGGACGTCCGCCGACAGCTCCCGCCGCCGCCGGACCAGCTGCGCCGCCGCCACCCGGGCCGCGCCGACCAGCGCCTGCTCGGCGAGCGGCGCCAGCGGCTGGGCACCCTCCTGCACCCAGATCGTCCCGAGCGGCTGCGCCCCCGTCCGGATGCCGATCGCCAGGCGCCGGCGCAGGCCGAGCTCCGGGTGCGGATCGACCGCGATCGCCGAGTCCGAGGTGCGCAGGTGCTGGAAGATGCCCCACTCGCGGAGCTTCGAGAGGTAGGGCTCGGGGCCCTGCCAGCCGAGGATGGAGAGCCGGCGGAGGTCGTCCACCTCGTCGGAGTCGGAGGACCGGGAGTAGGCGAGCACCCGGCTGGAGGTGTCCTCGATCGAGACGATGCCGTGGGTGAGCACGGCGACGGTCTGGGCGAGCGAGAAGAGGTCGCCCGCGTTGTGCTCGGGGGCGCCCGGGGCGTCCGGGGTGTCCGGCCCGGCGATGATCGCGCGGGCGAGCGAGTCCAGGTGCTCCCAGCGGGTCTCCCGGCGGACGGAGAGCAGGGCCACGCCCGCCTCGGTGGCCGCCTCCCGCAGCGCGTCGGCCTGGCCGGGGCCGTCCAGCTTGACCGCGACGGCGGCGGCGCCGGCCCGGCCGGCCGCGCGCAGGGCCGGGAGCGCGGCCCGGCCCCGTGCGCCGATGGCGAGCACGAGTTCGCCGGGAGCGGCGGTGGGAGGGTCCTCGGGGTCGAGGATCGCGACGTCGCGGACCGGGACGTCCAGCCCCTGGGGGGCGGCCTGGAGCTCGACCAGCGGTTCGCCGAGGGACATCAGCAGTTGACGGAGCGGGAGGCCGGCGGGCTGGGACACCGGCGGCTCCTTCATGCGGACGGACAACGGCGTACCGCCGATTTTAGCCGGGCGGACAGGACTGGGGGCGGTGAGCGGCCGGTCCCCGACCGGTGGACCGGTCCCGCCGGTGTCACCGCTCGCGCGGCGGCGACCGTGACCGCCCCGTGATCCCTTCGTCGGTCCGGACAACGCCGTACGGGGGACTTTAGCCGCCAGGCCAATCAAGTGGGGCCCGGTGCAGGAATAGCGTTCGTCCTGTGGCCGACGTGCGACCCGCGTCGGCATCCCGCATGAACCGAAGGAGAGCGTGCGCTCATGGATGCTGTGACCCAGGTCCCCGCGCCGGTGAACGAGCCGGTCCACAGCTACGCCCCCGGCAGCCCGGAACGGGCTCGCCTGGAGGCCAAGCTGAAGGAGCTGGGCGGCCAGGAGCCGGTCCAGCTGACCATGACGATCAACGGTGAGCGTCGCCTCGGCGGCGGCACCGAGATCCACGTCGTCCAGCCGCACAACCACGCGGCGAGGCTCGGAACGCTGCGCAACGCCACCCAGGCCGACGCGCAGGACGCCATCGACACTGCCCTGGCCGCTGCCCCGGCCTGGCAGGCGCTCTCCTTCGACTCGCGCGCCGCGATCTTCCTCCGCGCCGCCGACCTGCTGGCCGGCCCCTGGCGCGAGACCCTGGCCGCCGCCACCATGCTCGGCCAGTCCAAGACCGCCCAGCAGGCCGAGATCGACACCCCGTGCGAGCTGGTCGACTTCCTGCGCTTCAACGTGCACTTCGCCCGGCAGATCCTGGCCGAGCAGCCGATCTCCTCGGACGGTGTCTGGAACCGCAGCGACCACCGCCCGCTGGAGGGCTTCGTCTACGCGATCACCCCGTTCAACTTCACCGCCATCGCCGGCAACCTGCCGACCGCGCCGGCGCTGATGGGCAACGTGGTGCTCTGGAAGCCGTCCCCGACCCAGCAGTTCTCCGCGCACCTGCTGATGCAGCTGCTGGAGGAGGCCGGGCTGCCCAAGGGCGTCATCAACATGGTGACCGGCGACGGCCTGGACGTCTCCGCCGTCGCGCTGAAGCACCCGTCGCTGGCGGGCATCCACTTCACCGGCTCCACCGCGACCTTCCAGCACCTGTGGCGCACGGTCGGCGAGAACATCGCCGGCTACCGCACCTACCCGCGGATCGTCGGCGAGACCGGCGGCAAGGACTTCCTGGTCGCCCACCCGTCCGCCGACCCGGCCGTGCTGAAGACCGCGATGACCCGCGGCGCCTTCGAGTTCCAGGGCCAGAAGTGTTCGGCGCTCTCCCGGGCGTACGTCCCCGCCTCGCTGTGGGCCGGCCTCAAGGACGCCTTCCGCGACGAGGTCGAGGGCCTCACCATGGGCGACGTCAGCGACCTGTCGAACTTCATGTCGGCCGTCATCGACGAGCGCTCCTTCGCCAAGAACAAGGCCGCGATCGACCGGGCCCAGGCGGACCCGTCGGTCGAGGTGCTGGCCGGCGGCACGTACGACGACTCGGTGGGCTACTTCGTCCGCCCGACCGTGCTGGTCTGCCAGGACCCGGCCGGCGAGTACTTCAAGGACGAGTACTTCGGCCCGATCCTCGCGGTGCACGTCTACGAGGACGAGAACTACGAGCAGATGCTGGCCCAGATGGAGTCGGTGTCGCCGTACGGCCTGACCGGCTCGATCATCTCCCAGGACCGCGCGGCCGCCCAGGACGCGATGCACAAGCTGCGGTTCGCGGCCGGCAACTTCTACATCAACGACAAGCCGACCGGCGCGGTCGTCGGCCAGCAGCCCTTCGGCGGCGGCCGGGCGTCCGGGACCAACGACAAGGCCGGCGCCAAGCAGAACCTGGCGCGCTGGACCTCGACCCGTTCGGTCAAGGAGACCTTCGTCCCGCCGACGGACTACCGCTACCCGCACATGGGCTGACCTGCCCCGCCGACGCCCGGTCCCGCAGCCGGGCGTCCCCGGGGGCGGGCGGCCCCACCCCCGGCCGCCCGCCCCCGTCCTCCTCTCCTGTCACCCTTAGAAGCACCAGCTCCAGGAGTCACGATGCTCCGTTCCGCCCTTCTCGCGGCCTCCCGCTCCCCGCAGGTCCGCACCGTTGTCGAGAAGTTCCCGCCGACCCACGCGATAGTCGAGCGGTTCGTCGCCGGCGAGGCCCTCGACGACGCCGTCACCGCCTGCGACGACCTGGTCGCCACCGGCCGCAAGGTCACCCTGGACCACCTCGGTGAGGACACCAAGGACGCCGCCCAGGCCGCCGGGACCGCCGAGGCGTACGAGCACCTGCTCGCCGCGCTCAAGGACACCGGCCTGGCGGCCGGCGCCGAGGTCTCGGTGAAGCTGTCGGCCGTCGGCCAGTTCCTCCCGGTGGACGGCGAGAAGATCGCGCTGGAGAACGCCCGCCGGATCTGCGAGGCGGCCGCCGACGCGGGCACCACGGTGACCCTCGACATGGAGGACCACACCACCACCGACTCCACCCTCGCCATCGCGCGCGAGCTGCGGGCCGACTTCCCCTGGCTGGGCGTCGTGCTCCAGGCCTACCTGCGCCGCACCGAGGCCGACTGCCGCGAGTTCGCCGGCGCGGGCTCCCGGGTGCGGCTGTGCAAGGGCGCCTACAAGGAGCCCGAGTCGGTCGCCTTCCAGGGCAAGCACGAGGTGGACCTCGCGTACGTCCGCGCGCTGAAGGTCCTGATGGCCGGTGAGGGCTACCCGATGATCGCCTCGCACGACCCCAACATGATCAAGATCGCCGGCCAGCTCGCCCAGTGGAACGGCCGCAAGCGCGACTCCTTCGAGTACCAGATGCTGTTCGGCATCCGCCCCGAGGAGCAGCTGCGCCTGGCCGGCGAGGGCAACACCATGCGGGTGTACCTGCCCTACGGCGAGGAGTGGTACGGCTACTTCATGCGCCGGCTGGCCGAGCGCCCCGCCAACCTGACCTTCTTCCTGCGCGCCATGGCGACGCGGGGCTGAGGCACCGGACCGCGAACGGTCCGCACCCCTTGTGGAAGGGGGGTGCGGGCCGTTCGTCGTCTCCGGGCCTCCGGGTCGCCGGGTCCGGAGGCCGCCCGGTCTACAGGAAGGGCTTGGTGTCCAGCTCGAAGCCGAAGGGGGCGGGCAGGTCGAGCGGCTCGCCGAAGGCGGCGATGTGCACTTCGGTGTACTCGTCGCGGTGCGGCGTGCCGAAGACGCTGACCTGGGAGCGTTCGCGGTCGATCAGCAGGTAGAGCGGGATCGCGGCACGGGCGTAGCAGTGCCGCTTGGCGATCCGGTCCTGGTCGGGCTTGGTGGACGTCACCTCGGCGACCATGGCCACGCCCTGGGGGTCCATCCAGGACGGGGCGCCGCGGAAGAGGCGGAGTTCCATCGGAGCGAAGGTCGCGTCCGGGATGACGTGGTTCTTCGGGCAGAGCCCGCCGCTCTCCAGGCGTAGGCCCTTTCCGCCGGAGACCTGCATGTGGACCTCTGCCCGGCGGCTCACCTGGTCGATCAGCAAGCCGATGTAGTCCTCGTGATCGCCGTCCGGCGGTGGTGCCACGATGATCTCTCCCTCGATGAGCTCGGCCCGGAAGCCTTCGGGGGAGTGCAGGCTCAGGAAGCCCTCCAGGAGGAGGTCTTCCTCCGACGGGGAGTCCGAGATCGGTTGCTCATGCGCCACAGCACTCATGATGCCCCTCCTTCAGGTGCGAGTCACGCTAGTCGAGGCTTCGACGATCTATGCCGTACACGGTCCGCTTTCACTCGATGGTGTGAGTCCGGGGCGGGCCTACGATCGCGTTGCTGGTGAACTTGATTTCCGGTGAGAGGAGTTGGGGATGCTGAAGGCCTTCGCGGAGTTGTCGACGCCGTTGGTGGCGGACGCGTGCGTGCGGCTGGGGGTGGAGCTGCGGGCGGCGCCGGCGGGGGTCGGGCCGGTGGTGGCGGGGCACCGGGTCGCGGGGCGGGTGCTGCCGGTGCGGCACTACGGGAGCGTCGACGTGTTCCTGGAGGCGTACGGCGCGGCCGGATCCGGGGACGTGCTGGTGGTCGACAACGGCGGGCGGGTCGACGAGGCCTGCGTCGGGGACCTCGCGGTACTGGAGGCGCGGTCCGCCGGGGTGGCCGGGGTGGCGGTGTGGGGCCTGCACCGGGACACGTCGGAGCTGGTCGAGATCGGGCTGCCGGTGTTCAGCTACGGCGCGTTGCCGCTCGGTCCGGTGCGGCTCGACCCGCGGGAGCCGGAGGCGCTGGTCACCGCCCGGTTCGGGGCGCACCTGGTGAGCGCCGAGGACGTGGTGTTCGGGGACGCCGACGGCCTGCTGTTCGTGCCGGCCGCGCGACTGGACGAGGTGCTGGAGACGGCCGTCGGGATCGCGCGGACCGAACGCGCGCAGGCGGAGCGGATCCGCTCCGGCGACACGCTGCGCCGGCAGACCGCGTTCGACGACTACCTGGCGCGCCGGGCGGCCGATCCCTCGTACAGCTTCCGGCGGCATCTGCGCCGGGTCGGCGGCGCGATCGAGGAGTAGGGGCCTAGAGCGCGCGGTGCATGACGTGCAGGCCGACGTAGCCGTGGACGGGGTGGTGGAAGCCCTCGGGGAGGGTGCCCAGGATCTCGAAGCCGAGCGACCGGTACAGCCGCACCGCGCGCTCGTTGGAGGCCACCACCGCGTTGAACTGCATGGCGCGGTAGCCCGCGGCCCGTGCCCAGTCCAGGGTGTACGCGGTGAGGGCGCGCCCGACGCCCCGGCCGGAGTGCGCCGGGTCGACCATGTAACTGGCGCTCGCGATGTGCGAGCCGTTGCCCTGGTGGTTGCGGTTCATCTTGGCGCTGCCGAGGACGGTGCCGTCCTCGTCGACGGCCACCACGGTACGGCTCGGGGCGGGGAGGAGCCACCAGTCACGCCCCTGCTCGAAGGTCAGGTCGAGCGGGTAGGTGAACGTCTCGCCGGCGGCGGCGATGGTGTGGAAGAACGGCCAGACGGACGGCCAGTCCGCGGGGGTGGCTTCCCTGATCAGCATCCGGACAGGATGTCAGGCCGGCGGTCCGGGGACCAGCCGTTTTCGGGTGCCCGGGCGGCGGGCCCGGGCACCCGGGGCGTCAGAGCATCGAGGCGGCGGGCTTGACCATGGCGCGGGCGGTCTTGGCGTCCACGTACTCGCCGATCGCCGTCATCACCCACTCGCCGGAGTACTGACGGACCAGCTTGCACATCACCACGCCGGTGTGCGGCTCGGACGAGGTGAGGTCGAAACGGACCAGCTCCTGGCCGGAGCCCGCGTCCACCAGACGGCAGTAGGCGTTCTTGACGTCGGTGAACTTCTGGCCGGAGAAGGAGTTGACCACGAAGACCAGGCCGCAGACCTCGGGCGGCAGGCCGTCGAGGTGGACGGTGATCGACTCGTCGTCACCGCCGCCCTCGCCGGTGAGGTTGTCGCCGGAGTGGGCCACGGCGCCGTTGAAGATCCCCAGCTTCATGAACCAGGCGGTGTCCATCTTCTCGCGCTTGGCGTCGAAGGCGATGCAGGAGGCGTCCAGGTCGATGTTGCGGCCGCGGCCGGCGGGCTCCCAGCCGAGGCCCATCCGGACGGAGGAGAGGAAGGGCTTGCCGTTCTTCTCCAGCGAGACCGAGCCGCCCTTGGTGAGGCTCACCCGGCCCTTGTCCAGGGTGACCTTGGTGAGGCTCGGCGCGGCGGCGGCGGCGGCGGGCGGCGCGGGCGGGGCCGGCGGCATCGGGGGAGCGCTCTGCGGCATCGGCGGGGCGACCGGGGCGGCCACGGGGGCGGCGACCGGGGCGGCGGCCGCCGGGGCGGGCTCGTCCTCCACCGTGACACCGAAGTCGGTGGCGATGCCGGCCAGGCCGTTGGCGTAGCCCTGGCCGACCGCGCGGACCTTCCACGCGCCGTTGCGCTGGTAGACCTCGACCACGATCAGCGCGGTCTCGCGGCCCAGCTGGGGCGCGGTGAAGGTGGCCAGGACCTGGCCGGAGGCGGCGTCCCGGACGGTCGCGGTCGGCTCCATGCCGGCGAAGGTGGCGCCCGACTCGTCGGGGCTCGCCGTGACGACGATCTTGGTGATGCCGGCCGGGACGGCGGAGGTGTCGATGGTGATCGCGTCCGGGGTGCCGCCGGAGGCCGGGCGGTGGGTGACACCCGGGCCGTTCGGAGCGTTGAAGAACACGAAGTCGGCGTCCGAGCGCACCTTTCCGGCATCGGTCAGGAGCAGGCCGGAGACGTCCAGCGCCTTGGGTGCGGTGACCTCGACGGTCACCCGCGCGGCGGTCAGCGGGGCGTTGCCGCCTTGGGTCAGGACCGTGGACACGAACTCCTCCTCGGATGCGGTGGCACGGCGTGCGGGACCCGAGTCGGGGCTGCCGTGCCGAGTGGTACCCACAGTAACGAACGGGGTTGTCGGGACGAGCCCGATCAAGGCGGTGACCTGTCGGGTTGTCGGACGGTCGGTCAACTCGCCGGGGCGGCGAACGTCCCCAGCGCGGCGACGGCCCGCGGGCGGTGGATGCCGAACGCGGAGGCGCTCCAGCTCTCGGCCGGGGCGGCCTTGCGGGGACCGTCCGGTGTGCTCTCCCCGGGGCGGGGGGCGGCCGGCGTGGGCACGAACGGGGACGGTACCGCCGGGGACGGCGCCGCCGACGCCGGCGTGCCCGGTGCGGGTGCGCCGGTGGCGGGTGCGGTGGCGGGGAGGCTGCTCCGGACACCGAAGGTGTAGCGGCCGGGCGGGACGTCGGTGCCCGCCGGGGTGGTGAAGCGGTAGACCAGGGTGCCGCGTTCGTGGAGGGTGGTGACCACGGCGCCGGCGAGGTCGGTCCAGGCGGTGCCGGTGGCGCCGGGGCCGCCGGTGGCCGGTTCGTCGGGGCCCGGTTCGTCGGGGGCGAGCCGGAGTTCGGCCTGGAGCGCGGTGAGCGGCTCGGCGACGGTCAGGGCGAGCAGGTGGCGGGTGCCGTCGCGGCCGAGCGGCTGGACCACGGCGGACCCGGTGAGCGCGTTGTCGACGGTGCCGTCCGGGGCCGGACCGGTTCCGTCGCCGTCCTGGCCCCCGGGCGGCCGGAGCTCGGGGGCGAGGGGCGCCGGCGCGGGGGCGAACGGCCGCTGTGGCGAGGGCGAGGGGGACGGGAACGGTGGGACGACGAGGTCCGGGAGGCCGGGCTGCTGGTACGGCGGCCGGTCCGCGGGAGGCCGTCCGGCGGTGGTCCCGGGGCCGTCCTGCCGCGGCGAGGGGACGACGGTGCCCGTCGTCGGGGTGCCGACGGGCCCGCGGTCGCTGCTGCGGCCCTCGGCGAGCGGCAGGGTCGTGCCCGTGACGGGCGGCCGGGGCGCGGGGATGCCGGAGACGGGCGGGTACGAGGCGTGGAGATCGGACGCGGTCGGGCCCGAGGGGCGGACGGAGGGCCGTCCGGAGGGCGCCGGCGCGGTCGGTGCGGGTGAGGTGTCGGGGGCGGAGGCGAGGTCGGCGCGGTCGGCGCCCGGGGTGGGCGGCGGGCTCGACCCGACCCGGGCCACCCCGGCCCGGCGTCCGACCCCCTGCTGCTCGTGGAGCAGCCAGGTGGTGGCGATGCTGATGCCGACCACGGTGGACATCGCCATCGCGGCGCCGGAGAACCGCAGGGTCGGCAGCCGGAGCCGGCCGCCGAACGGCCTCGGCCGACCGTGCCGGCCGCGCTGTGTGTCCTGCCCGATCTCCTCGCGCGGAGCCACCCCGACCCTCCCTCCCCGAAGCCGTCGCTGAATTCGCCGCATTCTCCCACGCGCGGCCGACGTGCCCGAATCGCCGTCATGGGCGGACTGCCGCCGGATCACCCGGGGTCGTCCGGGGTCGCTCGTGCGGGTCCGCCGATGGACGCGCGGGGGCCCGCGCCGACAGGGGGACGAGCGTACCAGCGGGCGCCCGGCCCCTGGCCAGACCTCGGGAAGGATCGATCAACTCCGTGGACAGCCTTTTCCTGAACGGAAGTTGACGGTCCGTCTGACAAGGTGGGCAGCACAGTGGGTAAGGAGTCACGGGCGGGCACGGGGATTATTGCAACCTCCTTGCAACCCTTGCCCGTCCGGCCGGTGGTGGCGCAGGGTGGGGGCATCCCACGCCGTCCCGGAGAGACCGTCATGCCGTCCGACCCGCTGTCAGCACCCTCCAGTGCCCCTCTCGCCGCCACCCCCACGGGCGGCGATGAGGCAGGCTCCACCGCCGCTCCGGCGGCGGTGGAGGAGGTGCTGGCGCTGCGGATCTCGTTGGGCGAGGAAGTGGTCGGCGAGGTGCGGACGCGATTCCGGTTCGACGCCGAGCGCCCGTACGAGGTGCTGCTGACGTTCCATCTGGGCCGGCCGGACGAGGCCGATTGGGTGTTCTCGCGCGATCTGCTGCGCGACGGCCTGCGCTCGTTGAGCGGCCAGGGCGACGTCAAGTTGTGGCCGGCCTACTGCCCGTGCCACGGCTCGACGTTGCACCTGGCGCTCGAGTCCCCTCACGGCAGCGCGCTGCTGGAGGTCTCCAAGCCCAAGGTGCGGGCCTGGCTGGACCGGACGTACGCCCTGGTCTCGGAGGAGGCCGAGCAGACCTACGGCCCGACCGACGCCCAGCTGTCCGCGCTGCTGGCCGGCGGCTGATGCCCCGCCACCGCGGCGACCGCGTCGCCCGGGGTGCGCGGGCCCGGTAACGGGGGAGTCCCCGGCAGTCGGACGGCGCCGGAGGCCAGACCCGCCCGCAGCCGGCGCACGGCCGGCGCGGAGGAGACCGGAAGCAGGTCGTACGGGTCGTCCGGCCCGTCCACGGTGACCAGGACCGACTCGGCGAACCGGTATGGCCGGTGGGCCAGCAGGCCGCCCAGGTAGCGCCGCAGCCGGGACAGTTCGGCCCGGACCGTCACCGTGCGGGCCGGATCGCCGAAGAGCGCGTCGGCGAGCTGCGCCGCGCTGTGCCCGGTGCGCTCGGTGGCGAGCAGCAGCAGCAGTTCGGCGTGCCGCGGACTCAGCGCGTGCGACCAGCTGCCGGCGGCGCCGCGCACCGACAGCTCGGGACGGTCCGGCCGGCGCAGGTCGAGCCGGAGCCGGGCCCCCTCGGCCTGCTCGGCGGTCACCGCGGTGGTGCCCTCCCCGGTCCGCTCGCCGTCCAGCTGTCGCACCGGTCGGACCAGCCAGCCGTCGGCGAGCGGCTCGATGACGCACTCGCCGAGGCCGGGCAGCCAGTGCGCGGCGGCCGAGCTCCAGCCCTCGGCGGGCAGTCGCAGCCGGACGGGTGGCGGCAGGCCGGCCGCGCAGGCGATCCAGCCGGCGGCGTCGACCACCAGGGCCGGGCCGTTCACCCGGGCCAGCAGCGGGGCGGCCAGGGTGCGCAGGTGGTGCAACGACTCCAGGCGGCGGGCGCGCAGCTCCGTCTCGGCGAGCCGGGCCGCGGTGGCGGTCAGTTGCAGCAGGTAGGGCCGGACGCTGGTGGCCGGACCGCTGAGGTTGATGGCGCCGACCAGCCGGCCGGTGCCGGGGTCGTGCACGGGGGCGGCGACGCACGTCCAGGAGTGGTGGCTGCGCAGGTAGTGCTCGGCGGAGTGGACCTGCATCGGCCGCTGGGCGCGCAGCGCGGAGGCGATGCCGTTGGTGCCGACGCTCTCCTCGATCCAGCGGGCGCCGGTGAGGAAGCCGATCCGGTCGGCGCTGCGGCGCAGGCCGCGTTCGCCCTCCTGCCAGAGGATGTGGCCCTCGGCGTCGGCGATGGCGAGGATCAGCGGGACGTGGTCGGCCGGGTCCAGCAAGGTGTCGCGCAGGACCGGCAGCAGCACGTCGAGGCCGCTGGCGCGGCGGCGGTGCTCGACCTCGGCGGGGCCCAGGTGGACGGCGGCGGCGCCGGCGTCCGGGTCCAGCCCGAGGCGGCGCAGGCGGGCCCAGGAGTCGCCGATCTCGGGGCGGGGCCCGGACAGCGGCTGTTCGGTGTCGGTCGGCTCGGCCTCCCGGGCCGGGCCGCGGGTGAGGGGTTCGGTCAGGGCGCGGTCGTGGAGCCTGGCCAGCTCCGCCGAGGTCGACGGAGTTCGGGGCCCGGGCCGTCGGGTCTGCCGTCCGGTCTGCCGCACTCGTCCTGCTCCTCGCCGCCGATCGAGGGCGCGTCGGGGCCGACGCGCTGACGAAAGAGTACGGGGGTCGCCCGGTCCTGGGGACGGGGTCCGCCAACTAGGGCCGATGAGCGGTATCAGAGTGGACATGCCAACAAGTGATGGGTGTCCCGACGTCGGGAATCGGCCCGGCGCACGCCCCGGGCGCGGCTCAGCGCGGGCCGCCCGCCTCCTGCTGGGCGGCCTCGACGGTGTGGTGGAGGTCGGCGCCGGCGTCCAGGGTGGCGGCCGTGGTCAGCGCCAGGCAGGCGGCGAGGACGAGCGCGGCGGCGGTCCGGCGGCCGGTGCCGGAGGCGGCCGGGCGCGGTTGCAGCAGGGCCGCGACCCGGCGCGGGACCGGGCCGGAGTGGGCGGCGGGGGCCAGCCCGGGGCGGGCCGGGCGGGGCGAGCGGCTCGCCGCCAGGGCGGCCCGGCCCACCGCGCGGGCGGTGACGGTGCGGTCGCCGACCTGCTCGGCGGCGACCTCGTCGGCCCAGCGCTCCAGGTGGTAGCCGAGCGGCGCGCGCAGTGGCCGCAGCGCCGGATGGACGGCGGCGGCGTGCTCGGCGAGGGCCAGGAAGAGGTGGTGGCGGCCGGCGAGGTGGGCGCGCTCGTGGGCCAGCAGCGCGGCCCGCTCGGGGGCGCTGAGGGCGCGCAGCATCCCGGCGGTGACCACGATCCGTCCCGGTTCGCCGGGCCGTCCGGGGCGGCGGAGGCGGCCGGGAAGGGCGAAGGCGTCGGCCCGGTCGTCGTCCAGGACGGCCAGCGGGTGCTGTCCGGCGGGGTGGAGCAGGGCGTGGAAGAGGGCGTGGGCGCGGCGTCGGAGGGCGTGGAGGTAGTGCGCGAGGGCGCCCGTACGGGTGGTCTGCCGGGGACCGCTGGTGCGCGCTCGGCGCATGGAGGCGCACGGGGGGCGCATGTCCGGATGCTGGTCACCGCGGTGCGGTTCGGTCGGACCCGGCTGCGCCGCCCTGGCGGGGGAATCGGGGGTGTCCGGGCCCGCAGGGGCGACGGGGCTCGCGGGGTCGACGGGGCCGAGCGCCGCGCGGGCGGTCCGCAGCTCGTTCCGGCGCAGGCGGGCGGTCCGCAGGGCCAGGGTCGTCAGGACGGCCAGCGCCGCTCCGGCCAGGGCGGCCGGGAGCCCCGCGGCGGGGCCGTCGGCGGCCGGCCAGGGCAGCGACAGGTGGCCGAGCGCGGCGACGGCGGGCAGCTGGAGCAGACCCTCGGCGGTCAGCAGGCCGAGCGAGCAGAGCGTGCCGACGGCCAGTACGGCGGAGGCGGTGGCCAGGGTCCAGGCGGCGGCCCGGGGCGGCAGGGCGTCGGCCAGCCGGCGGGCCGGCCGGGCGGCGAGGAAGGGCAGCAGCAGCGGTACCCAGACGGCGAGGATCACGGGGCGACCGGTCCGGTGGCGCCCCTCGGGTCCGTGCCCGCGCCGGTGCCCGTCGCTTCGTCCGCGCCCCCGTCCGCGCCCCCGCCGAGGAGCTCGCGCAGCAGCCGCTCGTCCTCGGTGGAGAGGTCGGAGACGAAGCGGGCCAGCACGGTCGAGCGGTCCGCCTCCCGCCCCAGCTCGGTGTGCATCCGGCGGGCGGCGAGGCCGGCCGGGTCCTGGACGGTCGGGGTGTAGGCGTAGGCGCGCCCCGCCCGGGTGCGTTCCAGCGTGCCCTTGTCGTGCAGCCGGGCCAGGATCGTCGCGACGGTGGTCCGTGCGAGGCCGCCGCCGAGGGCCGTCTGGACGTCCTGGGGCGTCAGCGGTTCGCGTGCGGCCCAGAGGGTGGCCAGCACCTCGGCCTCCAGCTCCCCGGCGGGCCGGCGGGCGGACGGTACGTCGGACATGGCGGCGATTCCTCCAGGTTTCGTCTACAGTCGTGTAGACCGTCTACGTCACTGTAGACGGTCGAGGGCGTGCTCCGCAGAAGTCGCCCTCCAACGTACGGGAGGTCCGCCAACCTTGCTCCAGTCGTCCGTCGCTCCGGCCGTTCACGCTCTCGCGGTGAACCCGCTGGACGCCTCCTCGCTCCTCGCCGCCTTCGGGGCACTCGGCATCGCCGTCGTGCTCTTCGCCGAGACCGGGCTGCTCGTGGGGTTCTTCCTGCCCGGCGACTCGCTGCTGTTCACCGCCGGCCTGCTCTGCGTCCCCGGTGCCACCAAGGGGCCGCAGCTGGAGCTCTACCAGGTGCTGCCGGCCGCCTTGGCGGGCGCGCTGATCGGCGCCCAGGTCGGCTTCCTGATCGGCCGGCGCGGCGGCCGCGCGCTGTTGCAGCGCTCCGAGAACAAGAGCCTGAAGCACGGTGTCGAGCGGGCCGAGGAACTGCTCGCCAAGTACGGCTACGGCAAGGCGATCGTGCTCGGACGGTTCATCCCGGTGGTCCGGACGGTGCTCAACCCGCTCTGTGGCGTGCTGGAGGTGCCGGTGCGCACGTTCACGCTCTGGCAGGTGGTGGGCGGCGTGATCTGGACCGTCGGCGTGGTGCTGGCCGGATACGCGCTCGGCTCGTCGGTGCCCAGTATCGACCGGTACCTGCTTCCCATCATCGGTCTGGTAGTAGTTGTCTCCGTGATCCCGATTGTTCTTGAATTGTTCCGGGCCCGGAAGGCCCGGCGTCACGGCGGTGACGCCCGATGACGCCCTCCCGCGCGCTGGCCGTCTACGACGGCAGCGGAATCGACGGCGGCCTCTACACCCGGGTGGTCGGGTGGGCGGACGCCGCGCCGCACTGGCTCGACCAGGTGATCAAGGTCTGGTCCGCGCTGGGGCTCGGCCTGTTCGCCGTCCTCATGGTCCTGGCGTGGTGGCGGGCGCGCGGCGCCGGCCCCGTCGTGATGGCCAGGGTGCTGGCCTCGCCGCTGATCGTGGTCGTCGCCTATGTCGTCAACTCCGGGTTCAAGGGCGTGGTGGAGGAGGTCCGGCCGTGCGCCCAGCTCGGGGTGCGCGGCACCCTGGAGGCCTGTCCGGGCGCCGGTGACTGGTCCTTCCCCAGCAACCACACGGTGATCGCCTTCGCCGCCGCGACGGCGCTCTGGTTCGCCGACCGGCGGCTGGGCGCGGTCGCCGCGGTCGCCGCCGCGCTGATGGGCGCCTCCCGGGTCTGGGTCGGCGTGCACTACCCGCACGACGTGCTGGTCGGTGCGCTGGTCGGGGTCCTGGCGGCGGTCCCGCTCGCGCTGGCCGCCGGACGGGCCGCGCCGCTGGTCGAGCGGGCGCGCGACGGCGCGCTGCGACCGTTGCTGGGCGCGGGCGCCGTCGCGTCGGCGGCCGGTGGCCGGCCGTCGCTGGAGGCGCAGCGGCGCTGACTTCCGTGACCCGCCCGGCCCTTGTGTGGCCGAGGTGGCGGGGAGAGCATGTGAGCCGGGCGTGGGGCCTTCGACGGGCACCCGCCCGGCTCAGTCGTGCCGGGGTGCCGCGGCGCCCCGGCGTGTCCGTGGAGGGAAGTGCCGCCGATGCCGTACCGACTCGACCCCACCCGGGGTGACCGGCCCGCCGAGGAACTCCGCAAGGGCGTGGAGGCGCTGCTGGCCGAGGCCATGGTGCTCACGCTCGCCACCGCCGGCCACGAGCACGGCCCGCACGCCAACCTGGCCTTCTTCGCCCACGACGACGACCTCGTCCTGTACTTCGTCAGCGAGCGCGCCACCCGGCACAGCCACCACCTGGCCGAGGAGGCCAGGGCGTCGGCCACCGTCTTCCTGCCGCCGCCGGTCTTCGGGGAGCAACTGCGCGGGATCCAGCTGACCGGCAGCGCGGGCGAGGCGTGGGGGCACCAGGCGGAGGCGGCGCTGGCCGCGTACCGGGGGCGGTTCCCGTCCTTCGCCCGGGAGGAGGACGTCCGGCGGCAGTTCCTGACCGGGGGCGGGGCGGCGGCGCTGTACCGGTTCCAGGTGGAGGAGCTGACGGTGGTGGACGAGCCCCACTTCGGGCGGCGCAACTACCTGCGGGCGACCGTGGTGCGCTGAGCGGCCGGCCGCGCTCCGGCGGGGGTCCGGCCGGTCGTCACGGGCGGGCCTGCGGCGGTCGGGCCGGTGCTGGTCGGGCCGGTGCTGGTCGGCCCGACGCGCCCCGGCCGGGCCCGTGCGGCCGGGTTGGCTATACAACTTTTCGGTCGGTTCACCTGTGCGCCGCTGTTCGGACTCCCCTCGGCCACCTCGCGGCACCAGCCTGGCCGCATGAGAGTCATCGTCGTAGGAGCAGGCGTGCTCGGCACCATGCACGCCTGGCAGGCCGTCGAGCGCGGTCATGAGGTCGTCCACCTGGAGCGCGAGGCCGAGGCGCGCGGCGCCTCCGTGCGCAACTTCGGACTGGTCTGGGTCAGCGGCCGGGCCGCGGGGGAGGAGCTGGACACCGCGCTGCGCGCCCGCGAGCTGTGGGAGCGGATCGGCGCGAAGGTGCCCGAGCTCGGCTTCCGGGCCAACGGCTCGCTCACCGCGATCCGCACCGAGGCCGAACTCGCCGTCGCCGAACAGGCGATGACCCTGCCCGACGCGGCCGCGCGCGGCTACCGGCTGCTGGACGCGGCCGAGACGCGGGCCGCCAACCCGGCGCTGCGCGGCAAGCTGCTCGGCGCGCTCCGGTGCGACCGGGACGCCGCCGTCGAGCCGCGCACCGCCCAGCCCGCGCTGCGCGCCGCACTGCTGGCCGGCGGCCGGTACACCTTCCTCCCCGGGCGCGAGGTGCGCGAGGTGATCGGCGAGAACGCCGTCCGGGACGACCACGGTGACGTCCACACCGGCGACCTGGTCATCCTCTGCACCGGCGCCTGGCTGGGCGGCCTGGTGCGCGAGCTGGCGCCCGAACTGCCCGTCCGCAAGGTGCGGCTGCAGATGATGCAGACCGACCCGCTCGGCGAGGAGCTCACCACCTCGGTCGCCGACGGCGACAGCTTCCGCTACTACCCCGCCTTCGCCGGTGACGCGTTGGAGCGACTGAAGGCCGCGCAGCCCCAGCCGCCGGTCGCCGCCGAGCACAAGATGCAGCTGCTGATGGTCCAGCGCGAGGACGGCGGCCTCACCATCGGCGACACCCACGAGTACGACCAGCCGTTCGGCTTCGACGTCGTCGAGGATCCGTACGACCACCTGGTCGGGGTGGCCGAGGAACTGCTCGGCCGGCCGCTGCCCCGGGTGCGCCGCCGGTGGGCCGGGGTGTACGCGCAGTGCGTGGACACCACCCGGGTCGTCCACCGGGAGCGGGTCCGCGACGCCGTCTGGCTGGTCACCGGCCCCGGTGGCCGCGGCATGACCTGCTCGCCGGCCATCGCCGAGACCACCGCCGAACTCGCCAATCTCTAGAGGTAGTTGATATGTCGATTGATATCCGTCTCGTTGTGCTCGACATGGCCGGCACCACGGTGGCCGACGACGGCCTGGTCGAGCGGGCCTTCCAGGCCGCCGCCGGCGCGCTCGGCGTCGAGGCCGGCAGCCCCGAGCACGCACGCATGCTGGAGCACGTCCGGGCCACCATGGGCGAGTCCAAGATCTCCGTCTTCCGCCACCTGTTCGGCGCGGAGGAGAAGGCCCGGGCGGCCAACGCCGCCTTCGAGGCCGCCTACCACGACCTCGTCGACGCGGGCCACTGCGCCGCGCTGCCGGGGGCGGCCGAGGCGATCGCCGAACTCCGGGGCCAGGGCCGCACGGTGGTCCTCACCACCGGCTTCTCCCGGTCCACCCAGGACCGCATCCTGGCCGCCCTGGGGTGGGAGTCGATCGCCGACCTCACCCTCTGCCCGGCCGAGGCCGGCCGCGGCCGCCCGTACCCGGACCTGGCGCTCACCGCCCTGCTGCGCACCGGGACCGAGTCGGTCCGGCAGATCGCCGTCGCCGGGGACACCGGCTACGACATGCTGACCGGCACCCGGGCGGGTGCCCCGGTGGTGGCCGGCGTGCTGACCGGCGCCCACGACGAGGCGCGCCTGCGGGCCGACGGCGCGACGCACGTGCTGACGTCGATCGCCGAGCTGCCGGCGCTGCTCGCCCAGGGCTGAGCCCGCACCGGCCCCGGTTCCCCCTCGACGGGGGAGCCGGGGCCGGCCGGAGCCGGCCCGCCGGGTCGCGAAAACCCGTTGCGCCCGGAGCGGACCACCCGGGAGGCTGGCCGGCCGGAGGCGATGAACATGGTTGACGTGGTCCTGCGACTGTCGGTGCGCGATCTGGCGCATGCCGACCTGGCGTCCTGCGGGTGGTCCGGGTCTGATCTCCATCTCGTGGGCGTGGCACAGCAGTTGGCGCGTGCCGCCCGTGGTGAGGTCGACTATCTCGCGGTCTGCACGCCGACGGACCTGCCGGTGGCGAAGGCCGGTGTCGACTACCGGGCCGCCGAGGGCGCCGGGACGATCTGGCAACTGGCCGTCCACCCCGCGCTGCAGTCGTGCGGGATCGGCACGCTCCTCATCGGGGCCGCGGAGCAGCGGATCGGGAGCCGCGGTCTGCGCCGTGCCGAACTCGGCGTGGAGGAGGACAACTCCCGGGCCCGGGCCCTGTACGAGCGGCTGGGCTACGTCGCCCACGAGCGGCGGCTCGACGCGTGGGACGAACGGGCCCCGGACGGCTCGCTGCGCCGCCACGAGACGATGTGCGTCCGGATGCGCAAGGAGCTGACCCCGGGAGCCGACGGCTCCGGCTGAGCGCGCGGGAGTCCGCCGTGCGCGCGGGCGCCCACCCGGTCGGATGGCGACACCGCGCGCGGGCGGGTTCAGCGGGCGCCGAGGAGGGCGGGCAGGTCGCGCATGTCGTGGAAGACGACGGTGCCGGGGCCCGCCAGCCGCTCGGCCGGGGTCAGACCGCCGGCGTACCCGAAGGCGCGCATGCCCGCCGCGCGGGCGGCCCGGACGCCGGGCGCGCTGTCCTCGACCACCGCGCAGGCGGCCGGCGGGACGCCCATCCTGGCGGCCGCGTACAGGAAGAGGTCGGGGGCGGGCTTGCCGCGGTCGACCTCGGTGGCGCTGTAGATGCGCCCGGCGAAGCGCCGGTGCAGACCGGTGCGGCCGAGGGTGTGCGCCATCTTCTCGTGCGAGCCGCTGGACGCGACACAGGTCGGCAGGGAGATCGCGTCGAGCGCCTCCGGCAGACCGTCGACGGCGGTGAGGCCGGCGTCCACCTCCTCGGCGTGCCGGCGCACGAACTCCGCCGACCAGTGCGCGGCCGTCTCCTCGCCGAGCCGTTCGACGACCTGCTCGTGGATCGATGCCTGGGAACGCCCGATGAACCGTTCGACGACCTCGGCCTCGGTGAGCGGCCAGCCCAGTTCGGCGCCCAGGGCGACCTGGACCCGGGCCGCGATCCGTTCGCTGTCGACGAGGACGCCGTCGCAGTCGAAGATGACGAGTGCTATCGGCGCTTCGGGTGAGGTGATCATGGCGGCAGCTTAGGTCCCGCCCGGCCGGACGGGACCTGGTGAGGGCCTCCGCCGCGCAGGGCCGGGCCCGCGCGGGCCGGGTGGTGTCCGGTCCTGCCGGGTCAACGTCCGGAGCGGGGTGAGGACACCGGAGAGCCACGTGGCGAGACGGTGGGAAACGTGCGGTGCGGGGCCCGAAACGGCGCCGCAACAAAGGCGTACGCGGTATTGCCAGCGCTTCCCGGAAGCTTCTACAGTCGCTCGCATGGCAGCTGGAGAGTTCTTGGCTGCTCGTCGGCATGTCGATTTCGGACGGCTGGCGAGCACCCTCTGTACGGCCGACGCGGCGTGATTCGGTGACGGTGCCCCGGTAGGTGCGCGGGCCCGGCCGAAGCTCGTCGAGATCCCTCGGAACACCCCTCCCACCTGCATGGTTCGTGCGCTGGGGGGCTGGGCCCGGTTTCTTGCAGGCGGATCACCGGCGCATCGCCGACGTCCCGGGTGCCGTCCGCGCACGGTCGCGGACAGTCGGCGGGCCGGATTTCCGCACACCCGTCCGTGATTTCGGTGCGATCGCGCGGAATTCCGCCGCGGCCGGTCCGGCCGGAATCGCCGAAGCAGTACGGAGGAATTCCATGAGCGATTCGACGAGTGATTCGACGGGCAATTCTGCGAGCGCGCCGGAGACCGGCGGGCCGGCCGGGGTCGGCCGGCGCGGCTTTCTCGCGGGCGCCGCCGCCGTGGCGGCGACCGCCGCGGCCCCGGCCGCGCTCCAGGTGGCCGCCGCCCGGCCCGCGGCCGCCGCGACCGGTGCCGCCCGGCCGAACATCCTCCTGATCGTCACCGACGACCAGCCCAAGCAGACCGACTGGGCGATCCGGCGGACCGTCGACTGGATCGCCGGCCAGGGCGTCCGGTTCACCCACGGGCATGTCACCACGCCGCTCTGCGCACCGTCGCGGTCGTCGGTGTTCTCCGGCCGGTACGCCCACAACCACGGCGTGCGCAACAACGGCGCCTCGTACAGCCTGGACCAGCACACCACCGTGCAGCGCTACCTCCAGCAGGCCGGCTACCGCACCGGGCTGTTCGGCAAGTACCTCAACTCCTGGACCCTGGCGGACAACCCGCCGCACTTCGAGGAGTGGGCGCTGCTCCAGCCCGCCTACAACGACGCCCGCTGGAACATCAACGGCACGGTCCAGACGCTCACCGGCTACACCACCGACATCGTCAGGAACCGCACGCTGTCCTTCCTGGACAAGGCCGCCACCGACACCCGCCCGTGGTTCGCCTACGTGACCCCGTACGCCTCGCACGCGCCCAACGTCCCGGCGGACACGTACGCCGACACGGTGGTGCCGCCGTGGAACGGCCGCCCGTCGGTGCCCGAGGCCGACCGCAGTGACAAGCCCGAGTACATCCAGAACGCCACCGCCACCCTCGCCGACGCCCAGGCGCTGCGGACCAGGCAGTTGCGGACCCTGCTCTCCGTCGACGACGCCGTCCAGGCGATCCACGACAAGCTGGCGGCGCTCGGCCAGCTCGACAACACCCTGGTCGTCTACCTCGGCGACAACGGCTTCACCTGGGCCGACCACGGCTGGAGCAAGAAGTCCGTGCCGTACTCCCCGGCCCACGAGGTGCCGTTCTACCTCTCCTGGCCGGCCGGCGGGCTCGGTGCGGGCACGGTCGACAACCGGGTCGTCGCCAACATCGACATCGCCCCGACCATCCTCGACGCCGCCGGCATCACCCCGGACACCCCGCAGGACGGCCACTCGCTGCTCACCGGGTACAGCAGGGAGCACCTGCTGGTCGAGTGGTGGAAGCAGGGCACGGCGGCGGGCGGCCCGCCCACCTGGTCCTCGTACGTCGCGAAGGACCGGCAGTACACCGAGTACTACGCGCTGCACACCGATGCGAACGGCACCGTCTCCGGCACGGGCGCGGTGAAGTTCCGCGAGTACTACGACCTGGCCGCCGACCCGTACCAGCTGTCCAACCTGCTGTACCAGGCGACGCCGCAGCAGGAGGCGGCGCTCGGAATCCCGGGGCTGGCGGCGCAGTTGGCCGCCGACCAGGTGGCCTGACCGTCCGACCGCCGGTGGTCGGCGCCCCGCACCCGGTCCGCCGGTGCGGGGCGCCGGCCCCGGCCCGATCACCGCGGAACGAGGAACGGAACACCGTGCCGACGACCACCGAGCCCTGCTGCACCCCCGGCCGAGGGGCGGACGCCCCCGTCGCGCTCGCCGCACCCGTCCTGCTCGCCGCCCCCGTCGTGGCCGCTCCCGTCGTCGCCGCTCCCGTCGTGCCGGTACCCGTCGCGCCGGCGTCCGTCGACCCGAGGGCCGCGCGCGTCGCGGGCCGGCTGACCGGGCTGCCCGGCGGCCGGTTCCTGATGGGTACGGAGGACCGGACGGGCTATCCGGCCGACGGCGAAGGACCGGTGCGCGAGGTCGAGTTGAGCCCGTTCCGGATCGCGCCGACCACGGTGACCAACGCCGCGTTCGCGACCTTCGTCAAGGCCACCGGCTACCGGACCGAGGCCGAGGGCTTCGGCTTCTCCTTCGTCTTCGAGGGCTTCCTGCCCGAGGAACTCGCCGCCGCCGCACCGCCGGTGGCCGCCGTGCCGTGGTGGCGGGCGGTGGCCGGGGCGAGCTGGCGGGCGCCGGAGGGCCCCGGCTCCTCCGTCACGACGCGGCAGAACCACCCCGCCGTGCACGTGTCGTGGCACGACGCGCAGGCGTACTGCGCCTGGTCCGGCACCCGGCTGCCGACCGAGGCCGAGTGGGAGTACGCCGCCCGGGGCGGCCTGGAGCAGAAGCGCTACCCCTGGGGCGACGAACTCGCCCCAGGGGGGAAGCACCTGTGCAACATCTGGCGGGGCGTCTTCCCGACGCTGAACACGGCGGAGGACGGTCACCGGGGCACGGCCCCGGTGACCGCCTTCCGGCCGAACGGCTTCGGGCTGTACAACACCGTCGGCAACGTCTGGGAGTGGTGCGCGGACCGGTTCAGCCCCGGCTTCCACCGCACCGGGCCGCGCCGTGACCCGGCCGGGCCGCCGGACGGCTCGGCGCGGGTGATGCGCGGCGGCTCCCACCTGTGCCACGCGTCGTACTGCCACCGCTACCGGGTGGCGGCGCGCAGTTCGAACACGCCCGACAGCGCGGCCGGCAACATCGGCTTCCGGGTCGCGGCCGGCCCGGTGGCGCCGGGCTCGGCCGGCTGACGGCCCGGTCGGCCGGGCTCAGTGCAGCGTGCCCGCGTAGCGCTGGGCGAAGCGGGTGCCGGTGGGGGCGGTGACGGTGACGTCGTAGCGGGACCGGTCGAGCGGGTAACTGGTGGTGGTGCTGGACGCCGGGGCGACCCGGACGGTCTGGACGGTGCCCGCGTAGTCGTTGGGCGTGAGGGTGAAGGTGATCGCGGTCCGCCCGGCGTTGGACAGCCGGACGGTGAGCGCCGTGGCGCCCGGCGTGGCGGTCACCACGGGAACGGCGATGTCGTCCTGGCCGTCGCGGACGACGGTGCCGGCGAAGCGGCGGACGAAGCCGTCGGGGCCGTGGACGGTGAAGTCGTAGCGGCCGTCGGTGGCGGCGGCGTCCCAGGTGTACGTGCGGGAGGCGCCCGGGGCGACCGTGAACGGGGTGCCGGCGAAGGCGTACACGATGTTGGGGTAGACGGTGCAGGGGAAGGCGACCGTGCCGTCGTTGCTCAGGGTGCAGGTGATCAGACCGGTGGCGCGGTCGACGGTGATGTCGGCCCAGGGCTGGTAGGGGAGGTGGCGGTGGGGGCGTTCGCCGGGTTCCTGGACGGGCATCGACTGGGTGCCGAGGGCGGGCAGGGCGACGCCGGGGAGTTTGGCGCCGGCGTCGGACTTGGCCATCAGGGCCACGGTGTCGGGCAGTTGGGGGATGGACCAGTCGGGGGCGGCGAAGTCGAAGCAGCTGGTGAGGTCGCCGCAGACGGCGCGGCGCCAGGCGGAGATGTTGGGCTCGGCGACCCCGGTGACCCGTTCCATGAAGCGCAGGACGGAGGTGTGGTCGAAGACCTGGGAGTTGACCCAGCCTCCGCGTGACCAGGGCGAGGCGACCCACAGTGGTACCCGGTTGCCCAGGCCGATCGCGCGGCCCTGGGTGAACTCCTCGGGGGTGCCGGTCTCGGGGGTGGGCGGCACCATGTGGTCGAAGTAGCCGTCGTTCTCGTCGTACATGACGAGGAAGACGGTGTGCTGCCACACGGCGGGGTTGGACA
>NZ_JBIVVS010000014.1:0-37357 GCF_044768625.1 Kitasatospora sp. NPDC091207
CTGCTGGACTTCCTGGGCCGGGCCGATGACCAGGTGAAGATCCGGGGTTACCGGGTCGAGCCCGGTGAGATCGAGGACGCCATCGCCCTCGACCCCTCGGTCGCCCAGGCCGCCGTGGTGGTCCGTGAGGACACCCCCGGCGTCAAGCGCCTGGTCGCCTACCTGGTGCCGGGTGAGGGTACCCTTATCGAGGTCGCCGCGGTCCGGCGTATGCTGGCCGCCCGGCTGCCCGAGTACATGGTGCCGTCGGCGTTCGTGCTGCTCACCGAGCTGCCGCTGACCGTCAACGGCAAGCTCGACCGCAAGGCCCTCCCCGCCCCCAGCGCCACCGACTTCACCGCGTCGGGACCGCTGCGCGGACCGAGGTACCCGAGCGAGAAGGCCGTGCACGCGGCGTTCACCGATGTGCTGGGCCTGCCCGCGCTCGGGATCGACGAGAACTTCTTCGACCTCGGTGGCCACTCGCTGCTCGCGATGTCGCTGCTCCAGCGGATCAGGGCGGAGTTCGCCGGCGAGTTCGGCCTGGCCGACCTGCTGGCCCGGCCGACCGTGGCGGCGCTCGCCGAATTCCTCGTCGACCGCCTCGTCCGGACCTCGCTCGGCGAGGAGCCCGCGAGCACGCCGGCCTGTTCCGGCTGAGCACCCACCACCCACCACCCACCATCCCCAAGGAGACGACATGAGCGCCACCAACCCGTTCGAGGACGACGACGCCCGTTACTTCGTGCTCGTCAACGCGGAGAACCAGCACTCCCTCTGGCCCGCCTTCGCCGAGGTCCCGGCCGGCTGGACGGTCGTGCACGGCGAGGACACCCGTGAGGCGTGCACCGCCTACGTGGACGCCAACTGGACGGACATGCGTCCGGCCGGCCTGATCGCCCGCACGGCCGCCGCCGGCGTCTGACCACCACCCGGGGGGACGGCCCGGCCGGGCCGTCCCCCCGCCCCGTAACCGATTCAGCGACCAGACGGGCGAGCGATCTTGTGAGCGATGTGAGCAACCGACAGACGGAACCCGCCGCGGGGCCCCGGGACGGCCTGACGGCCGAGGAACTCGCGGACGAGGACCTGGCGCCCGGGGCGCTCTCCCCGGAGCGCCGCCGTCGGGCGCGCGCCCTGCTGCGGAACTCGCTGCGGCCCCACCGGGCCACCGTGGCCGCGGCGATGGTGGCGGCGGCGATCCGCCAGATCGCTCTGCTGGCCGTGCCCTGGTGCGTCCAGCACGCCGTTGACGACGGGCTCAAGCCCGGCGACGACGGGGCCCTGCTGCTCTGGTCCGGTGCCACCGCCGCCGCCGCCCTGGTCCAGTTCGTCGGCCTCTACGGCTGGCAGTACTGGGCCGGGTACGCCGACGCCAAGGTGGGTGCCGACCTGCGGGCGCGGCTCCTGCGCCACCTCTCCGGCCTGGACCGGGCCGCCCTCGCCTCGCGCGGGCACGGCGACCTCGCCATGCGCGCGACCCGGGACACCGACCTGGTGCGCGAGTGGGTGCACGGCCTGGCCGTCTGGGTGGTGCTGGCCACCACCTTCGTGGTCGTCCTGCCCGCCCTCGCCTTCCTCGACCTCAGCCTGCTGCTGGTCACCCTGGCGACCCTGCCGTTCCTGGTCTGGGTCAACCTGCACTTCCCCAAGCGGTTCGCCGCCGCCAGCGGGGAGCTCTCCCGGGCCCACGGAGAGCGCGCCGACGCCGTCGCCGACCTGCTCCAGGTGGGCACCGGCCTGCGTGGCACCGGCGGTCACCGGCCGCTGGTCGAGCGGCACCACACCGCCAGCGCCGACGTCACCGAACGGACCGTCGTCGCCGCCCGGGTGGAGGCCGGTTGGGCGGCCGTGGCGCCGTTCGTCCCCCGGCTGGCCGTCGCGGCCGGCGTCGGCATCGGAGGCCTGGCCGTGCTGGACGACCGGCTCAGCCTCGGCGGTCTGGTCGCCTTCACCTCCTGGATGGCGATCGTCACGCTGGCCACCCGGGTGCTGGTCGACCGGCTCCTGGAGCGCGGCCAGGCCGATGTCGCGGCCGCCCGGATCGACGAGGCGCTCGCCATCCGGCCCGTCGTCGCCGAACCCGCCCCCGCCGACGCCCTGGACCTGCCGGACTCCGGCACCCTGCGGCTCACCGGCGTGACCGCCGTCCGGGACGGCCGCACCGTGCTCGGCCCGGCCGACCTGGCGGTCGAGCACGGCGAGTTCGTCGCCCTGGAGGGCGCCACCGGCTCCGGCAAGAGCACCCTGCTGCGCCTCGTCGTCCGGCTCGACGACCCGGACTCCGGAACCGTCTCCTACGGCGGAGTCGACCTGCGCGACGCCCGGCTCGACGAGGTCCGCTCGCGGATCGCCTACGTCTCCCAGCGGCCCGTCCTGCTCTCCGGCACCGTCGCCGACAACCTCCGGCTCGGCCGCGAACTGGACGACGCGGCGCTGCACGAGGCCTGTCGGACCGCCGGCATCCACGACCAGCTCACCGCGATGCCCGACGGCTACCGCACCGAACTGGGCGAGGGCGGCACCGCGCTGTCCGGTGGCCAGGTCCAGCGGCTCGCCATCGCCCGCGCGCTGCTCGGCGACCCCCGGGTGCTGCTGCTGGACGACTCGACCTCCGCACTGGACACCACGACCGAGAAGCTCGTGCTGGAACGGCTGCGCACCTGGGCCGCCGGCCGCACGGTCGTCTTCGCCTCGCACCGGGCCGCCGTCCTGGAGGCCGCCGACCGGGTGGTCGAGCTGCGCCCCCAGGCGGCGGACGCCACCGCCACCCCACCCCCCGGCAGCCCCGGAGCCGACCCGACCGAAAGGCCCGAGAGCGCCATGACCGTGACCACCGCGGAGGCGGCCCATGGCTGAGCAGCCCCTGCTCCAGGACGAGGCGGACCACCGGGGGGTGCTGCGCCGGGTGGCGCCGTACCTGCGCCCGCACCGGGCCCGGCTCCTCGTCGCGCTGCTGGTCGGCCTGGCCGACTCCGCCGCGCTGGTGGCCGTCGCCCCGCTGGTCGGGGTGGCCGCCGACGCGCTCGACGACGGCGACCGGGGCGGCCTCGGCCTGGCCGTCCTGCTGCTCGCCCTGCTCGCGGTCGGCCAGCTGGTGCTGGCCCGGGTGGGTGAACTGCTGCTGATCAAGGGCGGCGAGCAGGTCGTCCGCACCCTGCGCGAGCAGTGCGTGGAGAACCTGGCCGTCGCGCCGCTGCGCTTCCTGGAGACGCACCGCAGCGGCGAGTTGCTGCGCCGCTCGACCGGCGAGGTCGCGGCGCTGGCCGCGTTCGTCCGGCTGCACCTGCGCAACCTGGTCGCCTCGGTGGCGACCCTGGTCTTCACCCTGGTCGTGCTGGTCGGGTACTCCTGGCTGCTGCTCCTCGTCCAGCTGGCCGTCTTCGTCCCGCTGACCCTGCTGGTCACCCGCTGGTTCCAGCGCGACGCCGGTGCGGCCTTCGGGGCCAAGGCCGGCGCGGAGGCCACCGTCGCGGCCACCTTCTCCGAGACGCTGACCGCCCGTGAGGCGCTCCAGACCTCGCGCGGCCTGACCGGGTGGACGCGCCGCTTCGACGGCGAGAACGTCCGGGCGGTGCACGCCGCCCGCCGGGCGCTGCGGGTGGAGAACCGGATCGACCTGGTGAGCCTGATCGAGGGCCTGGCCCTGGTGGTGCTGCTCCTGGTCGGCGGGTGGCTGGTCGGCCGGGACGCCCTGACCATCGGCGCCGTGGTGGTGTTCGTCCTCGCCGGCCGCAACCTCTTCGACTCCTTCGCCGACCTCTCCCAGCTGGTCGGCGAGGTGCAGACGGCGCGCACCGGCCTGGCCCGGCTGCTGGACCTGCTGGCGGCGACCGCGCCCGCGGACCGCCCGCGGACGGCGGCCGGCGACCTGCCCGCCCGGGGCGACCTGCGCTGCGAGGGCGTCGAGTACGCCTACCGGGCCGACGGCCGCACCCTGCACGGGATCAGCCTGGACTTCCCCGCGGGGAGCCGGACCGGGGTCGTCGGCGAGACCGGCTCCGGGAAGACCACGCTGTCCAAGCTGCTCTGCGGCCTCTACCACCCGGACGCCGGGACGGTCAGCTTCGCCGGCACCGACCTCGCGGCGGTGCCCGAGGCGGAGCTGCGCCGGCGGATCGTCCTGGTCCCCCAGGAGGTCCGGATGGTCACCGGCACCGTGGCGCAGAACCTGGCCCTGGTCCAGGGTGCCCCGGACCGCGCGGCCATCGAGCGGACGGTCGACCAGTTGGGCCTGCGGGCCTGGCTCGCCGAGCTGCCGGGCGGTCTGGAGGCCGAGGTCGGGCTGCGCGGCGGCAACCTGTCGGCGGGCGAGCGGCAGATCCTCGGCCTGGTCCGCGCGGTGCTGGCGGACCCGGCCGTCCTGGTCCTCGACGAGGCGACCGCCGACATCGACCCGGCCACCGCGGCCCGGCTGGAGCACGCGCTGGACGAGCTGCGGGCCGATTGCACGCTGATCGTGATCGCGCACCGCCCGGCCACCATCGCCCGGCTGCCCCGGGTCGTCCGGCTGGACGGCGGGCACCTGGTCGGTGACGAAGCGGCAGGTGGGAGCCTCGTCGAGGCCGCACGGCTGGCCCGGTGATGCCAGGTTAGGCTAACCTAATCGAAAGTAGGTACCGGTACCGCTCGCCCGTCCCCGGACGTGGCGGGCGGTACCGGTGCGTACCGGCCTGCGCACACCTCCCACCGGATTGGGCTGACCGATGACCACAGAGACCGCCCCGCCGCGCATGCGGATCGTCCGCCACCCGCTCAAATACCGCCTGCTCGAAGTCAAGCGGGTCACCCGGGTCACCCCCGGCACGGTGCGGGTCACCTTCGGCGGGCCCGACCTCGAAGGCTTCTGTGAGCAGGCCCCCACCGACCACGTGAAGCTCTGCTTCGCCGAGGACGGCGCCGCCCTGCCCGTCGAGCCGGTGGTCGAGAACGACACCTGGATGGACGCCCCGGTCGAGCCGATCACCCGCGACTACACGATCCGTCACTACCGGCGGGACGCGCAGGAGCTCGACATCGACATGGTGCTGCACGGCACCGGCATCGGCTCCGGCTGGGCCGAGGCCGCCGAGCCCGGCATGCGCCTGGGCGTCCTGGGCCCGCGCGGTTCGGAGGAGATCCCCTTCGTCCACGACTGGTACCTGCTGGCCGCCGAGGAGACCGCGATCCCGGCCCTGGGCCGCTGGCTGGAGATGCTCCCCGCCGGCGTCAAGGTGATCGCCTTCGCCGAGGTGCCCGGGCCCGAGGACGAGCAGGTCTTCGAGACCGCCACCGACGCGACGGTCACCTGGCTGCACCGGGGCGACGCCCCCGCCGGCAGCACCGACCTGCTGGAGCGGGCCGTCCGCGCGGCGGTGCTGCCGCCCGGCATGGGCTTCGCCTGGGTCGCGGGGGAGGCCAACACCCTCAAGCCGATCCGCCGTCACCTGCGGGCGGAGCGCGGCCTGGACCGCCACCAGGTCGACGTGGACGGCTACTGGAAGCGCGGCGTCGCCAACCACGACCACCACGAGGGCGAGCACGACCACGCATGACGACCGCCACCCCGCCGCGAGCCGCCGCTCCCGCCACGACCGAGGCCACGACCGCCCTGACCGGGCGGATCGGCACCGGCCGACGGCTGGCCTGGCTCCTCGGCGCGCTGCTGCTGCTGGCCCTGCTCGCCCTCGCGGGCATCGCGATCGGCGCCCGCTACATCCCGCCCGGCCAGGTGCTGCACGTCCTGGTCCACCACGAGCCGACCTCCGAGGACTGGATCGTGGTGCACCACGCGCGGATCCCGCGCACGCTGCTCGGCATCGCCGTCGGCGCCGCCCTCGGTGTCGCGGGCGCGATGATGCAGGCGCTCACCCGCAACCCGCTGGCCGACCCCGGCCTGCTCGGCGTCAACGGCGGCGCCGCCGCGGCCGTCGCGGCCGGGACGGCCCTGCTGGACCTGCGGAGCTTCCACTCCTACGTCTGGTTCGCCCTGGCCGGCGCCGCCGTCGCGGCCCTGGTGGTGCAGATCCTCGGCGGAGGCGGCCGTGCCTCGGCGACCCCCGCGCGCCTCGCGCTGGCCGGAACCGCCGTCACCGCCGTGCTGACCGCGTTCGTCAACGGCCTGATCCTGCTGGACCCGCTGACCCTCAACCGGTTCCGGTTCTGGCAGGTCGGCACGCTCGCCGGCGTCGACTCCGCGGTCCTCGGCCAGGTGCTGCCGTTCCTGGCGGTCGGCGGGGTGCTCGCCCTGCTGCTCGGCCGGCCGCTGAACGCGCTCGCGCTCGGCGACGACGCCGGGCACGCGCTGGGCGCCCACCCGGCCCGCACCCGGGCGTTCAGCCTGGTCGCCGTCACGCTGCTGTGCGGCGCGGCCACCGCGGCGGTCGGCCCGATCGCCTTCGTCGGCCTCGCCGTTCCGCACCTCGCCCGCCACGTCTGCGGCCCGGACCAGCGCTGGATCATGCTGCTCTCGGCGGTCCTGGCCCCGGTGCTGCTGGTCGGTGCGGACATCCTCGGCCGGGTCCTCCTGCACCCGGCCGAGCTCCAGGCCGGCGTGGTCACCGCCTTCATCGGCGCACCGCTCTTCATCGCCCTCGTCCGCGGCCGAAGGATCGCCCAACTGTGAACAGCCCCCTGACGGTCTCCCGGCCGGCCGCGCCGGTCGCGGCCGGGCCGGACGTACCCGCCGCCCGGCCCCCTGTCCCGCTGCGCGCCCTGCGGCTCCCCGGCGGGCGCTCGCTGCGCTGGCACCGCCGGGCCGCGGTGGTCGGCGCCGTGCTGGTGCTCGCGCTGCTCGGCGTCTCCGCCTGGCTGCTGACGGCCGGTGACTACCCGCTGCCGGTGTCCGACGTGATCGACGTGCTCACCGGCGGCGGCGTCCGGGCGGACCGCTACATCGTGCGGGAGGTGCGGCTGCCCCGGCTGCTGACCGCCCTCCTGGTGGGCGCCGCGCTCGGTCTGGCCGGCGCGCTCTTCCAGACGCTCGCCCGCAACCCGCTCGGCAGCCCGGACGTCATCGGCTTCACGGTCGGCTCGGCCACCGGCGCGCTGGCGGTCATCCTGGTGATCGGCGGGAGCGCCGCCACCGTCGCCTTCGGCGCCGTGGTCGGCGGACTGGTCACCGCCGCCCTGGTCTACCTGCTGGCCCGGCGCGGCGGCACCCAGGGCTACCGGCTGGTGCTGGTCGGCATCGGGGTCAGCTCACTGCTCTCCTCGCTCAACGCCTACCTGATCGCCCGCGCCTCGTTCAGCGACGCGCAGAGCGCGGCGGTCTGGCTGACCGGCAGCCTCAACGCCCGGGGCTGGGAGCACTGCGGCCCGATGGCGCTCGCGCTCGCCGTCCTGCTGCCCGCGGCGGTGCTGCTCGGCCGCCCGCTGCGGATGCTGGAGATGGGCGACGACGCGGCCTCCTCGCTCGGGGTGCGTACCGAGCGGGTACGGATCTGGCTGGTGCTGATCGGTGTCGCGCTGACGGCCGCCGCCACCGCCGCGGCCGGTCCGATCCCGTTCGTGGCCCTGATCGCCCCGCAGGCCGTCCGCCGGCTGACCCGGGCCACCGGCCCCAACCTGGTGGGCTCCGCGCTGCTGGGTGCCGTGCTGCTGGCCGTCAGCGATCTGGCGGCGCAGCGCCTGCTGGCCCCCACCCAGCTGCCGGTGGGTGTCTTCACGGGCGTGGTGGGCGGCTGCTACCTGGTCTGGCTGATCGCCGGCCAGTGGCGGGCCGGGCGCTCCTGAGGGAGCGTCGCCGCGAGGTGCACGACAGCGGGCCCCGGATCCGATCACGGATCCGGGGCCCGCTGCGTGGCGTCCGGCGGGGTCAGCCCGCGAGGGTCCGGAGGTAGACGCGGGAGCCCCGGGACGGGTCCAGCTCGGCGGCCCAGGCCCGGGGCGCGAGACCGGCCGGGATCTCCTCGAAGCCGTAGCGGCGGAAGAGCGCCCCGTCGCCGGTGCTGGCGGTGACGAGGGTGCGCACCCCGTGCCGGCCGGCCTCGGCCAGTAGGGTCTCCAGCAGCTGCGAGCCGAGGCCCGCGCCCCGCAGGCCCGCGCGGACACAGAAGTTGTGCAGCAGTGCGGGGGCCGGGTGGGCCGGCGGCTCGGGGGCGAGCAGGCGCAGCGCCACGCAGCCGCCCGGGCCGGCCGGTCCGTCGACGAGGAGGAACCGGTCCCGCGGCGCGCGGTAGTCGGCCACCCGGCGGCGGCGCAGCTCACCCGCGTCCATGGACGGCTCGGAGAGCGCGAAGAGCGCCGCCGCGTCGGCCGCCGTCGCCGGCCGGACCGGCAGGGTGCCGGTACCGGTACGGCTCACCGAGTCCTCGACCGGTGTCCGGGTGCCATCGGGACCACCAGCGGGGTGCCGGTCTGCGGGTCCTCGATCACCTGGCACGGCAGGTCGAAGACCTTCTCGACCAGTTCGGCGGTGACGATCTCGGCGGGCGGGCCCTGCGCCACCACCGCGCCGTCCCGCATCGCGATCAGGTGACTGGCGTAGCGGGCGGCCTGGTTGAGGTCGTGGAGCACGGCGACGAGGGTGCGGTCCTGCTCCTCGTGCAGCCGGGCGCACAGGTCGAGGACCTCGACCTGGTGGGCGATGTCGAGGAAGGTGGTCGGCTCGTCGAGCAGCAGCAGCGGGGTCTGCTGGGCGATGGCCATCGCCAGCCAGACCCGCTGGCGCTGGCCGCCGGAGAGCTCGTCGACGAAACGGGCGGCGAGCGCGTCGACGTTGGTGGCCGCCATCGACTCCGCGACGACCCGGTCGTCCTCCTGGGACCACTGGCGGAACAGCCCCTGGTGCGGGTAGCGGCCGCGGGCGACCAGGTCGGCCACGGTGATGCCGTCGGGCGGGGTGGAGCTCTGCGGGAGCAGGCCGAGCCGGCGGGCGAGTTCCTTCGACGGCAGGGCGCTGATCTGCTCGCCGTCCAGCAGCACCCGGCCGGCGGCCGGCTTGAGCAGCCGGGCGAACGCCCGCAGCAGGGTGGACTTGCCGCAGGCGTTGGGGCCGACGATGACGGTGAAGGAGCCGTCCGGGACGCCGATCGACAGGTCGGTCGCGATGGCGCGGTCGCCGTAGCGGAGGGTGACGTGGTCGGCGTAGAGCCGCCCGGACGCCGCGGGGGTGGTCACGAGGCCTCCAGCAGCTGGTCGGTGGTCAGGACGACGGCGCACTTCTCGGCGGCCCACCGCAGACCCTCCAGGTGCTTCTCGGCGGAGAAGTCGGCGGTGGCGTCGGCCACCACGAAGGCCTGGATGTCGCGGCTCCACGCGTCGGCGGCCGTCATCAGCACGCCGATGTGGGCGTAGACGCCGACCAGCACCAGCTGGTCGCGCCCGGAGCGGGCCAGGATGTCGGCCAGCTCGGTGCGGGCGAAGGCGCTGTACTTCCACTTGAGCAGCAGGGTGTCGCCCTCGGCCGGGGCGACGATGTCCGGGACGGCCTGGGCCCACGCGTCGGCGGGCAGCCCCGGGCCCCAGAAGTCCCGTTGGAGGCCGCGTTCCTCCGGGGTCTGTCCGCCGCGCTGGTGGGAGTAGACGACGGGGACGCCGTGCCCGCGGGCGTACTCCAGGACCTGGGCCGTCCGGGCGAGCGCCGGGGCCAGCGGCGGCCCCTCGGCGGGGAACGCCGACAGGAAGTAGTTCTGCAGGTCGTGGACGAGCAGGACGGCCCGGGCGGGGTCGACCCGCCACGGGACCTTGGGCGCGGGGAACTGGTCGGCCCGCGGCGGGTCGTACGGGGCGATGCTGGGCAGTGCCATGGTGTCTGGACGGGCTCTCTGTGGGGCGGCGCGCTAACGGGCGGTGGTGCGGAGGTCCCTCTTGCTGACCTTGCCGATCCCGGTCTGCGGGAACTCGGTGACGAACTCGACCAGGTCGGGCACCTTGTAGTCGGCGAGGCCGCGGGACCGGACGAAGGCCTTCAGCTCGACGCCGCGCGGGCGGGGGGCGTCGGGGCGCAGGATGACGTAGGCCCGGGTGCGTTCGCCGAGGTGCTCGTCGGGTACGGCGACGACGGACACGTCGTGGACGGCCGGGTGGGCGAGCAGGACGTTCTCGACCTCCTCGGCGGCGACCTTCTCGCCGCCCCGGTTGATCTGGTCCTTGGCCCGGCCCTCGACCACCAGGTGGCCGGTGGAGGTCCGGCGGACCAGGTCACCGGTGCGGTAGAAGCCGTCCTCGGTGAAGGCGGCGGCGTTGTGCTCGGGCGCCCGCCAGTAGCCGCGGATGGTGTACGGGCCGCGGGTGAGCAGGTGGCCGGTGGTGCCGTCGGGCAGGTCGCGGTCCTCGTCGTCCACCACCCGGACCTCGTCGTCGGGCGAGATCGGGCGGCCCTGGGTGGTCAGCACGGTCTCCTCGGAGTCCTCGGGGCGGGTGTAGTTCACCAGGCCCTCGGCCATCCCGAAGACCTGCTGGAGGCGGCAGCCGAGCGCGGGCCCCAGCCGCCGGGCGGCCTCCTCGCTGAGCTTGGCGCCGCCCACCTGGAGCAGCCGCAGGCTGGAGAGGTCCCGCCCGGCGCCGGGCGCCGCGTCGGCCCAGGCGAGCGCGAGCGGCGGGACGACGCCGGTCAGGGTGACCCGCTCGCTCTCGATCAGCGCCAGCGCGGTGGCGGGGCTGGGTTCGGGGGCGAGTACGACCCGGCCGCCGGCGTGGAAGACGCCGAGGCTGCCGGGGGAGCTGAGCGGGAAGTTGTGCGCGGCCGGCAGCGCGCAGAGGTAGACGGTCTCCGCGCTCAGCTCGCAGATCTCGGCCGACTCGCGGACGCTGTACAGGTAGTCGACGTGGTAGCGGGGGATCAGCTTGGGCAGGCCGGTGCTGCCGCCGGAGAGCTGGAGGAAGGCCAGGTCGGTGGCGGCCGGCGGGTCCTGGACGGGGGCGGGCTCGTCGGCGCGAAGGTCGTCGAGCGAGGTGTAGGGCCCCGGGGCCCCGGCCACGAAGACCTCGGCGAGGGCGGGCACCGCCGCGGTGACCCTGCCGGCCATCTCCCGGTAGTCGAAGCCGGCGTGCCGGTCGGCGATGACCAGCGCCCGGGCCCCGGCGAACTCGCAGAAGTACGAGATCTCGGCGTGCCGGTGGGCGGGCAGGGCCATCACCGGGACCACCCCGGCCCGCAGCGCGCCGATGAACACCTCGTAGAACTCGGCGATGTTGGGCAGCTGGAGGACGATCCGCTCGCCGCGGCGGATGCCCCGGGCGAGCAGTCCGGTGGCCATCCGGTCGGCCCGCCGGTCGAGTTCGGCGTAGCTCCAGCGCCGGGCGCCGTCGACGACCGCGATCCGCTCGGGCCGCTCGGCGGCGTGCCGGCGGACCATGTGGTCGAGCCGCTCGTCGGTCCAGTGGCCGGCCGCCCGGTAGCGCCGGGCGAACTCGTCGGGCCAGTCGGTCACTTGTCGTCTCCCAGTCCAACAGCGTGGAGAAAGGTGCGGAACTTCGCGGTGGTCTCGGCGAGTTCGTGCTCCGGCACGGAGGCCGCGACCACGCCGGCGCCGGCGAACAGCCGCAGGTGGTCCCCGTCGGCCTCGGCGCAGCGGAGCGTGACAACCCATTCGCCGTCGCCGTCGGCGTTCCCCCAGCCGACCACGCCGGTGTAGAGGCCGCGGTCGAAGGGCTCCAGGGTACCGATCAGCGCGCGGGCCCGGTCGGTCGGTGTCCCGCAGACCGCGGGCGTGGGGTGCAGGTCGAGGGCGAGGTCGAGCGCACTCGTGGCGGGGTCGCGCAGGGTGCCGGTGACGACGGTGGACAGGTGCCACATCGCGGCGGTACGGATCACCGAGGGGGTCTCGGGCACCACCAGGCCGGAGCAGTGCGGTTCGAGCGAGCGTCGTACGGCGTCCACCACGAAGGCGTGCTCCGCGAGGTCCTTCGGCGACTCCAGCAGCGCGGCGGCGCGCCGCCGGTCCTCGACGGGGTCGTCGCTGCGGGCGGCGGAGCCGGCCAGCGGGTTGGAGGTGACGGCGGTGCCGTGCCGGGAGACCAGCAGCTCGGGGCTGGCCCCGACCAGGGTCGCGCCGCCCTCGCCGGGGACGGCGAAGGTGTAGCCGTGCGGGTCACGGTGGATCAGCCGGCGCAGCATGGCCGGGAGGTCGGCGCCGCCGGGGGCGGACAGCTCCAGGGTCCGGGCGAGGACGACCTTGCTGAGCTCCGGGTCCTCGCCGAGGATCCGGACGGCGTCGGCGACGGCGTCCCGGTAGCCCTCGGGGGCGGGGACGGAACGGCTGGTCCAGGCCGGCCCGGTCCGCGGCTCGGGGGCGAGCCGCAGCAACGGGTCGTCGTGGACCGGCTGGGCCCACCGGGCCTGCCCGGGTATGAAGAGCGCGGCGGGGCGGCCGGGGGCGAAGGGGACGGCGCCGACCACGAGCGGCTCGGGCCGCTCCCCGGTGCGCGCCTCGCGCAGCAGCCGGCCGGCCTCGGCGGGATCGGTGACGGCCGTGTGCCGGCCGGTGGCGAGCAGCGTCCGTCGCGGGCCGGCGAAGAAGGCCCGGTCGGGCCCGGGGCGGTAGGCGGCCAGCAGGGCGCCGCCGACGCGGTGGGCCGTGGTGGCGCCGCCGGTCTCGTTCACTGTGGTCATGCTGCTCCGTTCGGGAAGGCGGGGTCGGTGTGCCCGGTGGATCGTCCGACCGGTGGATCAGGCGCGGAGGGTGGCGCCGCCGTCGACGTAGAGGTCCTGCATGGTGATGTGCCGGGCCCGGTCGCCGGCCAGGAACACCACGGCCTCGGCGATGTCCTCGGGGGAGGCGATCCGCCCGAGGGGTATCCCCACCCGGTAGCTGGCCGGGTCGCCGTCGATGACGCGCTGTTCGGCGGAGGGGTCGCGCCACAGGGAGCGCTGCATCTCGGTGTCGGTGGAGCCGGGGGAGACCAGGTTGCAGCGGACTCCCGAGCGGGCGAGCTCCAGGCCGAGGCAGCGGACGAACATCGCGGTGGCGGCCTTGGAGGCGGCGTAGGCGGCCATCGTGGTGCGCGGCACCCCGGCGGCGTTGGAGCCGACCGTGACGATGCTTCCGCCCCCGCGCTCGGCCATCCGGCGCCCGACGGACCGGCAGGTGTGGAACACGCCGTTGGTGTTGACGGCGAAGGTGGCCGCCCAGTCCTCGTCGGTGGTCTCCACGGCGAGGGCCGGGCGTAGGATCCCGGCGACGTTGACGAGGACGTCGATCGGGCCGAGGGCGCGCTCCACGCGCTCGACCTCGGCCTCGACGGCGGCCGCGTCGGTGACGTCCAGGCGGCCGAGACCGGGGCGGTCGGCCCGTCGGTCCGTGGCCACGACACGGGCCCCGCGTTCGGTGAGCAGGCGGGCGACCGCGGCGCCGATGCCCTGGGCCGCGCCGGTGACGAGCGCGACGCGGCCTTCGAAGTCCGCGTCGCGGCCCAGGGCATCGGCGGCCCGCGCTCCCGTGTCGGTGACGGGCTGGGCGGGGACGTCCGCGGGGGAAGTCGACATGTGGGGTCTCCGGTGGCGGGCAGGTCGGTCGAATGGCCGAAGCGCAACAGTTCGGTAAGGCTAGCCTAACCATGTTGTCGAGGGGCGACCAGGGTGGGTGTGGCCGGGAGCGCGGTCGATGGCGGCTCAGTGGCGGGGTCGCTCGGCGAGGGCTCCCGTGTCGGCGCCTCAAGGTCGGCACCGCGGCCGGTGGTTCGGGTGTGGGGAGATTCCCGTCGTCGCGCCCGTGGAGGTTCTTGACGGTGCTTCGGAAATGAGGTGAGGCTAACCTCATGTCGAATGATCCTTCGAGCCATGGGCTGACCGGGGTCGCCAAGACCCTTCTCGCGCCGCTCTACGGCCGCGCGCACGCCGACCGCCTGCTCCCGGGGAGCGGGTTCCACGACCCGCTGGCCGCCACCGTCCTCGCCGCGACCGGCTGCCGGCCGGACGAGGTCCTGACCGGCCGTTCCAACGCCGTCGGCGCGATCCACCGGGCGATCGTCCTCGACCGGCTGGTCACCGCGTTCGTCCGGCGGCACCCCGACGGCGTGGTCGTCTCGGCCGGGGTGGGGCTCTGCACCCGGGACGCGCGCCTGGCCGGCGCCACGCCGCCGGGGGTGCGGTGGATCGGCGTCGACGCCCCGGAGGTGGTGGAGCTGCGCCGCCGCCTGCTGCCGGACAGCACGGTGCGGCTGCACGCCGACTCGATCACCGACCCGGACTGGGTCGACGCCTTCGCCCCGGGGAACCCGCGCCGACCCTGGTCGTGGTCGAGGGCGTGCTGATGTACCCGACCGACCGGGAGGTGGCGCGCTTCCTCGCCGACGTCCGGGCCGGCGGAGGGGGCCCCGGCCTGTGGGACGGTTCCCGCCCGGCTCCGTGTCCCGGCGGCGACCGGCCGAGCGGATGAACCCCTCCGCACCGGGGCTGCTGGCCCTGAGCAGCTTCCTGATGTCCCGCACCGGCCAGGCCGCCCGCCGGCGGCTCGCGCACCAGGCGGAGCCCGGGGGCTCCGGCTCTGGCACGTGATGGTGCTCGGCGCGCTGGAGGACGGGGGGAGCCACTCCAAGGGCGAGCCGGCCGCCCGGCTGGACATCGGCCCCAGTGACGTCATCAAGGTGGTCGACGACCTGCTCGTCGCCGGGTACGTCACCTGCGCCCGCGCATGCGGATCGTCCGCCGGCGGGTGCAGGTCGACCTGACCGCCCTGGGGCGGACGGCGGCGGCCCGGATCGGCTCGGACCTGGCCGCCGCCGACGACGAAGTGCTCGCGCCGCTCTCCGGGGAGGAGCGGCGGCGGCTGTTCGACATGCTGAACCGCCTGAACGGACACCTGGGGCAGGCCGGTCCCGGATCGGCACCGGCCGCCGCCCGGCCGATCCGCAAGCCGGGCCGGTGACGGGGCCGGCGCACCGGCCCGGCGCCGCGACCCTGCCCTGCCCGACGCCCCGGCCCCGTGGCCCGCGGTGCCGCCGACCGCCGGTCAGCAGCTGCACCCCCACTGGGGTTCGCGGGGGGTGTCGGGCAGGCGGGTGGTGCCGGCCCGCCAGGCGGGCGCCGGGTGGACGGTCCGGCCGGCCTTGATGGTCTCGACGACGGTGATGTCCTTGATCTCCTCGGCCCCGACGGCCAGCGGGCTGGCGCTGAGGACCACCAGGTCCGCGAGCTTGCCGACCTCGATGGTGCCCTTGCGGTCCTCCTCGAAGTACTGGCGGGCGGCGTTGACGGTGATCGAGCGGACGGCGTCCAGGGCGTCGACGCACTGCTCGGGGCCCACGACCACGCCCTCGGTGCGGGTGCGGCGGGTGACCTGGCTGGAGAGGACGGCGATCGAATTGGGCAGGGCCACCGGGGCGTCGTGGTGGGAGGTGTAGGCGAGGCCCTGGTCGAGCGCCCAGCGGGCGGGCGAGATGGTCGCGGCCCGCTCCTCCCCGAGGACCGTCCCGCGGTACCAGTCGCCCCAGTAGTAGGTGTGCATGGAGAAGAAGGACGGGATGACGCCCAGCCGGGCGAAGTCCTCGACCTGGTCCCGCCGGGCGGTCTGCGCGTGGATCGCGACCGTCCGCCGGTCGCCGGGGCCGGCCAGCTCGGCGGCGCCCTCGACCGCCCGGAGGAACTGGTCGATCGCGGCGTCCCCGTTGACGTGCGCCAGGACCTGCCAGCCCTTGGCGTACGCGGTGCCGACCTGCTTCAGGACGGTGCTGTCGTCCTCGACGGCGGGGTAGCCGCGGTAGCCCTCGGGCTGGCCGGGCGGCGGCGTCAGGTACGGGGTGGTGAGCCAGGCGGTGCGGCCCTGCGGCGAGCCGTCCAGGACCAGCTTCACGCCCGCCGCGCGAACCCCGTTGACGTACTCGGGGCTCGCGCCGACCGGGTCCTCCTCCGGCGCGTCCGCGAGCAGGTCGGCCTTGACGTAGGCGACCACGTCGATCAGGAACGGTACGGCGGCGGCGGTGTCCCGCAGGGCCTGGAGGTTGGCCGGGCTGGTGCCGCCCTCCTGCACGGTGGTGAAACCGAACCGGGCCGCCGACTCCGCGCCCTTGATGAAGAGGGACAGCAGCGCGGCCTCGGGCAGGCCCGCCATCGCCAGCTCCGGGGCCGGGTTGAACGCCTTCTCCTCCAGCACCCCGTCCGGCTCGCCGTACGAGGGCGGCACGGCCAACTCGCGACGGCGGATGACCCCGCCCTCCGGGTCCCGGGTGGTGGCGTCGTACCCCAGCCGCTTCAGCCCGAGGCTGTTCACCGCGCCCAGGTGGAAGGACTGGTGGATCGCCAGCACCGGCCGGGTGGTGGAGACTTCGTCCAGCTCGTCGCGGGTGGGGTGGGCGCCCTCGGCGAGCATGGCGTCGTCGTAGCCGAAGCCGACGATCCACTCGGAGTCCCGGCCCACCGGGCTGTCGGCCCAGGCCCGCAGCTTGTCCTGGAGCGAGGCGATGCCGGTGACGTCGCCGTCGGGCGCGGCCAGCAGGTTCGCGATGGTCGCCTGTAGTCCGATCCCGCCGAGGTGCCCGTGCGCGTCGACGAAGCCCGGCAGCAGGGCCTGCCCCGCCAGGTCACGCAGCCGCGTCCGCGGGCCCTGCCAGCCGTCGACCGCCTCGTCGAGACCGCCGACGAAGACGATGAGCCCGTCCTTGACCGCGACGGCCTCCGGCGCCGGCCCGTCGGCGACGGTCACGATGTCGCCGCCGTGGAAGATGAGGTCGGCCTGGTCGGCCATGCTGCTGCCCCTTGGGTCGGATACGTGTGGTGGCGGAGCCACTACCCAAGGTGATCACTCGTCAATCGTCGTTCGGGCCGCGATCTTCGGGCGTGCCGCGCCCGTCCGGCCCCGGCGCCGGGCGGCCGGGGTCATTGACGATCCGCAGTGGTCCAGTCCACATTGAACGCGTACCTGTCCTGGCCCGCTCTCACCCCCACTCGGAGCGACCCGTGATGACGAACTCCCCCTCCCGCACCGCGGCGCCGGCCGCCGCGCTCGGCCTCGCCGCCGTGGTGCTCGCCCTGCTGCCCACCGCGGCCGTCGCCGCCCCCGCGTCCGGCGCGAGCGGCGGCGCGGACGCCCGGGTGGTCGACGCCCGGGTGGTCGACGTCGCCACCGCCAAGGAGCTCCAGGCCGCGCTGGCCGCCGCCGCTCCCGGGTGGACGATCCGGCTCGCCGACGGCACCTACAAGGGCAACTTCAAGGCCGCCGCACCCGGGACCGCCACCGCCCGGATCACCCTGACCGGTTCGCCGAAGGCCGTGCTGACCACGACCACCGGCGGCGGCTACGGGCTGTACCTGAACGGCGCGGCCTACTGGACGGTGCACGGCGTCACCGTGACCGGCGCCCAGAAGGGCATCATGGTGGACGCCGCCGACCACGTCGAGATCGACGGGGTGACGGTCCATCACATCACCATGGAGGGCGTGCACTTCCGCAACTCCAGCAGCTACGGCGTGCTGCGGAACTCCACCGTCCGCGACACCGGCACCGCCCACGACGGCAAGGGCGAGGGGGTGTACGTGGGGACGGCCAACACGCTCACCGACCACAGCGACCACGTCCGGATCCTGAACAACGTGATCGGCCCCGATGTCGGCGGGGAGAACATCGACCTCAAGGAGGGCACCACCGGGGGCCTGGTCTCCGGCAACACCTTCGACGGCAACGGGCTGACCGACGTCAACTACGACGACTCCTGGGTCGACGTGAAGGGCAACGACTACGTCGTGGAGAACAACTCCGGCGCGCGGACGCGCAACGACGGCTTCCAGACCCACTCCCAGGCGGCCGGCTGGGGCTGCGGCACGGTCTTCCGCAACAACCGCTCCGACCTGACCGGCGCCACCGGCCCGACCCGGTACGCGATCGACGTCACCGCCTACGCGGCGGGCTCCTGCCCGACCACCGTCACCGCCGACAACACGGTCACCGGCGGCCGCGGCCTCGTCAATCCGGGCATTCCGGTCGGCTGACCGGTCGGCCCCGCGGCGGTCGGCCCTGCGACGGCCGGCGGGGCTCTGCCCACGCCCGGCCCGTCGATGCGTCAACTCGCCGATTCGGAGGCGCTCTTGCCAGGGCCGCCGGTGCGGCGTAGACGGGAGTCCCGCAACTTCGAGCACCGGGAGTGCCATGAGTACCAAGAGATTGCTGACCGTCCCCGCCGTGGCGCTGGCCCTGGCCGTCGTCGTCGCCCCCGTCTCGCCCGCCGCAGCCGCTCCGGGCCCGCGGGCCGTGGCGGCGAACGCCGTGGTGGTCATCCCGGGCGCGGCCAACGGCGGGACGGTCCAGGCGCACACCGGCGACCTCGTCCAGGTCGATCTCGCCGGCTTCCGCGACTACACCGTGACGTGGCTGTGGAGCGTGCCGGCCGCCGGCTCGCCCTCGGTCCTGTCCGCGATCTCGGGCAGCGCCTCCCCGAACGGCGACGCGCAGGCGACCTTCGTGGCGGCGGCCGTCGGGACGAGCACCGTCACGGCGACCGGGCGTTGCGTGGCGGACCGCGGCGCCGTCTGCCCGCCCTGGATCATCCCGTGGCGGGCCACGGTCGTCGTCTCCTGAGTCACCGGCCCCGGCCACCGGTCGCTGCCCGGCCGGGCCCGCGACGGGGCCCGGCCGGCAGTGCCCTGCGCCGCCGCCCCGCCCGGTATGTGCGCCGACCCGCGGCGCACTGGCATGATCGCCGCATGGCAGAACGCATCATCGGCGCCTGTGACGGCGCCTCGAAGGGCAATCCCGGCCCGGCCGCCTGGGCCTGGGTCATCGCCGGCGCCGACGACCGGCCGGGGCGCTGGCAGGCCGGGCCGCTCGGTCGCGCGACCAACAACGTCGCCGAGCTGACCGCGCTCAAGGAGCTGTTGGGCGCGGTCGAGCCCGACGTGCCGCTGGAGGTCCGGATGGACTCCCAGTACGCGATGAAGGCGGTCACCCAGTGGCTGCCCGGCTGGCGCCGGAAGGGCTGGAAGACCGCCGCCGGGACACCCGTCGCCAACAAGGACCTGATCGTGGCGATCGACGCGCTGCTGGCCGGCCGCGACGTCGAGTTCGTCTACGTCCCCGCCCACCAGGTCGACGGCGACCCGCTGAACGCCGTCGCCGACCGGGCGGCGAGCGACGCGGCGGTGGCCCAGGAGCCGGCGGGCGGCACCTCGTTCGACGCGGTGCTGCCCACCGTCCGGGCCGACGCGGCGCCGTCGGCGCGCTCCCGGCCGTCCGGGGCGTCGGCCGCCAAGAAGGCCGCGGCCCGGCCGGCCGCCAAGTCCGCCGGCGGTCGCACCAAGGCCAAGTTCCCCGGCTCGTGCCGCTGCGGCCGCACCTACGCCGTGGGCGAGCCGATCGTCAAGAACCCGGACGGCTGGGGCCACCCGGACTGCGCCCAGGCGGCCTAGGGACCGGCGCCCGCGTCGGCCGTCCGCCCGCCCCGGGTCAGTGCGGTCGTCGGCCGGCGGGCGGCTGGTCGACGCCCGGCCCGCCGGTGTGCGGCGCCCGGACGTAGCCCTCGGCCGGCTCGGGCAGCGCGTCGACACAGCTCGTCGAGCAGGCGTTGACCAGCAGGGGCAGGACATCGGCCCCCGAGGTGCGGAGCGAGATCCAGACCTGGCGCAGCTCCGCGGCCCCGACGCGCCGGTCGCAGACACTGCACGTACGGATCGAGGCCGCGCCCCGCACACCGGGGTCGAGGTCGTCGAGGTCGACGGCCCCGGTCGCCACGGCCGCCAGCGGTGGAAACGGCGACCTCGTCTTGTAGCTGCCGTAGAGGGCACGGGTGCTCACCGTGCTGCGCCGCAGGCCCGGGCACCTGGTGAGCTCGTACGGGAACCAGTGCAGCCGGTAGGAGGTGTACGGACTGAACTCCTCGAGGCTCCGCATCGCGCCGATCTCGGGCGGGACGCGCACCAGGTTGCTGCCGTACAGCACGAGGTGTTTCACGGAGGTGAGCCCGGCGATGCTCGGCGGGAGCGTGACGACCTGGCGGCGCTCCTGCGCGGTGAGGTCGGCCAGCGGCTTGAAGACCTCGCGGCGGTCGGCCGCCGCCTCCTCGACCAGTTCGAGGAGGCGGATCCATCCCGGCGCGGTGGTGTCCTGGCGCTCCGGGTGGAAGCGGGTCGGTCGCGGCCGGCCGGCGCCGCGCCGCTCGACGCAGGCGCAGGCATCGGACGACGGACGGCGGCCGCCAGGACCGTAGGCGTCGGTCCAGCGGTCGAAGAACACCTGCGGCGTCGATTCCCCGGTCATCCGCGCACCGTAACAACACCGCGCCCGGGGGGTTGCGCCGGCCCCGGCCCCCGCGGGCGCTACCCCTTGCGGGAGCGCAGCAGCAGGGGCAGCAGCGAGAGCACCACGACCCCGGCCACCAGCAGCCACAGGTACTGCTCGATCCCGGGGACGGCGGCGCCCAGCCAGTACCCCAGCAGCACCAGGCTCTGCGACCAGAGCACGCCGCCGACGATCTGCCAGACGGTGAAGGTGCGGGTGGGCACGTCCAGCATGCCCGCCAGCGGACTGAGCACCGTCCGGACCAGCGGCACGAAGCGGCCCAGGACGATCGCCTTCCGGTAGCCGTAGCGGCGCAGGAGCGCCTCCCCCCGGGCCGCCGCCGACTTCAGGCGTCCGCTCCGGGTCCGGGCCAGGACCGGCCGGCCCCCGTGTCGCCCGAGCAGGAAACCCACCTGTGCCCCGGCCACCGCCCCCACCGCGGCGCAGACCATCACCTGCCAGAGCGACAGGTGGGGGCCGGTTCGGCTGCCGGCGGCGCAGAGCACTCCGGCGGGCAGCAGCAGGGTGTCACCGGGGAGGAAGAACCCCACCACCAGCAGCCCCGACTCGGCGAAGACCACCACCAGCACGGCCAGCGCGCCGAAGGCGGCGAGCAGTGAGTCCCCGCTCGTCGGGTCGACGGCCAGCAGTGCCCCGGTCACGGGGGCCCTACCGCAGCCGTCCGACGGTTCGGGGGCCGTCCTGCGGGAGTACTGGACACGTGGTGAACCGTACTCGCGCCGCCGCTCCACCCGCCACAGCAGCCGGCGCGGGCCCCCGGACCGGCGCGGGCGAGTTGCCCGCCCGTGCACCGGGCCGACACACGGGGGATGCCCGGCGGCCACGCGGATCGGGTGGGATCGGCCCGGCTCTCCGTCCCCGAGCGACCCCTGGACTCCCCGTGCGACGTTCTCTCACCTCCACCGTGGCGCTGGCCGCCTCCGCGCTGCTGTCCGTGGCGGTCGCCGCCCCCGCCCGGGCGCACGACGGCCCGGCGGCCGGCGCGGGCTTCGGCACGCCGGCGGGCGCCACCACCAAGGCGCCCTACCGGCCGTCGCAGAGCGTCCGGAGTCTTCAACAGGCGCCCGCCGGCTACACGGCGGTCTTCACCCAGACCGTCTCCCGGCACGGGGCCCGCGCGCTCAGTGACAGCGAGGACGGCGACCTCCTGCTGAAGCTCTGGCAGCAGGCCGCCGACGAGGGCGCGCTGACCCGCCTGGGCAGGAGCTTCGGCCCCGATGTCCGCGAGCTGCTCGACGCCAACGCGAAGGTGGGCTACGGAGCCCTGACCGGTCAGGGTCGGCGCGCCCTGCGGGACACCGCCGAGCGGATGGAGCGGCGGCTGCCCGGCCTCTTCGGCCGGATCGCCGCCGGGGCCGACGACCCGGCGGGACCGGACCGGATCGATGTGGTCAGCTCCGGCCAGCCGCGGGCGGTCGACTCGGGGACGGAGTTCACCAACGGCCTGGTGGCGGGGGAGCCGGCGCTGGCGAAGGCCGTCGACCCGGCCAGGACCGACACCGACCTGCTCTACTTCCACAAGTCCGCCGTGAACAAGGACTACACCGACTACGTCAAGAAGGACCCGCGGCTGGCCGCCACCCTGGCCGCGATCCGTGACCAGCCGCGCAGCCACGAGGCGGCCCGGCACGTCCTGGAGCGGATCTTCACCAAGCAGTTCGTCGCCCGACTCGCGGCCGGCGCCTACCCCTTCGCGGGGAACGAGCTGGACGCGGCCCAGGCGGTCTTCAGCCTGTACAGCGTGACCGCCGACCTCACGGACGAGGGCGACTGGCACCTCGGCCGCTACATCGGCCCCGACGAGGCCGCCTGGTTCGGCTACCTCGACAACGCCGAGGAGTTCTACACGAAGGGGCCGGGCTTCGCGGGCCGGGACATCACCTACAGGATGGCCGGGGTGCTGCTCGACGACCTGTTCCGCAAGGTCGAGGACCGGCGGGCGGGCACCGGCGGCCTGGGCGCGGAGCTGCGCTTCACCCACGCCGAGGAGATCATCCCGCTCGCCGCGCTGATGGGGCTGCCCGGCAGCACGGCGCAGGCCACCGAGGCGTCCCCCTTCTCGTACGCGAGCAACGCCTGGCGCGGCGCGACGGTGGCCCCGATGGGCGCCAACATCCAGTGGGACCTGTACCGCAAGGGCGAGAAGTACCTGGTGCGGATGCTCTACAACGAGAAGCAGACCGCGTTCCGGCCGGGTTGCGTGCCGGTCTCGAAGGGCAGCTACTTCTACGACGTCGACGAGCTGGAGCGCTGCTTCGGCCGGGCGTCGTAGCGGGCGGCCACGGGCAGGGCCGGGCCGGGGCGGGGCCGGGGCCGGGGCGGAGTGGCGCCCCGCCGTGCTGTACTACGCGTTCACCGTTCACCACCGCCCGTATTCAGGAGCGAACCGTCAGATGAGTGCCACCTGCCCCCAGTGCGCGATGCCGGACCGGTCCGTCCCGGTGTCGCACGCCCTCGTGGACACCGCGCAGCCGCTCGACGAGCCACTGCGTGCGCTGCTGTCGCCGCCGCCCGAGCCGCCGCCGGCCCGGGAGGGCCTCAGCGGGGCCGCGATCGCGCTGTCCGTCCTGGCGGCCGTCTTCTGCCTGCTCGGGGTCCTCTCGCTCATCCGCAACCGCGGGGAGCTGGCCGGCTACGACCCGGACTACCGGGTCGGCTACCTGATGGGCCCGTTCGTCCTCCCCCTGATCCTGCTGGCGATCGCCGCGATCGTGGAGGTCGTGAAGCGGAGCCGCCGCTCGCGGGCCTCCGGTGGGCCCGGCGCCGGCACGCCCGAGGAGGTGGCGCGCCGGAAGCGGCACCTCCTGGTGTGGCAGGCGGGGTGGCTGTGCCGGCGTTGCCGGGTCGCCTTCTTCCCCGAGGCGTCGATCCGGCAGGGGTTCCCCGCGTCGCCGGCGATACCGCTGGAGCAGTTCCCGCTCTGGGTGATGACCGCCGCCGAGCGGGCGTTCGGCCCGGACGCCCGGCCCGTGGCGAACTGACCCCGTCCGTTCCGGCCCGCCTTCCCGCCCGCCGCGCGTCGGCCGCCGCCCGTGCCCTGTGCGCCTGTTGTGTGCGCCTGTCCTGTGTGCCGCCGCCCGGGACACGGCCGGTGGCGGCCCGGTGGCCGGGGGAGGAGGATGGCCACGCCGAGGAGGTGTGGCCGAGTGGCGGACGAACAGGGCATCCCCACGGGCGCGGTGGGCGCCGCGGGGTCCGGTGACCGGACGGCGCTGCGCCCGGAGGAGGTCGCCCGGGACGGGACCGGTGCCCGGCCGCCCGCGCTGAGCGTGTCGGACGCCCGTACCGGGCGGAGCACCGGGATCCCGCCCGGGCGACGCATGGTGCTGAGGGTCGACGTCCTGCCGTCCTTGGCCGGCGGCCGGACCGGGGCGGCGGACCTGCGGGCCGCGCTGGTCGGTGACGTGCTGCAACGGGTCGCGGAGATCGAGGGCCTCCAGGTGGTGCCGGTCCTCGTCCTGCCGGACGGCGCCGCGGCGGAGCCGCCCGCCGCCTTCGGGCGCGCCGCGGCCGCTCTCGGTATCCACCCTCCCGCGGCCGTCGTCGCCCCCGGGGACCTGGACGCGGCCCTGGGAGGCCCGCCGGACGTCCGGGTCCTGGCGGCGGGCGCCGAGCGGGCGGGCGCCGCGGCGGGTGTGTGGCTCGCGGTCGGTCCGGCCGGACCCGAGCCGGGGGGCGGCCTCGCGGCCGGCCTCGGCTCCGGCGCCGTCGACGCCGCGGCGGTGCGGCTGGCGCTGCTCGCCCGCCCGTACCGCGAACCGGTCGGGACGGGCCCGCGCGAGGTGGCCGAGGCGGCCGCCACCCTGCGGGACTGGCGTCGGCAGGTCGCCGACTGGGCCTGGACGCCCTCGGAGCCCGTCCCGGACGCGATCCGACGGCAGGCCGCGGCCGCGTTCACCGGTGACCTGGACACCCCGGCCGTGCTCGCGCTGCTGCACCGCGTCCGGGCGGCGCCGGGCCTGGCGGAGGGCGCCCGCTTCGAGACCTTCGCGGCCCTGGACCGGGTGCTGGGTCTGGAGCTCACGCGCGACGTCGGCCGTCGCTGACCGCCGCGCCGGCGGTACCGCACGGCCCGCGAAGCGCACCGGCGGACTGTCGCCGGCCCGCCGGGGGCCAGGCCGCCGGGGGTCAGGCCTCCGGGCGGGGGGTGACCGGGGTGCCGTTGATGACGGTGCGCAGGATCCAGGCCAGGCGCTGCTCCGGGGTGCCGGGGAGCAGGTCCGCGCCGAGCGCGGCGATGCGCGGGTGGCTCTCGGGGGTGGTCGCCCGGAGCGCGTCGGCCAGCGCGCCGTGCTCGTCCTCGGCGTGGGCGTCCTGGTCGCGGCCGGCCTGCTCGGCGGCGATCGCGGTGGCCGTCTGGAGGAGGACGTCGACGCCCCAGGCGGCCTGGCCGTCGGGGACGTCCCCTTCGTGCAGCAGGGTGAGGACGGCCTCGACGAGGGCGAGGTAGTTCGGCCCCGAGGGGCGGGCCAGCAGCGCCGAGTGCGCCAGGCTGGGGTGCTGGAACAGGACCTGGGACGGTCTGCCGGCCCTCTTCGGTGCCACCGGGTGACCGCGCGTCCGCGCCTCGACCCGGCCGCCGTCCTACCGGGTGGCGATGACCTGCTCCAGCAGGCCGCGCAGGACGCGCTGCTCCTGAGGGTCGAGGGCCGACAGCGGCGAGTCCACGGCGAGGAGCACGAGGAGGCGCTCGCGCAGCGCGGTCCCCTCGGGGGTGAGGACGAGCTGCTTGGCGCGGCGGTCGGTGGGGTGGGGGTGGCGCCCGATCAGGCTCTGCTTCTCCAGCTTGTCCACCACGAAGGTGGTGTTGGAGGGTTCGCAGCTCATGCGTTCGGCGAGCTCCCGCATGGTCATCGGCCCGCTCATCTCGCGCAGCGCGGCCGCCTGGGAGGCGGTGAGCCCCAGGGTGGCGGCTCGCTCCCGCACGTGCTCGGCGATTCGCTGGGCCAGTCCGTTCACCAGGCCGCACAGCTCTCGCTCGGCGATGGCCCGCGGCTCGGGTGACGGTGTCATGTGACCACTCTAGCAAATTCGTCAAGCCAACATAATTGCAACTTGAATGATTCGAACTGGATGCATATGGTGGGCGTCGTCGCCGGGGGAACGGCAGCGACGACCTGACGGCAGGGCACGGGAGAGAACTCATGGGTGATGTGACGGTGGATCAGGGTGCACGACTGCGCCGGCCGGCGGGAATCCGTTCGATACGGCTGGGCGACACCACGGTGTCGTACGTGCCGGACGGCGACGTGCGACTCCGCCCGCTGGACCTGCTCCCGGGCACCACCGACGAGGTGTGGGCCGCGCACCCCGAGTACCTGGACGCCGACGGCCATCTCGTGGGGAGCGTCGGCGCGCTGCTGGTGGAGCGCGGAAGCCGCGCGCTGCTGATCGACGCGGGCTTCGGTCCGCGGACGTACGAGGCGCCCGAAGGCCCCCTCGCCACGATCCGCGGCGGCGCGCTCGTGGACAGCCTGGCCGCACTCGGTCGCGGTCCCGAGGACATCGAGGCGGTGGCCTTCACCCACCTGCACGCCGACCACCTCGGCTGGGCCTGCCTGCCCGCGCCCGGCGGTGACCGGCCGGTGTTCTCCCACGCCGCCCATCTGATCTCCGAGCCGGAGTGGGACGGGCGGGGCGTCCTGGCGGACCAGGGTACGGCCGAGCAGGTCGCGGCCCTGGCGCGGCGGGTCCGCACGGTCGCGGACGGGGAGGAGGTCTTCCCCGGCGTGCGGGTGCGGATCACCCCCGGCCACACCGTCGGGCACGCCGAGTACGTCATCACCGGGGGCGGGCGGCGCCTGATCGCCTTCGGTGACGCCGTGCACTCGCCGATCCAGATCGACCACCCCGACTGGTCCTCGGGCTTCGACCACGATCTGGCGCGGACCGCCGGCCACCGTGCGCGCCTCGTCGCCGAGCTGGCGGAGCCCGGCACGATCGGCTTCGGCGTCCACTTCGCCGACGTGGTGTTCGGGCGGGTCCGGCCGGGCGGGGAGGGCCCGGCCTGGCAGCCCGTGGACGCCTGACCGGACCCGGACCCGGACCCGGGCGCGAACCCGGGCGCGAACCCGGACGCGAGGCGACCGGCCGCGGCTGGAGCGCCGCCGGGCCCGCCGGCCGGCCTAGGCGGCGCTCCAGCCGTGTTCCAGGAGATCGAAGGCCGCGTCGACGGCCCGGGCCGGATCGTCGGAGTCGCGGGCGAGGGCCGAGGCTTCGAGGGCGAACCGGGCCAGGGCGGTGCAGCGCGGGTCGTCGGCCGCGGAGCCGGTCGCCCCGGCGACGGCGCGGGCGAGCGCGTCCTGGTGGCGGATCCACATCCGGTGGGCGTACTCGTTCAGCGCGGGGGTGTGCCGGACGAGGTCGGTGAAGGCGTGGAACCGGGGGTCGGTGTCCGGGGCGCGGAGCTGGGCGCGTTTGACGTACTCGCGCAGTGCGGCGGGGATCGACCGGTCCGGCCCCCGGTCGACGACGGCCGCGACGAGGCCGGCCTCCCGGTCGCCGTCCTGGTCGAAGACCAGCGCCTCCTTGCTGGGGAAGTGCTTGAGGAGCGTCGTGGTCGACACGTCCGCGGCCTCGGCGACGTCCCGGATGGTCACCCGGTCGTAGCCGTGTTCGAGGAAGAGGTCGAGAGCGGCGTCCGCCAGGGCCTGGCGGGTGGCGGCCTTCTTGCGTTCGCGGCGTCCGACGGTGGCATCCATAGCGGCATCGTACCGGAAGGTGTTCGAGGCAAAAAGTTGTGTCGTTGCACTTTTTTGGTCAGTGTGTTTTTGTGGCGATGTCCGGCCGGCGAGCCGAAGCCCCGCGCCCGCCTGGCCCCGAGCACCCCGTAGGAAGGCCCTGCCATGCCCACCACCAGCTCGCTCCGCGTCGGGATCGTCGGCGCCGGCCCCGGCGGTCTGATCTGCGCCCGCGTCCTCCAGCGCCACGGTGTCCCCGTCACCGTCTACGACCTGGACTCCTCCCGGACGGCCCGGGACCAGGGCGGCACCCTCGACATGCACCGGGACTCCGGCCGGCGCGCGCTGGCCGAAGCCGGTCTACTGGACGGCTTCCTCGCCCTGGCCCGTCCCGAGGGCGGGCAGATGCGCCTGCTCGGCCGCACGGGGGAGGTCCTCCTCGACGCCGCCGCTCCGCGGAGCGCCGAGGAGGGCGACCCCGAGATCGACCGCGGCCTGCTGCGCGGCCTCCTGCTGGACTCCCTCGCCCCGGGCACCGTGCGCTGGGGGCACCGGCTGGAGCGGGCCGAGCCGCTCGGCGGCGGCACCCACCGCCTGCACTTCACCAACGGCGCCACCGCCACGACCGACCTCCTCGTCGGGGCCGACGGCGCCTGGTCCAAGGTCCGCGGGCTCCTGTCCGACGCCCGGCCCGGCTACACCGGCGTCACCTTCGTCGAGACCGGCTTGGACGACGCCGACACCCGCCACCCCCGGCTCGCCGCCCTCACCGGCGACGGCACGATGATGGCCCTCGACGACAACCGGGGCGTGATCGCCCAGCGCAACGGCGGCGGGCACATCCGCGTCTACGCCGGTCTGCGGACCGACGAGGCGTGGTACCGGCGGGCCGGTGTCGACCTGACCGACGCCGCTGCCGTACGGGCGGTCCTCCTCGACGCGTTCGGCGGCTGGAGCGGTGATCTGCTCGGGCTCGTGACCGACACCGACACCGGCTACGTCAACCGGCCGCTGTACGCCCTGCCCGTTCCGCACACCTGGCCGCACACCCCGGGCGTCACCCTGCTCGGCGACGCCGCCCACCTGATGTCCCCGTTCTCCGGGATGGGCGCCAACCTCGCCATGCTCGACGGCGCGGACCTCGCCCGCGCCGTCCTGGCCGGCCCCACCCTCGACGCCGCCGTCACCGCCTACGAGAACGTCCTGCTGCCCCGTTCCGCCGCGGCCGCCGAAGGCGCGGCCGAGGGCCTCGCCGGTGCCTTCGCCCCCGACAGCGCCGAGCAGACCCTCGCCCACCTGGCCGGGCGCCATTGACGGGCCGTGCGCCGGCCGGCCCGGCGGGCACCCCGCCGGCACGCGTGCGCGGCGCCGGGACCGGGTCCGCCGCCCGAAGACGATCACGGGGGCCGTGGGCGCGACCGGCCCGGGGCGCGGTACGGGCTCCGGCCGGGCGGAACGGGCACCACCGGTGCGAGGGGGTCCGTCGGACGTGACATGGTTGTGCGTGAAGCCGCCAAGCGGCAGCACCCTTCCAGGAGGTCCTGTATGAGCAGCGAATCAACGTCGTCCGAGAACCCCGAGCACCAGGAGAACGCCGCGAGCCCGGAGGCGGCACAGGCCGCCGCGGCGCCGGCCGCGCAGGACGACGTCAAGGCCCGGTTCCTCGCGGCGCTGGAGCGCAAGCACGGCGCCAAGGGCGGCGGCGCGGCCGGTGGGCCGAACGGCGACTCGAAGATCCACGGCGCCCACGGCGCGGTCGGCGGCAAGCGCAACTTCCGTCGCAAGAGCGGTGGCTGAGCACTCCGCGGGATGAGCGGAGCCGCCGGGCCCGGTGCGGACCGGGCCGCGGGGCAGGTGCCCGGCGGGCGTCCCGGGGGCGCGCCGCGCCGTGCGGGGGCGGCCGCCCGGCGCGTCCGGTGTTTCCGCCGTCCGGTCCCTCGCGGGCCGGGCGGCGGTGCTGTCCGGCCCGGGAAGGGCGGCCGGCCCGCGGTGGGGGTGTGTCAGCTGCCGCTGCCGAGCCGGTCGCCGGGGGCCCGGCGGGCGGCGAACGGGCGGCCGGGGGCGAAGGCCAGGGCGGCGAAGTGTTCGCCGATGCGGCGGTGCGCGGCGGTGTCCGGGTGGAGGCGGTCGGGCAGCGGCAGCTCGGCGAAGTCCGCTTCGCCGTAGAGCGCGCGGCCGTCGAGGTGGTGCAGGTTCCGGTCCTGGGCGGCCCGCTGCCGGACGATGCGGGCCAGCTCGTCCCGGATGACGCGCAGGGTCAGCTTCCCGCTCGCGCGGTCCGCCGGATCGCCCGTGGCGCGGAACCGCAGCCGGCCGGCGCTCAGGGCGGTGAGGTCCGGCGCGCTGGGGCCGGGGGTGTCCTCGTGGATGGGGCACAGGATGGACGAGACGACGAGCAGCGGCGTGTCGGGGTGTCCCTCCCGGACGGTGTCGAGGAAGCCGTGCACGGCCGGGGTGAAGGCGCGCAGGCGCATCAGGTCGGTGTTGACGAGGTTGATGCCGATCTTGAGGCTGATCAGGTCGGCGGGCGTGTCGCGCATGGTCCGGGCGGTGAACGGGTCGAGCAGGGCGCTGCCGCTCAGGCCCAGGTTGATCAGCTCCACGCCGCCGAGCGCGGCCGCGAGCGCCGGCCAGGTGGTGGTGGGGCTCGCGGTGTCGGAGCCCTGGCTGATCGAACTCCCGTGGTGCAGCCAGGTCCTGCGGCCCCGGTCCGGTGCGGGCTCGACCGGGGCGTCGGTGCGCAGCGCCACCAGCTCGGTGGTCTCGTTGTGCGGCAGCCAGATCTCGATGTCCTTGACGCCCTCGGGCAGCGTGGGGAACCGGGCGGTGCCGACCAGGCCGGGCCGGGTCTGCGCGGATCCGGTGGACAGGTCGACGGTCAGGGTGTCGCCACCGGCCACCCGGGCCTGTCCGGCCGGGCGGCCGTCGACGAGCAGCTCGTACACGCCGTCCGGGCGGGGCGGGGCGCCCGGGTAGACCCGTTTGGTGGGCAGGGTGTCCAGCTCGACCGCGGTGGCCCGGGTGCGGAAGGCCAGCCGTACGCCCGAGGGCTGGGACTCGGCCATGGCCAGCTGTCCGTCGGTGTTCCGGGCGCGGACCCAGGCGGGGAGGCGGTGCGGCAGCAGGCCGCGCTCGGTCGGCTCCAGGTCCAGGGCGCCGCGCAGCAGTTCGGCGGTGACGGGCGTGGTGATCCGGGGGCGGGGGGCGGTGTGCATGGGCGTCAACCTTGTGTTCGGTGAGGTGGCGGAGGGCGCGGACCGGTTACGGGCCGGGCTCCTCCCCGGCGCCCGCGCGGGGGAGGAGCCCGGGCCGTCAGGGGGCGGGCCAGTTCCGCAGCAGGGCGTCGAGGGCGTCGAGGACACGTGACCAGGACTCCTGGGAGTCGGGGGCGCTGTGGCTGAAGCCCCCGGCCAGCTCCAGGTCGATGTAGCCGTGGAAGACGCTCCCCAGCAGCCGGACGGCATGGGTCCGGTCCGGTTCCGTGAGGTCGTAGCCGCGCAGGATCGCCCGGGTCATCTCGGCGTGGCGGCCGCCGGCACTGGCGGCCGCCGCCTCCGGGGTGAGTCGTAGCCTGGTCGCGGCGTAGCGGCCGGGGTGCTGCCGCGCGTAGTCGCGGTAGACGTCGGCCAGGGCGATCAGGGCGTCCTTGCCCGCCCGCCCGGCCAGCGCGTCGGCGCCCCGGTCGGCCAGCTCCTCCAGGGCGAGCAGGGCGATCCTGGTCCTGAGGTCCTGGGAGCTCTTCACGTGCGAGTACAGGCTCGCGACCTTGACGTCGAACCGCCTGGCGAGTGCCGAGACGGTCACCTGCTCGAAGCCGGCCTCGTCGGCCAGCTCCGCGCCGGCCCGTGTCAGGCGCTCGGCGGTCAGCCCCACGCGTCCCATGCTCATCCCTTCGTTCGGCAGAATCGATGATGCATTTGCCTAAAGCCTTTAGGCAAATGGACATGCACTGTAGGGATGGCTGGGAGCGGTGCGGGGTGCGCGGGGGAGGACGGCGTCGAGCTTCGGCGCCGTCCGCGACCGGCTGGGTGTCGCCAGAGGTCCCGTTCGCGGCGACCAGTACCGGCGCCGTGATCCGCCGGATCGTCGACACCGGCCCCGACCGGGCCGCCCTGGCCGCCGTGCGGGCGCTCGACCCGGCCCTCGCGGCAGCCGTCGAGCAGGCCCTGGCCGTCGAGCCGGCGGGGCGTCCGGCGGACGGCTCGGCCCTGGTGGAACTGCTGACGGCCGGCGGGGAGGCGGACCACCGCCCGCTCCACCCGGACACCGTCCGGGAACAGATCACCCTGGGCTGGCGCACGCTGGCGCTCTGAACGCCGGACCGGGCGGCAGCCGACGGGGCGGGGGCGCCCGTTCTCAGCCGACGTTCTCAGCCGACCTGGAGCCGCCAGCCGGAGAACGAGCTGTCCGTCACCCGGATCAGACAACCGGGGGAGAGCGGTGTGTGGAGGACCGCGGGCCTGCCACCGTCCTGCGGGAAGGCGGACGCGGAGCCGAGCCGGCGGAGATCCTCGCCCAGCGAGTCGGCGGTCACCGATCCCGGGTCGTCGTTCGACGCCAGGTTCACCAGAGCGAGGCGTCCGGCCCGGCCGCCCCGTCGGCTCCGGCCGGTCCACCGCAGTATCTCGGGGCCGCGCCCGGTCACGGTGTCACCGAATTCGCGGGCCCCGGCGATCGGGTCCACCCGCGCCTCCCACCGGCCACTGCTGCGGATGTCGATCAGCTCCGTCCCCTCGCCTGCCCCGATCAGGTCACTCCCGGTCCGCTCGGCATAGGGCGAGTGGTACAGCCTCACCCCGTGTGCTCCGCCCCAACTGCCGACCAGGAGATGATCGTTGTCCCGTGGCACGGTGAACGACAGGAGTGCGGGCCGCCCGTCGTAGCGCAGGACGTCATGGCCCTCGCCCTCCGTCCGGTCCACCAGCCGCCGCAGGTGGTCGAGGTCGAGCAGCCGCGCCCACCACGGACCCTCCGCGCCGGCCCGGACCCGCAGGGTCGGCAGGTTCGCGGTGTCGTCGGTGTGCCACAGCAGCATGCGCTGCGGGGACACCGCGGTGATCAGGCGGAAGTCCGCCCGGCGGTCGCCCCGCGGCCCGTCGATCAGCACGCCGACGGGCCGGCGCTCGACGAGTTCGTCGAAGCCGAACTCCAGCACCGCCGCCCGGCCCCGCTCCGGTCGGGCGAACACCGCCGAGTCCTCCCCCCGGCCCGCGTACGCCCCGTCCGGTGCCCGGAAGGCGTCGAGCCGCTCGTCGGCGGGCGCACCGGGTACGGCGTCGCGCGGCGGACCGTCGGTGCTCTCCCGCAGCCGCAGCGTCCACTCGCCCCGGTGCCGGACCGACAGCTCGGCGAAGGCCGGCCTCCACTGCGGCGGGACCAGCAGGCTGCCGCCCGCGCCGTCGAAGACCACCTCCACCGGCGCGTCGCCCGACGGCCGGGAGAGCCGCAGCGTCAACGACCGCCCGGATCTGCCCTCCACGGTCAACAGCACGGTCCGAACCCCGGCGGGGAAGGACGGCGCGACCGTCCCGTTGCCCTGCCCCCGACCCACCCACAGCTCCGTCACAGCGGCCCCCCCAGAACGCGATCGACGGGACCACTGTGCCGGAGTCGTGGCCCGGGGGACACCCCCCGCGGCTCCGTCACCGGGCCCGGCCGGGGTGCCCCGGGGCTCAGCGGTACCAGGCCTCCACGACGGGCCGCACCTCGTCGAGCAGCGCGGGGCCGACCTGCGGCACGGGAAGGCGGCCGCTGCCCGGCCGGATGTCCAGGAGCTGTTCGCCGGACAGGGCGAACACCACCCGGCGCAGCCCGGCCTGCTGGACGGCCGCCTCGCACATCCCGCACGGCTGGCAGCTGGTGTACATCGTGGTGTCCGCCGCCGCGGCCGCGGTGAGCTCCCTGGCGGCCCACCGCGCCAGCTTCAGTTCCGGGTGCGCGGTGATGTCCCGGTCGGTGAGGGTCGTGTTGCGCTCCTCGGCCAGGACCGTGCCGTCCGGCCCCGCCAGCAGGGATCCGAAGGGCGGGTTGCCGCTCGCGCGCGCCTCGGCGGCGAGGGCGATGGCCCGTCGGAGGAGGGTGTGGTCGTCGGGTGCGGTCATGACTGTTCCGTTCCGTCGCGGGTGGTGAGGAGGTGTGCGGCCACCGTGGCGAGAGCCTGCCAGCCCTGGTGCGGGTCGAGGGTCGTGGCCGGGTCACCGTGGTACGGGTCCAGGACGACGGTTTCGGCGCCCAACCGCCGTAGTCCGTCCAGGTCTTCCAGGACCTGGTCGATCGTGCCCTCGCCGGCGAGCCGCTGCGCTCCGTCGACCGGCGCCGGGGTGAGGCGCAGGGCGATCCGGGGGGCCAGCGCGGGCGCGGGGAGCCGCTGGTCGTCCGCGGCCGCCTTCAGCCGGCCGGCGGCTTCGCGCAGCCACGGCATGGTGCACCGCAGCGGATGCCAGGCCTGGCCGAGCCGTACGGCCCGGCGGATCCCGGCATCGCTGTTGCCGCCGACCCAGACCGGGATCGGGCGGTGCCCGTAGGAGGCGGTGTCCGCCCAGGCGGCCCGGATGTCCCGCAGATGGCTGTCGGTCAGGCGGCCGCGCCGCTCGAACGGGATCCCGAGGGCGGCGAACTCCTGCCGTGCCCACCCCACCCCCACGCCGAGGACCAGCCGGCCGTCGCTCAGTTCGTTCAGGTTGGCCGCCATCCGGGCGGTGACCAGCGGGTGCCGGTAGGGGGTGATGAGCACCGTGGTGCCGAGCCTGACCCGGGTGGTCAGGCCGGCCAGCCAGGACAGCGTGGTGAAGGGCTCGTAGAACGGTGCGGGGTAGCGTTCGGCGACGTCGGGGGTGATGGCGATGTGGTCCGAGAGCATCAGCAGGTCGAAGCCCAGACCCTCCACGGTCCGGGCCCAGTTCCGCAGGACCCCGGGGTCGGTGCCGGGGCCGAAGTTGGGGACGTTGACTCCGATCTTCATACCGTCGAGCCTAGCCAGGGCCTACGGGCCGTCAGAAGGGATTCCTGCCTGTTCGGAGGCCGTTCGCCCGTGGATTCGCCGGTAATCTGATCGGATGACCGAGACTCTTGACCCGACCGACTGGGCGATCCTGGCCGAACTCCAACGCGACGGCCGCATCGCGTTCACGGAGCTCGCACGGCGGGTGAACCTGAGCGCGTCGGCGACGACGGAGCGGGTGCGGCGGCTGGAGGCGGCCGAGGTGATCACGGGGTACCGGGCGGAGGTGGACCTGGAGCGGACCGGGTACCCGGTGCTGGCGGTGGTCCGGCTGAAGTACCCGGGGAGCAGGCACGAGCCGCTGCGCCGGCTGCTCGCGGAGCGCCCGGAGATCCTGGAGTGCGTGCGCACCACGGGGGACGACTGCTACGTGCTGAGGGTGGCGACCACGTCGATGGCCCACCTGGAGGAGATCGTGGACGCGCTGGCCCAGTTCGGGAGCACGACCACCAGTCCCGTCCTCAGCCGGACGCTTCCGCTGCGGGGACCGTGCGCGCCGCGGGAGCGTGCCCGGCCGCTCTGACCGGTCGTCCGGCTGGACCGACTGGACCGACCGGGTGACCGTGTGCGGCGGTGTGGCGCGCCAGGCCGCCACATGACGGGCCGGAGCGGTCGGCGGTCTAGCGTGGGGCCCCGTGACCGGCAACGACGCGGTCCTGGCACTGGTGGTCGCCACCGCGCTGGGGTTCGACTTCACGAATGGATTCCATGACACCGGCAACGCCATGGCGACCTCCATCGTCACCGAGGCCCTCCGCCCGCGCGTCGCGGTCGCCCTCTCGGCGGTGCTGAACCTGGTCGGCGCGTTCCTGTCGACCGCCGTCGCGGCGACCATCGCGAGCGGACTGGTCCAGAGCGGTGACGTGACGCTGACCGTGGTCTTCGCCGGTCTGGCCGGCAGCATCCTGTGGAACCTGGCGACCTGGTACCTCGGTATCCCCTCCAGTTCCTCGCACGCGCTGATCGGCGGCGTGGTCGGGGCCACGATGGCGGCGGCCGGTGCCTCCGCCGTCAAATGGCAGGGCCTGGTCTCCAAGGTGATCGTGCCCGCCACCCTGTCGCCGTTCATCGCCGGCACCGTCGCCACGGTCGGCACCTACCTCGTCTACCGCCTCACCCGGGGCGTGTCCGAAGGCCCGCGCGACCACGGCTTCCGGATCGGCCAGGTCGGTTCGGCCTCGATGGTGTCGCTCGCCCACGGCACCAATGACGCCCAGAAGACCATGGGCGTCATCACGCTGGCCCTGATCGCCAACGGCACCCTGGAGCCCGGGGCCACCTCCCCCACCTGGGTGATCACGTCCTGCGCGGTGGCGATCGCCCTGGGCACCTATATCGGCGGTTGGCGGATCATCCGGACCCTGGGCAAGGGACTCCTGGAGATCGGGTCGCCGCAGGGCATGGCCAGCGAGTCCGCTTCCGCCGCGGTGATCCTCGCCTCCACGGACTTCGGCTACTCGCTCTCCACCACCCATGTGGCCACCGGGTCGATCGTCGGCGCGGGGGTCGGCAAACGCGGCGCCGCGGTGCGCTGGAACGTCGCCCGCCGGATGGCGGTGGCCTGGCTGTTCACCCTGCCGGCCTCGGGGCTGGTCGGTGCCGCGGCCTACTGGGCCGCGAACGGGATCGGCGGGACCATCGGCGTCGTGGTGATCTTCATCGCGGTGGTGCTGGCCGCGATCGCCTTCTACGTCGCCTCCCGCCACCAGCCGGTGACACCGGAGAACGTCAACGCCGCCTGGACCGGTTCGGTGGTCCCGGCACCCGACGCCAACGAGGCGGCCTCGTGAACTCCTGGATCAACCTGGACGCGCTGTGGCAGATCGTCGTGGTCGGCCTGCTCGCCGGCGCCGGCCTGCCGGCCCTGTTCGCCGTCGGCCTGCGCGCCCTCAACCCGCCGGCCCGGACGGCGGGGCCCCGGGCCGCCGGGGGGCCGACCGCCGGCCCGGCCGGCTACGCGGTGGCCGGGCTGTGCTTCGCGGTGGTCCTCGCGGCGATCGGCTGGGGCATCTCCGTCATCGTCCACCACAGCTGACGGCCCGTTCGCGCGGTCCGTACCGCGTCGTCGCCATCGGGTGCGGCCGCTGCCGTCGGCCCGGGGGCTCCGTTCAAGTGATTGACAGGGTTCCGTCATGGGAGTTCACTTCGTGAAGAAAGGTCCCGGCCGGGCTCCCCCACGACCCCTCCCAGACCAAGGCGGCTGCGTATGCCCTCGTCCATCCAACGACGCTCACTGGCAACCACGTTCGGCGTGCTGCTGGCCATGGTCGCGGCCATCGGCTGGGGTCCGACCCCGGTCTCAGCGGCTCCGACGACCGTTCAAGCAGTGAACTTCGAGGACAACTTCGACGGTCCCGCCGGGTCGGCGGTCGATGCCGGCCGGTGGCAGACCGAGACCGGGGACAACGTCGACAACCACGAGCGCCAGTACTACACCGCCGGCAACGCGAACGCCGCGCTGGACGGCCAGGGCCACCTGGTGATCACGGCGCGGCGCGAGAACCCGGCCAACTACCAGTGCTGGTACGGCACCTGTCAGTACACCTCGGCCCGGCTGAACACCTCCGGCCGGTTCGCCCAGGCCTACGGGCACGTCGAGACCCGGATGAAGGTCCCGCGCGGCCAGGGCATGTGGCCGGCCTTCTGGATGCTGGGCAACGACATCGGCCAGGTCGGCTGGCCGAACAGCGGCGAGATCGACGTCATGGAGAACGTCGGCTTCGAGCCCGGGACGGTGCACGGGACCATCCACGGCCCCGGCTACTCGGGCAGCGGCGGCATCGGCGCCGGCTACAGCCTCCCGGCCGGCCAGGCCTTCGCGGACGCCTTCCACACCTTCGCCGTCGACTGGGCGCCCGGCTCGATCTCCTGGTCCGTGGACGGCACGGTGTACCAGCGCCGCACCCCGGCCGATCTCGGCGGCCGGAGCTGGGCCTTCGACAAGCCGTTCTTCCTGATCCTCAACCTGGCCGTGGGCGGTTACTGGCCCGGCGACCCGGACGCCGGCACCGCCTTCCCCCAGCAACTGGTCGTGGACTACGTCCGGGTGACCACCTCCGGCGGCGCCCCCGCGGGCGGCACCCTGACCGGGCCGGCGGGCAAGTGCCTGGACGTGGCCGCCGCGGCCACCGCCAACGGCACCCAGGTCCAGCTCTACACCTGCAACGGGACGGCCGCGCAGCGCTGGACGGTCGGCACGGACGGTACGGTGCGCGCGCTCGGCAAGTGCCTGGACGTCAACGCCGGGGGCACCGCCGACGGCACCAAGGTGCAGCTGTGGGACTGCAACGGCACCGGCGCCCAACGCTGGTCGTACAACGCGGTCACCCACGACCTGGTCAACGTGCCGGCCGACAAGTGCCTGGACGTCGCCGGCGGCAGTCCGGCCGATGCCACGGCGACCCGGATCTGGACGTGCACCGGGGCCGGCAACCAGAAGTGGACGCTGAACCCCTGAGCACACGGCCGTGGCCCCGCCCCCCCCCCCGCGGCCGGGGCCCCCGGGGGGGCCCCCCGGCGGGGGGGCGCGCCCGGCGCCCCCGGCGGGGGCG
>NZ_JBIVVS010000014.1:37367-225033 GCF_044768625.1 Kitasatospora sp. NPDC091207
CGGGGCGGGGGGCAGGCCGGCGGTGCCCCCGGCCACCGGTGTCTGGAGGGGCCCCGGGCCCGCAAACCGGGGGGGGCGCCCCCCCCCCGCCCCCCCCGGCGGGCCCCCGCCCCCCACCCGGGCGGCGGGGCCACGGCGGGTTCCCGACGGGCGGGGGTCAGCGCAGGTCGAACCGGTCGAGCTCGGACACCTTGGTCCAGGCCGCGACGAAGTCCGCCACGAACTTCTCCTTGGCGTCGTCGCTCGCGTAGACCTCGGCGAGCGCGCGCAGCTCCGAGTTGGAGCCGAACACCAGGTCGGCCCGGCTGCCGGTCCAGCGGACCTCGCCGGTGGCCGCGTCCCGGCCCTCGAAGGTGTTCGCGTCCTCCGAGGTCGCCTTCCACGTCGTGCCCAGGTCGAGCAGGTTGACGAAGAAGTCGTTCGTCAGCCGCCCGGGAGTGGCGGTCAGGACGCCCAGCGAGGACTGCTGGTGGTTGGCGCCCAGCACGCGCAGACCGCCGACCAGGACGGTCAGCTCCGGGGCGCTCAGGTTCAGCAGGTTGGCCCGGTCCAGCAGCAGGTACTCGGCCGGCAGCCGGACGCCCTTGCCGAGGTAGTTGCGGAACCCGTCGGCGGCCGGCTCCAGCGCCGCGAAGGACTCGACGTCGGTCTCGTCCTGGGTCGCGTCCACCCGGCCCGGGGTGAACGGCACCTCGACCGGGGAGCCGGCGTCGGCGGCGGCCTTCTCGACACCCGCCGCGCCCGCGAGGACGATCAGGTCCGCGATCGAGATCGCCTTGCCGTCGGTCCGCCCGGCGTTGAACGACTCCCGCACCCCCTCCAGGGTGCGCAGCACCGTCGCCAGCTCGTCGGGCTCGTTGACCTCCCAGCCGCTCTGCGGCTGCAGCCGGACGCGGCCGCCGTTGGCGCCGCCGCGCATGTCACTGCCGCGGAAGGAGGAGGCCGAGGCCCAGGCGGTGGAGACCAGCTGGGAGACGGACAGGCCGGAGGCCAGCACCCGCTGCTTGAGGGCGGCGATGTCGGCGGCGTCGACCGTGGCGTGCGTGGCGGCGGGCAGCGGGTCCTGCCACAGCAGGGTCTCGGCCGGGACCTCGGGGCCGAGGTAGCGCACGACGGGGCCCATGTCGCGGTGGGTGAGCTTGTACCAGGCCCGGGCGAAGGCGTCCGCGAACGCCGCGGGGTCGGCCAGGAAGCGCCGGGAGATCTCCTCGTAGACCGGGTCGAACCGCAGCGAGAGGTCCGTGGTCAGCATGGTCGGGGCGTGCGTCTTCGAGCCGTCGTGCGCGTCCGGGACGGTGCCCGCGCCGGCGCCGTCCTTGGGCCGCCACTGGTTGGCGCCGGCCGGGCTCTCGAAGAGCTCCCACTCGTAGCCGAAGAGGATCTCGAAGAAGGTGTTGTCCCAGGTGATCGGGGTGTTGGTCCAGATGCCCTCAAGGCCGCTGGTGATCGTGTCGTCACCCTTGCCGGTGCCGTAGGTGCTGCTCCAGCCCAGGCCCTGCTGCTCCAGCGGGGCGGCCTCGGGGTCGGGGCCGACGTTGTCGGCCGGGCCCGCGCCGTGGGTCTTGCCGAAGGTGTGGCCGCCCGCGATCAGGGCGACGGTCTCCTCGTCGTTCATCGCCATCCGGCGGAAGGTCTCGCGGATGTCGCGGGCCGCCGCGATCGGGTCCGGATTGCCGTTGGGGCCTTCGGGGTTGACGTAGATCAGGCCCATCTGGACCGCGCCCAGCGGGTTCTCCAGGTCGCGGTCGCCGGTGTAGCGCTCGTCGTCGAGCCAGGTCGTCTCGGGGCCCCAGTAGACGTCCTCCTCCGACTCCCAGACGTCCTCGCGGCCGCCGCCGAAGCCGAAGGTCTGGAAGCCCATCGTCTCCAGCGCGACGTTGCCGGCCAGGATCATCAGGTCGGCCCAGGACAGGCTCTGGCCGTACTTCTTCTTCACCGGCCACAGCAGGCGGCGGGCCTTGTCGAGGTTGGCGTTGTCCGGCCAGCTGTTGAGCGGGGCGAAGCGCTGCTGGCCGGCGCCGGCGCCGCCGCGGCCGTCGCTGATCCGGTAGGTGCCCGCGCTGTGCCAGGCCATCCGGATCATGAAGGGGCCGTAGTGGCCGAAGTCGGCCGGCCACCAGTCCTGCGAGGTGGTCAGCACCTCGGCGAGGTCACGCTTGACGGCCGCGAGGTCGAGCGTGTTGAACGCCGCGGCGTAGTCGAAGTCCGCGCCGAGCGGGTTGGCCACCGCCGGGTTCTTGGCGAGGATCTTCAGGTTGAGCCGGTCCGGCCACCACTGGCGGTTCCCACCGCCCTGGGTCGGGTGCGGGGCGCGCCCGTGCGCGACCGGGCACCCTCCTCCCCCCTCCGCCTTCGCGTCGGTGACGATCGCGTCATGGTTCTCAGACATGGGAATCCTTCCGGGCCGGGCGGATCACTGTGTTCAGGAACGATCGAGGGGTGAAACACCTGAGGGGGTCGTTCAATGAGGAGGAGTAGCTCACCCGACGCGGAGGTGCTCACCGCCGTTCCGGAGCCTCACTGCCCCCTAGGCTATCGCCGGAACCGATCCTACGATGGACGGATTCCAAGTCAAGAACCACACCGAGTCGGTATCCCGTCGGAGTTCGGAAGGCCACTGCTAGAATCCGGGGTTCCCCCATGAGCCTGAATAGGTGAACCGATATGAGTGACCTGCTGGTACGGCTGAGAGGGCGCGGCTGGCGGCTGACCGCCCAACGGCGGGTCGTCGCGGAGGTCCTCGACGGCGATCACGTCCATCTCACGGCCGACGAGGTGCACGCCCGCGCGGTCGAACGGCTGCCGGAGATCTCCCGGGCGACCGTCTACAACACCCTGGGCGAGCTGGTCGGCCTCGGCGAGGTCATGGAGGTCGCCACCGACGGCCGGGCCAGGCGCTACGACCCCAACGCGCACCGCCCGCACCAGCACCTGGTCTGCTCCGGCTGCGGCACCATCCGCGACGTCCACCCGGCCGGGGACCCGCTGGGCGACCTCCCGGCGGAGCAGCGGTTCGGCTTCGCCGTCGCCACCGTCGAGGTCACCTACCGCGGGATCTGCCCGGACTGCGCCTGACGTCCCGCGGGCTGACGGCGGCCGGGGGGTCGGCCGCGGGCCCGGCCGCGATGTCGAAGAGGCGGGACAGGGGGGTGCACAGGCGTTTACTCTGAGAGGGGTGAACATCTGTGCACACCTCTGTGGATCAGCGTCTGGAGCGGTATGACCCCGGTGACGGCCGAGCCCGGCCCGCCCTCCCCAGCCCCTTCGCCGTCCGCGCGGGCGCCCCGGGCCCACCTGATCGTGCCGGTCCTCGCCTTCTGCGGGGTCGTCGTCGCGGTCATGCAGACCCTGGTCGTGCCGCTGCTCCCGCACGTGCCCGCGCTGACCGGCAGCTCGCCGGGCGCGGCCGGCTGGCTGGTCACCGTCACCCTGCTGACCGGCGCGGTCTTCACCCCCGTGCTCGGCCGGGTCGGCGACATGTACGGCAAACGGCGGGTGCTGATCGCCTCGCTGGCCGTGCTCACCGCCGGGTCCGTGCTGTGCGCCGTGAGCTCGCAGATCGGCGTGCTGATCGCCGGCCGGGCCCTGCAGGGCGCGGCCCTCGCCGTCATCCCGCTCGGCATCAGCATCATCCGCGACGAACTGCCGCCCGAGCGCGTGCTGCCGTCCATCGCCCTGATGAGCTCCACCCTCGGCATCGGCGCCGCCGTGGGTCTGCCGGTGGCGGCGCTGGTCGTCGAGAACTTCGACTGGCACACCATGTTCTGGGCCTCCGCGGCACTCGGCCTGCTGGACATCGCCCTGGTGCTCCGGATCGTGCCGGAGTCGCCGCTGCGCTCCCGGGGACGCTTCGACCTGCTCGGGACGCTCGGCCTCGGCGCCGTGCTCGTCGGCCTGCTGCTCGCGATCACCCAGGGCGCCGGCTGGGGCTGGACCTCGCCGCGCACGCTCGGCCTGCTCGGCGGCTCCGCGTTGCTCGGGCTGCTCTGGGGCCGGTACGAGCTGCGCACCGCCTCGCCGATGGTCGACCTGCGGGTCTCGGCCCGGCCCGCGGTGCTGCTGACCAACGTCGCCGCGATGCTCATCGGCTTCGCCTTCTACGCGAACTCCCTGGTCACCGCGCAGATGGTGCAGGAGCCCAAGGAGACCGGCTACGGCCTCGGCGCCTCGATCGTGGTGGGCGGGCTCTGCCTGCTGCCGGGCGGCCTGGCGATGGTGGCGCTCTCCCCGCTCTCCGCCAGGATCTCCGCGACGTACGGGCCGCGGACGACGCTCGCCCTCGCGGCGGCCGTCATGGTGGTCGGCTACCTGGTGCGCTTCTTCACCAGCCACAGCCTCTGGCTGATCGTGGCCGGCGCCACCGTCGTCGCCTCCGGCACCGCCATCGCGTACTCGGCGCTGCCCGCGCTGGTGATGCGGGCCGTGCCGGTCGGCGAGACCGGCGCGGCGAACGGGCTGAACACGCTGATGCGCTCGGTCGGACAGGCCTGCTGCAGCGCGGTGGTCACCGCCGTGCTCGCCCATGTCACCTTCACCGCCGCCGGGCACACCGCCCCCACCCTGCACGCCTATCTGCTGATCTTCCTGATCGCGGCCGCGACGGCCGCCGCGGCGCTGGTCGCGACGCTCTTCCTGCCCTCCGGCCGGCCGGTACCCCCCGGCCCGGCCGCGCCCGGTACGGTCGGGGTGACGACCCCCGCGGCCCCGGCCCAGGAGAGCGCATGACCATCGCCGACGAGACCGGAGCCGCCGAGCCGCCCGCCGAGCTGCCCGCCGAGCCGCTCCCCGGCCCGCCCGAGCGGCCGGGCGGGGCCGATCCCGCCGCCGACCAGGGCACCGGACGGGACGCGATCCTGCGCGCCGCCCGCCGGGCCTTCGCCCTGCGCCCCTACGCCGACGTCACCATGCGGGGGATAGCGGCCGACGCGGGCGTGAGCCCTTCGCTGATCGTCAAGCGGTTCGGCAGCAAGGAGCACCTGTTCAACACCGTCGCCGACTTCCGGCCCGCGGCGGACGAACTGTTCGCCGCCGAGCGGGCCGGGCTGGGCCGCCACCTGGTGCTGACCACGGTCCGGATGCGCCGGGAGCAGCGCGGCGACCCACTGCTGCGCGTCGTCTTCGCGCTCGGCAACGAGGACGAGCGGACCCTGCTGCGCGAGCGGTTCCGGCACCAGGTGACGGAGCGCCTCGCCGCCTCGCTGCCGGGGCCGGACGCCGAGCTGCGGGCCGAGCTGATCGCCGGTCAGCTGCTCGGACTCGGCGCGACACTGAGCCTGCACCGCCCGGGCGCGGGCGACCGTGCGACGCCCGAGCGGCTGGCGGACCTGTACGCCCCCGCGCTCCAACGGCTGATCGACGGGGACTGAGGCCGGGGAGGCCGCGCCCGGCCGGCTCCCGGGCGGGGCGCACCGGGGCGGGCGGGTCAGTCGAGCCGGGAGACCTGGTAGTGGCCGAGGTACCAGGCGTCGCCCACCCGCCGGACCAGGACGCCGAGGGTGACCGCGAGCGTCGGCCGGTCGGTGAACGAGAAGTCGACGGCCAGGTAGCCCAGCACGAGGTCGTCGGCGAGCTGCCGCGTTTCGAGGATCCGGTACCCGGCCGTCATGCCGAGCGGCTGGGCGCCGTAGTAGTCGGCGACGCCCTGCCGTCCGACGCTGTAGGGGTGCAGCCCCTGGAAGATCGCGTCCTCGGTGAAGAGGGCGGCGGCCTGCTGCGGTTCGTGCGCGTCCACGGCGGCCTTCCACCGTTCCAGGACGTCGTGCAGGATCGCTTCACGGGCCGGGGTGCTGTTCATCGGGGCTCCTGCGGGTCGTCGGGGCAGGCGGGCGCGGCCGGCCGGGCGGGTGTCCGGATCCGTCCGGCGGACGACGGCCGGGTGACCGCCGCCCCGGGGCCGGACCCGAACCTGGGCCGGACGTGGGTCGGCACTACGGGCGGCCGGGGTCGTTCGGGTGCGGGGACAGCGGAGTCACCGTGTCACGCCGCCACACGCGCAACGGCATCGACGCGAGCACCTGCTCCAGCTGCTCCGCGTCCCGCGCCCGGAACAGCCCCCAGGTGCGCCACTCGCCGGGTGCCAGGGGCGGACGCCAGAGCCTGAGCAGATGCCCCTGCGCGGCCAACTCCCGGGCCCGCTCGGCCTCCCGGGCCCGGATCCCGGCCACGTCCTGTTCGGACGTGCCCTCCGGAACGCTGGTCACCATGTCGACCAGGAACTCCACGGCTGCCTCCCTCGTCCGCCCGCGCCGGCCGCGGGTGTCGGCCGGGCTCCCGCAACGATCGCCGACCGGTGTCCCCCGGGTCGGCAGGCGCACCCCGGTTCACCCGACGGAGTACCCGGCGCTGCCGGCCGGCCGAGGCGCGCCGCTGTCCGGTGCCGCCCCGTCCCCGCCGGGCCGGTGGGCGTCCGGGGCCGGATCCCGGTCCGGGCGTTCGCCGCACAGGCACGCGACCGCCGGGTCGATCCACTCCCGGCCCGCCCAGGTGGGGTGCCGCTCGATCAGCACCGCCCGGACCTCCTCGACGATCGTTTCCCGGCTCATCGCCGAGTCCCGGCGCGCCCAGGTCTCGTCGCGCAGCTCCCGCAGGTACCCGAGCACGTCCTCGACCACCTCGGTGCCGCCGACGGCGCCGTGGCCCGGGACGACCGTCCCCGGCCTCGCCGCCGCCAGCCGGGCCATCACCTCGATCCACCGGAGGCCGCTCACATCGGTGTCGTGCGGCGGGAACCACGGGAAGATCGCGAACTGTCCGGCCTCGGCCAGATCGCCGGTGAACAGCACATCGGCGTCGGGCACGGTGATCACCTGGTCGCCCTTGCTGTGGGCCCGGCCGACGGCCCTCAGCCGCACCGACCGGCCGCCGAGGTCGAGGTCGTGGGAGTGCTCGTAGACGAAGTCCGGCACGGGCACCCGCGCACCGTCCAGCCGCCGGGCGACGGTGGCGTCGAGGCCGCGGAACATCGCGAGGTACCCGTCGCCCTTCGTCCGCAGGTCCTCGGCCTGCGCCCGGTTCAGCAGGAACGTCGCCTCCCCGGCGAAGACCTGCGCGCCGAAGGCGTGTTCGGGGTGGAAGTGCGTCGACGTCACGTACAGCCGGCGCCCCCCGGCGTAGTCGCGGGCGAGGGCCAGCACGCGCTCGGCGTTCTCCGGGCCCAGGCCGGTGTCGACCACCAGGACGGAGTGCGACCCGCCGACGACCCCGATGTTCGGGACCAGCGGGACGGCCCGGTCGGGCACGATCAGCAGGTCGGGAGCGAGTTCGTACGCGTCGCCGGTCCGCACCACGGGGTCGGGCAGTCGGTGGTCGGTCATGGTGGCACTCCTTGCCTCGCCCGACCGGTCGGGACCGGAACCCGGGCTACGGGGGCTGACATCGCTTGCCCCTCCACTCCACCGCCGGGCCGAGGGCGGCGTCCAATACCCGTTGGGCCCACCCGATACCGCGCGGGTATCGTGACCGGTGATGGACCTTCGCCTGCTGCGCTACTTCGTCGCCGTCGCCGAGGAGCGCCACTTCGGTCGGGCCGCCGCCCGGTTGCACATGACCCAGCCCCCGCTGAGCCGTGCCGTCCAACGGCTGGAGGCGGACCTGGGCGTCACCCTGCTGCACCGCTCCGCCACCGGCGCGACGCCCACCGCGGCCGGGGCCGCCCTGTACGAGGAGGCCCGCGACCTGCTGGCGCGGGCCGAACTCGCCCGTGCCCGGGTCCGGGCCGCGGCGGGAGCGGGGAGCCTCACCATCGGCACCCTCGGCGACAGCGTGGAACACGCCGGCGGCGCCGGCTCCTCCCTCGCGGCCGCCTTCCGCCGGCGCCATCCGGAGGTCGACGTCCAGGTCCTCGAAGCCGACCTCACCGACCCCACCACCGGGCTGCGCGCCGGCCTGGTCGACGTCGCGGTGACCAGGGCGCCGTTCGACGACACCGGGATCAGCACCCGCGTGATCCGGGCCGAACCCGTCGGCGTGGTCCTGCGCGCCGACGATCCGCTGGCCGGCCGCGACCTGCTGCGCCTGGCCGACCTCGACGACCGCACCTGGTTCCGCTTCCCCGACGGTACGGACCGGCGGTGGCGCGCCTACTGGAGCGGCGCCAGGGCCGGCGGGCCGCCGCGCGAGGGGCCCGTGGTGCGCACCGTCCACGAGTGCGTCCGGGCGGTGCTGTGGAACGGCACGGTCGGACTGGCACCGGTCGGCCACCGGCCCGCCGAGGGCCTCACCGTCGTCCCGCTCGCCGACATGCCGCCGAGCCGTCTGGTCGTCGCCTGGCGGACCGGCGACGCCGACCCCCTGATCCGCTCGTTCGTCGCGCTCGCCGCGCCCCGCGACGGCCGCCGGCCCGCGGCCGGGTGAGCGCGCCGGGCCCCGGCGGCCGCGCTCAGCGGACCGGCGTCCCTCGTGCGGCGCCGGCGTCGGCGTGGCCGGCGCCCCGCAGCCGCCGGAAGGTGTCCGAGGCCCGGCTGCCGCCGGGATCCAGGAAGACGAACAGGTGCTGGCCGCCGTCCGGGAGTCCGAGCACGGTGTAGTCGAGCACCTCGGCGTCCAGATCCGGATGACGCAGCGACAGCCGGCCCTGGCGGGGCGGGCCGGCCCGGTGCCGGGCCCAGAGCGCGGCGAACGCCCGGCTCTGCGCGGAGAGCCGGGCGACCAGCGTGGTCAGCTCCCGGTCGTCCGGGCGGTCGGCGTGCTGGGCGCGCAGCCCGGCGACCAGGTCGGCGCCGATGGAGTCGGCGGGCGTGTGGTTGGCCCGCTCGGCCGCGCCGTACGGACAGCAGAACACCTGCCAGAGCAGATTGCGTTCGAAGGCCGGCCGGGAGGCCGGATCGGCCAGCAGCGCACCGGCCGGCGGGTTCCAGGCGAGCAGGTCGAACCGGGGGCCGGTGACGAAGGCGGGCGTCCGGTCCAGGGTCGCGAGCAGCGCCCGGGTGGCTGTTCCCACGCCGTCGGCCGCGGCGGCCTGCTGCTCCGGTCGCCGCCGGTGGGCCAGCCGGTGGAGGTAGGCCCGCTCGGAGTCGGCCAGCAGCAGCGCGCGGGCGATCCCGTCCAGTACCGGGCCGGTCGGGAGCCGCTGGCGGCCCTGTTCCAGCCGGGCGTAGTAGTCGGCCGAGATGCCCGCGCGGACGGCGACCTCCTCCCGGCGCAGGCCCGGCGTACGGCGGCGCGGTCCGGCGGGCAGCCCCACCTCGGCGGGGGCCAGGCTCCGGCGGCGGGCGCGCAGGAACGCGCTCAGCGGGGTGTCGGGCATGCGCCCACGCTGGCACAGTCCGCGCGGCGGATCCAGGACCTGGCAGACCCCGGTTCGCGGACCCGGGACGATCCGGCCCCTGGTACCGGTTTCCCGGCCGGGGGAGGCTCGCCGTATGGGACTTCTCGACGACAAGGTCACGATCATCACCGGCGCGGGCCGGGGCATCGGCGCGGCCGCGGCCGAACTCTTCGCGGCGGAGGGCGCGTTGCTCGTCCTGGCGGCCCGCACCGGGCACCAGGTGGAGGCGGTGGCGGCCGGTGTGCGGGCACGCGGCGGACGGGCGGTGGCCGTCGCCGCGGACATCGCCACCGGCGAGGGTGCCGACCGGGTGGTGCGGACCGCGCTGGACACCTACGGACGGCTCGACGCCGCCTTCGACAACGCGGGGTCGGGCCCCCTGCCGGCGCCGCTCGCGGAGCGGACCGAGGCCGACTGGGACGCGGTGCACGCGGTGAACCTGCGCGGCACCTGGCTCTGCCTGCGGGCCCAGCTCCGGGCGATGCTCACGGGCGGCCGCGGCGGCGCGATCGTGCTGTGCGGCAGTGTCGGCGGGCTGGTCGGGGGGTTCGGCGACGGCACCCAGCAGGCGGCCAAGCACGGACTCACCGGCCTGGTGAAGGCGGCCACCGCCGACTACGCCCGCCACGGCATCCGGACCAACGCGATCGCGCCCGGGGTCGTGCGGACGCCGGCCGTCGAACACCTCTTCACCGCCGGGCCCGCCTTCGGCGCGGCCGTCGCCCGGTTCACCCCGGCAGGCCGCCCGGCGACCGCCGGTGAGATCGCGCAGGCGGCGGCCTGGCTGCTCAGCGACCGGTCCTCCTACGTCACCGGGGTGACGCTGCCGGTGGACGGCGGTATCACGGCCACCCGCTCGTTCAGCTGAGTCTGAGCCCGAGCCTGAGCCTGAGCCTGAGTTTGGGCCTGGGCCGCTCGGCCACGCGAAGTGGCCGTCGGCCGGGCCGACTGACGTCGACGGGATTTGGGCCGCCGCTCACCCGACCCGTGCGGCGATGGACACCGCGCACTCCATCGACTCGGCGTGCGCGGTGTCCACCTCCAGGTCGTAGCTCACGCCCCGGTGGACCAGATCGGCCTGGGAGGCGGCCATGCCGATGATCCGATCGCCCCGCGCGACCTCGCGACCCGAGGCGACCGCGCCGTCGCACCGGACGCCGACCCACAGCACCGGCAGGTCGCCCAGGGCCTGCCGCCATCGCCGCTGTGACTCCGCTCCGCCGAGGAAGACCTCGTCGACGATGACCCGGGCGCCCGCACGGGCCATCGCGGTGACCCCCTCGATCCAGGCCGCCTCCAGCCTGCGGAACTCCGGCCCGACGGTCACCTCGCCGTCCGGCGCGAACTCGATCCCACCGTCCGACACCCGCATGGACGCCGGCATCGCCTCCACCAGGGTGTCCGTCCCGAGGGCCAGCCACGGGCCCGGCAGGACGGCCTGCAGACAGCGGACGATCCCGGACTTCCCCGAGCTGGAACCACCGTTGAGAACAATCACCTGAGTCGCCACCGCGCCACAGTAGAGGCACCGGGGCACCGCTCGAAACCGATTTTCGCCACGCCGGTGCCGTGCCGGCGGTGGACCACGTCCCGGACCGGACGGGCCGGCCCCACCGCCGTGACGGTGGGGCCGGCCCGGTGACGGACCCGGTGTCAGGCCGCCACCGGGTCAGGCCGGTTCGACCGGCTTCGGGGTCGGGGCGAGGGCGCGCCGGAGGGCGGCGAGGCCGACGGCGACGGCCAGGAAGGCGGCGACGACCGCGGCGTTGCGGGCGAGTTCGGCGAGATCGCGTGGGGGGCGCGAGTAGTACGGCGCCGCGAGCATGACGGTCCAGGGGAGCACGGCCAGCGCCGTGCCGGCGGCGCGCAGCCGGTCGGGGCGGGCCGCGGCGAGCTGGACGAGGAAGGCGGTCGCCATCACCAGGGCCGGCCAGGCCGAGGCGGCGTCGAGGAGGGCCTGGAGGTTGTCGGAGAAGATGGGTTCGGAGTAGTCCCCGGCCTCGCGCCAGGGCCAGTTCAGGACGAGCGTGGTCATCGGCAGCGCGAGGGCGAGAGCGGCGATCGTCGTCCCGGCGCGACCGCGGGCCGAGTGGTCGACGGCGTCGGGCGGGGCGATGAGGATCGGTGCGGCGAGCAGCAGCCACAGCGGGAGCAGGAAGAGGTACTGGGCGAACGCCCCGGCCGGGTGGACGAAGAAGCCGACGACGGCGCCGATCCGGGCGAGGGTGCCGGCCAGCACCAGCAGGCGGGCGAGGCTCCAGCGTCCGAGGGCGGCGCAGACCAGCGCGAGGATCCAGGGCGCGGTCTGCACCGCGCCCACCACGGCGGTGGCGGTGGTGTTCGTACTCCCCAGGTCGAACCGGGGCACCGTGAGGAACAGGCCCATCACCAGGTGGACGGCGGCCAGGGCCGCTCCGCCGGCGAGCATGAACGGCGCGGCGCCGGCGAGGACGCGCCCGGCGGGGTCGCGGGAGCTGAGCCGGGTGCGCAGCCGGGCGGCGTGCGCGGCGAGGGCCGCCCACTCGCGCACGACGGTCCGGCGGTCGCTGCCCTGGACGGACTCCGCGAAGACGGCGGCGATCTCCTCGCCGTGGGAGGCCCGGTAGGCGGCGGGGTAGAGCCCGAGCAGCGGGAGCCTGGCGGGCAGGGCGGTGGCCTGCGAGGGCGTGGTCATGCGGTGGCTCCGTTCAGTCGGGGTGCGCCGAGGCCCGGCCCGCTGCCGAGGGCGAGCCGGCGGTCGGCCTCGGCGACCCCGGCGCGCAGGCGCTCGGTCTCCTCGCCGAGCACCTGCCGGCCGTCCTCGGTGAGGGCGAAGGTGCGGCGCATCCGGCCGGCGACGGTCTCCTCGTGGTCGATCCGGATCAGCCCCTGCTGGAGGAGGCGGTCCAGCGCGGTGTAGAGGGTGCCGGTGAGGAGCTTGGTCCGGCCGCCGGAGATGGCGAGGACTTCCTGGACGATCGCGTAGCCGTGCCGCGGGGCGTCTGCCAGCGCGGTGAGGACGAGCCTGGACGGCTCCTGTAGTTGACGGTTGGCCATGGCTGAGAGGATAGATCAATGATCAGAGTATGTCGATGATTTAGCTATTGGTCCGTCGGCAGCCGGCGCGGCCCGGCCGCAGTCGCCCTCCGGGCCCCGGACGCGCGGTCACCTTCCGGGCCCCGGCCCGCGGTCACCTTCCGGGCCCCGGCCCGCGGTCCCCTTCCGGGCCCCGGTCAGGAAGCGGCGGCGCCGGGTGGGGCGGCCGAGGTGCCCCACCCGGCGCCGCCGGATCGTCGCCGCCCCGGTCAGAGGCCGGGGGCGCGGTGTGCCGGCCGTCCGCCCACGACGGTGAGCAGGACGGGCAGTTCGGCCAGATCGGTGCTGCGGACGGTGAGCGGGTCGTCGGCCAGGACGGTGAGGTCGGCGCGGTGGCCGACGGCCGGGCGTCCGGCCGTCCCTCCTCCCCGGCGGCCCGGGCCGCGTTGACGGTCATGCCCTGGAGGGCCTGGAGCGGGGTGAGCGCCTGCTCGATCCCGTGCGGCGGTTCGGCGAGGTCCCGGCTGGGGCGGCGGTGGCGGGCTCCGGCCATCACGCCCAGGGGCGGGAAGGGGACGATCGGCCAGTCGGAGCCGAGGACGACGGTCGCGCCGGCGTCCCACAGGTCGCGGCAGCGGAACGCCCGCGAGGCGCGCTCCTCGCCGAGCCGGCGGGACCAGTTGTCGGTGTGGTCGGCGCGGGTGCAGTCGCAGCAGTGGGTGGGCTGCATGGAGGCGACGACGCCGAGCGGGCCGAACCGGCGCACGGTGTCGTCGGGCACCGTCTCGATGTGCTCGATCCGGTGCCGGACGGCGCGCCCGGTACCCGGCTCGCCGGTCCGGGCCCGCTCGACCGCGTCGAGGGCGTGCCGGACGGCGGCGTCGCCGATGGCGTCGGTGGCGGTGGGCCCGCCGGCCCGGTGGAGCCGTGCGATCGCCCGGGTGTAGGCCAGTGGGTCGGGCCAGAAGGCGTGGGTGGACTGCCCGTGGCAGTCGGGGTGTTCGAGCCAGGCGGTGCCGTTGTCGATGCTCGGTCCCACCACGGCCGTCTACGCCACCGACATCCTGCTGCGCCGCAACCGCTACGACGGCCCGGCGCTGACCGACGAGACCCCGGGAAGCCCGTTCTGGTACACCGGCGGCGTCAACCGGGCGGGCGCGGCCGCGCTCGCGGCGGGCGTCACCGCGGGTGCCCTGTGCGTCGACACCCTCTGCACCGGTCCGGTCGCCGGCGCCGTCGGCCTGGACCTCTCGCTGCCGGCCGGCCTGCTCACCGCCGCGGGCGTCTACGCCGTCCTGACGCGGGGCCTGCGCGCCGGCACCGCCGTGCCGTCGGGCGGGTGAGCGGCCACCCGGCCGCGTGGACGGCCGGGCGCCGGCCCCGTACGTGTCCTGGGTCTCATCGGCGGCCGGGTCCAGTTCGTTCGCGTCCCAATGTGGTGAGATGTGCCGTCACCAGGTGATGGTCGCTGACGGGGGTACGTGATGGGGAGTGGACGGCTGTTCGGCCTCGGGTCGGACACGGAGGCGGCGGATCTCGCCGCCGTGGGGCTGATCCGACTGGCGGCGGGAGAACGGTCGGGGGCCGGGGCCCCGCCGTGGCTGTGGCAGCTGCGGGCGGCCTCCTTCGCGGACGCCTGGCTGGCCTTCGCCGACCCGGCGGCGGCCGGGCTCCGGGTGCCGGCCGGAGCCGTCCTGCGGGCGGTCGTGCACCGGGCGGCGGAGCTGGTCCTGCTGACCGGCGACGGCGACGGGCCGGCGGCGCTGGACCGGTTGGGCCGGGAGTCGGCCGAGGCCCACGAGCGGGCGCGGACCGCCGACGCGTCCCGCCCGGCCGAACCCGTCGCGCTGGCCCTCCTCTGGCACGGCGTCCAGGCGGCGACCGCCGGCAGCGGGCCCGGGGCGGCGGCGGAGCGGGAGTCCCACGGCCGGCGCATCGCCGAACGGTGCGAGGCGTACGTGCGCCGCCGGCACCGCCGCCAGGACACGCTCGCGCTCACGCTGTCCTGCGCGTGGGCCGCCGCCACCGCCCTGGTGGAACTGAGCGGCGGGGACGAGGGCCGGGCGGCCGCCTGCCTGGAGGAGTACGCGACCCGGTCCATGACGCAGGCCGGTCCGGTGCCGCTCTGGGTGCCGGGCCGGCCCGGGCAGCTCACCTCCTGATCCGCCGGCCGGGCAGCGGGGCCGCCGCCCCGCTGCCCGGCCGGCGGCGGGTCCCGGCGACCGCTCCCGGGGGCCTGTCCGGGCGGAGCCGGGCCGCGCTCTCCCGGCCGGACGGCGGTCCGTAGGCTGGCCCGATGTCCTTGCGGAGCCTGCACGACCGAGCCGCCCTCGAAGCCCGCTTCCGACGGGACCCGGCGCTGCACCTGATGGAACTGGGCGACCTCGACGACCTGCTGTGGCCGCACACCTCGTGGTTCGGCCTCGCGCCGGACGGTCCGGTGGCGCTGTTGTACGCCGTCGGCGACATCCCCACCGTGCTGGCCTTCGGCGCGGCCGACGAGGCGTCGGCGGTGGAGGACCTGGTCCGGGAGCTGCTGCCGGTCCTGCCGCGCCGCTTCTTCGGCCACCTCACCGGGGACGCGGCCGAGATCCTGGCGGAGGCCTACGAGGTGCACCGCCACGGCACGCTGCTGCGGATGGCGCTCACCGACCCCGGGCGCGCGGCCGCGGCGTACCCCGCCGACCGGTGGACGCCGGCCGCACTGGGCCGGGCGGACCTGCCCGAACTGCTGGAGCTGTTCGCCGCGGCCTACCCGGGCAACTGGTTCGACGACCGGATGATCGACACCGGGCAGTACCTCGGCGCCCGGCTGGACGGCCGCCTGGTCGCGGTCGCGGGCGTGCACGCCTGGCCGCCCGTCCAGCGGGTGGCCGTGCTCGGCAACGTCACGACGCACCCCGAGGCCCGGCGACAGGGCGCCGCGGGCGCCTGCGTGGCCGCGCTCTGCCGGCAGCTCGCGGAGACCGCCGACCACATCGGGCTGAACGTCCGCGCGGACAACACCGCCGCCGTGGACCTGTACCGGCGACTGGGCTTCACCGACGTCACCACGTTCACCGAGGCGACGTTCACCGCGCGGGCCCAGCCCGCCGGACCGGGCCGGGCCTAGGGGTCGCACCCCGGGGAGCCGGGAGCCGGCCGGTGCCGGCGGTCACCCGTACACACCGATGAGCCGCACCAATGAGGGGGAGCACATGAACACCGTCGACCGCGCACTCGTCCTGGGCCCCGGTGGCCACGCCGGCACGGCCTGGACGGCGGGGCTGGCCCGCGGGCTGCGCCGCGAAGGCGTCGATCTGGGCGAGGCGGACCTGATCGTCGGCACCTCGGCCGGCGCGATCGTCGGAGCGCTGCTCGCCACCGGACAGGATCCGGGCCGGCTCGCGACCGTGACCCGCCGGCCCGAGCACCGGATCACGGTGGACCCCGCACGGACCGGCGCGGTGTTCGCGGTGCTCGGCGACCGCACCGCGGCCCCCGAGGAGTCCAGGCGCCGCGTCGGCCGGATCGCGCTGGACAGCTTCGGTCCCGAGGCCGAGGACGTGCTGCTCGCCTCGCGTGCCGCCCTGGTCGGCGCGGACGCGTGGCCGGAGCGGCGACTGCTGATCACCGCCGTGGACGCGGCCACCGGTGAGCCCGTGGTGTGGGACCGCGACAGCGAGGTGCCGCTGGTCCGCGCCGTCGCGGCGAGCAGCGCCTTCCCCGGGGCCGCGCCGCCGGTGACCGTCGACGGCCGGCGGTACATGGACGGTGCGCTGCGGTCGGGCCCCAACGCCGACCTCGCGGCCGGCGCCCGCACGCTGGTCGTGGTCGACCCGCTGGCGCACCTGTTCCCCCCGGAGCGACTCGACCGGCAGGTGGCGGGGGGAGCGGCGGCCGTGGTGGTCCTCAGCCCCGATCCGGCCTCGGTGGCGGCGTTCGGCGCCGACCCGGGGGACTCGGCGGCCTGGGAGCCGTCCTTCCGGGCAGGCCTTCGCCAGGCCGGTGAGATCGACGCCCGCCTGCGCTCCGTGTGGCGGGCCGCCGCCGACGCGGGCCGGGCGGACACGGCCTGAGGGGTACTGCGCGGCGGGGGGACGGACCCGCCCCGGCGGGGTGCCGAAGCACTCCGCCGGGGCGGTCACCTGTCCTTGTGCGGTCGCTCGGGGGCGGCCGGTCAGAAATCGCTCGTGACGCTCACCCCGCTGAAGCCCTCCGGCGCGTAGAGGCTGAAGAACGCGTAGCCGGTGGGCGGGTCGGTGACGGTCAGGGACTCGGAGTTGCCCGGCCCGGCCGAGCGGGTGGTGCAGGCGTTGGTGTACGCCCATCCGGACTGGTGGTAGGACAGCTCCCCGTTGCCGGTGCCGCCCTCGCCGGTGATCCGCAGCTGCCGGGTGCCGGCCGGGACCAGCAGGTAGGAGTGCGCGTAGGTGCCGGCGGTCGCCGACAGGTTGCCGCGGACGCAGTTCCGGTCCAGCTTCCGGAGGCCGCCGTCGGCGCACTCCGAGAACGTCGGGAAGGTCGTCGCGGTGCGGCAGGCGCCGGCGGCGCACCGGGTCAGCCGGCTGTCGAGGTCGGCGTCGGTACTCACGTAGGGGCCTCCGGGGCCTTCGTCGGCCGCGTTGGGGACGCGGCCTGTGGGGTGAGGACCGATGGCGAAGGCTCCGCTTCAGCTGGTTCTCCGTGCCCGCTGGGGAATGTGAAATGTACAATGGCACATGTCATATGGATAGTGGAAGTGCTTGACCCGAGCTTCACGGCCAGTGCGACGGCTTCCGGAATCCTGTGATGCCCAGTCACCGAGTGCGCCGTATCGGCTGAATCGCTCTTCGTCGGGCGCGCGGCGGATTGCCGTCGAAGCCCCCCGGCCGCCCGGCCCAACCGCCCGGCGGCTCCCCGGCCGTCCGGGAAGCGGCCCTCGGCTCCCCCGGCGGCGGGGCGCGCCCGTGGAGCGTCAGCCGAGCGCCGCCGCCTTGCGCAGCAGCACGGACCGCTCGCGGGTGTTGCCGCACAGCCGGGCGGCGAGCTCCAGTTCCGCCCGTGCCTCGGCGGTGCGGCCGAGCCGGGCGAGCAGCTCCCCGCGCACGCTCGGCAGCAGATGGGAGCCCGACAGCCGGCCGGCGGCGGCCAGCCCGTCGACGATGGGCAGGGCCTCCTGCGGTCCCGACGCCATGGCGACGGCGACCGCCCGGTTGAGCTCGACGACGGGGGAGGGCGCGACCCGGCCGAGCGCCTCGTAGAGCAGCACGACGCGCTCCCAGTCCGTCTCCGGGACCGACGGGGCGGTGGCATGGCAGGCGGCGATCGCCGCCTGCAGCCCGTAGGGCCCGAGACCGCGTCCGGCGGCCGTGGCCCTGGTGATCGCGGCCAGGCCGCGCCGGACGGCGGAGCGGTCCCACAGCCGGCGGTCCTGGTCCTCCAGCAGGACGGCCTCGCCGTCCGGGCCGGTGCGCGCGGGGAAGCGGGCGGCGGTGAGCTCGAACAGCGCGAGCTGCCCGAACACCTCCGGTTCGGCGGGCAGCAGCGCGGTCAGGGTCCGGGCCAGCCGGATCGCCTCATAGGCGAGATCGGGGCGCAGCAACCGGTCACCGCTGGTGGCGGTCGAGCCCTCGGTGAAGATCACGTACAGCACGCTCAGGACACCGCCCAGCCGCTCGCGCCGCTCGGCCGACGGTGGCACCTCGAAGGGGACCCCGGCGGCGGCGATCGTCTTCTTCGCCCGGGTGATCCGTGCCTGGACGGTCGGCACGGGCACCAGGAACGCGCGGGCGATCTCCTCGCTGGACAGGCCGGCGACCACCCGCAGGGTCAGCGCCGTGCGGGCCTCGGGCGAGAGGACGGGGTGGCAGGCCACGAAGATCAGCGCGAGGACGTCGTCCTCGATCCGGTCCGGGTCCCAGGGCAGGTCGTCCGACCGGTCCGGCGACGGCTCGGCGCCGGAGCTCGCCCCGCCCTCGACGAGCCGGCCGGCGATCGCGGCGTAGCGGTCGTCGAGGGCGGAGCGACGGCGGAAGTGGTCGATGGCGCGCCGCCGGCCGGTGGCCAGCAGCCAGCCCACCGGGTTGGCCGGCTCGCCGTCGCGCGCCCAGACCACGAGGGCCTGCGCCAGGGCCTCCTGCGCGACGTCCTCGGCGAGGTCGAAGTCCCCGGTGTACCGGGTGAGCGCGCCGACGACCCGCGCGGACTCGATCCGCCAGAGGGCCTCGACGGCCCGCCGGGCGGCTTCACCGCCCGGCGGGTGGTCCGTCGTCATGGGTGTCAGAGCTGGCCGGTCCGCTCCCGCCATGCCCGCTCCTTGATGATCCACTCGTTGTCCTGCGGGAACTCGTCGATCCCCGGCACGCGCCGGATCTCGATCTTCGTGCCGGGGAAGGCCGGCAGTCGCTTGGCCCATTCGACCGCTTCCTGCTTCGACGCCACGTCGAGGATGTAGAAGCCGCCGAACAGTTCCTTGGTCTCACCGTACGGGCCGTCGGTGACAATCGGGGCCGGACCGCTGACGTCGACCACCACGCTCTGCGCGGCGTCGTCCAGGCCCTCGGCCGCGACGAGCACGCCGGCCCGGATCAGCTCCTCGTTGAAGCGGCCCATGGTCGTGAGCATCTCGTCGAAGGGTGTCTCCATCATCTTCGCGATCGACTCGTCATTGCCCCGCATGATCAACATGTACTTCGCCATGGCTCTTCTCCGTCGTCCTGGGGATCGCTCGTCGATCCTCTCTATCCCAGGTCGAACGGGGCGGCCGTGGATCGACACGACCGGGCCACCAATTTCTCCGGCCGGATCCGCGCCCCTGGCCCGGTCCGCCGCTCCGGTCCCGGCCCCTGTGGCGGACCGGCGTGGTGGCCGAGGCGTGCCGGCCGCTGCCCCGGCCGGCACACCTCGGCCACCGGCCGGGCCTATCCGGCCACCCGGCCGGCCGCCGCGGTCCGGCGGGCGGCCGGCGCCGGGGCGTCCCGGCCGTCCGCGTCGAGGGCGCGCAGGATCTCCTCGACGCTCTGCTTGGCGTCGCCGAAGAGCATGGCGCTGTTCTCACGGAAGAACAGCGGGTTCTGGACCCCCGCGTAGCCGGAGGCCATCGACCGCTTGAACACGATCACCTGCTCGGCCTCCCAGACGCGCAGCACCGGCATGCCGGCGATGGGGCTGGCCGGGTCGTCGGTGGCGGAGGGGTTGACCGTGTCGTTGGCACCGATGACGAGGACGACGGAGGTGTCGGCGAGGTCGTCGTTGATCTCGTCCATCTCCAGGACGATGTCGTAGGGCACCTTCGCCTCGGCGAGCAGCACGTTCATGTGACCGGGCAGCCGGCCGGCGACGGGGTGGACGCCGAAGCGGACCTCGACGCCGCGCTCGCGCAGCCGGCGGGTGAGCTCGGCCACCGGGTGCTGCGCCTGCGCCACCGCCATCCCGTAACCGGGGGTGATGACGACCGACCGGGCCTGCGCGAGCTGCCGGGCCGCCTCCTCGGCGCGGACCTCGCGGTGCTCGCCCTGCTCCTCGCTCCCGCCGGAGGGTGCTTCGATGCCGAAGCCCCCGGCGATGACGGAGAGGAAGGAGCGGTTCATCGCCTTGCACATGATGTAGGAGAGATAGGCGCCGGAGGAGCCGACCAGCGCGCCGGTGACGATCAGCAGGTTGTTGTCGAGCAGGAACCCGGCGGCGGCCGCGGCCCAGCCGGAGTAGCTGTTCAGCATGGAGACGACGACGGGCATGTCGCCGCCGCCGATCGAGGCCACCAGGTGCCAGCCCAGCACGAGGGCGAGCACGGTCACCGCGATCACCAGACCGAGGCCAGGACTGACGGTGAACCAGACGGTCAGGGCCACGAACGCGGCGAGTGCGCCGAGGTTCAGCGCGTTCTTGCCGGGCAGCGTCAGCGGGCGGGAGGCGATCCGGCCGGACAGCTTGAGGAACGCGACCACGGAGCCGGTGAAGGTGACCGCGCCGATGAAGATGCCGATGACGACCTCGGCGTGGTGGATGCGCAGCAGGTCGGCGGCGACGGCGGCCTGGGCCGACCCGCGGGACTCGACCTCCAGGTAGCTGTTCCAGCCGACCAGCACCGCGGCGAGGCCGACGAAGCTGTGCAGCACGGCGATCAGTTCCGGCATCTGCGTCATCTCGACCTGCCGTGCCCGCCACAGGCCGATCACGCCGCCCAGCGCCATCGCGAGGAGGATCAGGGCGACCGCGCCGGCGCTGATGCTGCGGGACGCCAGCACGACGGTGGCGACCAGGGCGAGGCCCATGCCGGCGATGCCGTAGCCGACGCCGGCGCGGGAGGTGCGGTGCTGGGACAGTCCGGCCAGACTCAGGATGAACAACAGGGCGGCGACCAGGTCAGCGGCGTGGGCGGCCGTCGTGGAAGTCATCGGGGCTCAGCCTTTCGAGAACATGGACAGCATGCGGCGGGTGACGGCGAAGCCGCCGAAGATGTTCACACTGGTCAGCAGGACGGCCACGAAGGACAGCACGGTGACGAGCGTGCCCCCGTGCCCGATCTGCAGCAGCGCGCCGACCACGACGATCCCGGAGATCGCGTTGGTCACCGACATCAGCGGGGTGTGCAGGGCGTGGTGCACCTTCCCGATGACGTAGTAGCCGATGACCACCGCGAGCGCGAACACCGTGAAGTTCCCCGCCAGTTGGGCCGGGGCTACGGCGACCAGGGCGAACATCGCCAGCATGCCGAGGCCGATCAGGCCGAAGCGGGCCGCCGGGGTGAGCCGGGGCCGTTTCGGCTCCGGGACCGCCGGGGCGGCCGCGGGCTGAGTGGCGGGGGCGGCCGACACGGCCACGGGAGGCGGCGGCCAGGTGACCTCCCCGGCCCGGACCACGGTCACCGCGCGCTGGACCACGTCGTCGAAGTCGACGACCAGCCGCCCGTCCTTGCCGGGCGTCAGCAGGGTGAGCAGGTTGACCAGGTTGGTCCCGAACAACTGCGAGGCCTGGGCGGGCAGCCGGGAGGCGAGGTCGGTGTAGCCGATCAGGGTGACGCCGTTGGCGGTGACCACCGTGCGGCCCGGCACGGTTCCCTCGACGTTGCCGCCCTGGGCGGCGGCCATGTCGACGACGACACTCCCGGGCTTCATCGCCGCCACGTCCGCGGCGGTCAGCAGCCGGGGGGCGGGCCGCCCGGGGATCAGCGCGGTGGTGATGACGATGTCCACGTCCGCGGCCTGCTCGTGGTAGAGCTCGGCCGCGGCCCGGTCGTAGTCGGCGGAGGTCGCCTTGGCGTAGCCGTCCGTGCTGGTCTCCTGCGCGACCCGCACCGGCAGGTATTCGCCGCCCAACGACTTGACCTGGTCGGCGACCTCCGGCCGGGGGTCGGTCGCGCGGACGATCGCCCCCAGGCTGGAGGCGGCGCCGATGGCGGCCAGCCCGGCCACGCCGGCGCCGGCCACCAGGACCTTCGCCGGCGGGACCTTGCCGGCGGCGGTCACCTGGCCGGTGAAGAAGCGGCCGAACACGTGCGCGGCCTCGATCACGGCCCGGTACCCGGCGATGTTCGCCATCGAGCTGAGTACGTCCATCGACTGCGCGCGCGAGATCCGCGGCACCGCGTCCAACGCCAGCGCGGTGACCGGGCGCGCGGACAGCTCCGCCAGCAGTTCCGGCCGTTGGGCCGGAGCGAGCAGGCCGACCAGGGTCGCGCCGTCACCCAGCCGGGCGATCTCGGCGGTCGACGGCGCGTTGACCTTGAGGACGACGTCGGCCTGCCACGCCTCCCCGATGTGCGCGCCGGCCTCGGTGTAGGCCTCGTCGGTGAAGCCGGAGGCCGTGCCGGCCCCGGACTCGACACCGACCTCGTAGCCGAGTGCCAGCAGCCCGCGCACCGTCGACGGCGTCGCGGCGACCCTGGTCTCCCCGGCGGTCGACTCGGCGACCACACCGATGCGCAGCGGGGGGTGGTGCGTGGTGTCCTGCGCGTCCTGTGCATCGTGTGCAGACATCACTCGTGCCTCTCTCGTCGGAGGAACTCTTGACGGCGGGATCTGCGTCCAAGGGGGAGTCTTCTTCCCTTGGACGCAGGAACCTACCCGCCCGCGCCCGGCCGGGGGACGGGGCGGAGCCGTGACATGCTTCACCCGTTCGCGGCCTGTCGGGCGGATCGGCCCGCGTGCTCGGTGGCGCGGCCCCTCGGCGGGCGAGCGGGCCCCGCGCCTCCTTCCTCCGATCGGCCCAGCGGACGGGCCCGGCGGCCCTGTTCGGAAACTTTGGTTGCCAGGTCCTCTAGCGGTAACTATGGTTGTCGCATGGCTTCGATTGAGATCACCCTCGAAGAGCAGGTCGGGCTGGACAAGGCCCTCCTCGACGCTCTCCATCCGCTCGCGTCGGCCATCCGCTCCCGGACGTCCGGGCTGCCCGAGGAACGGATGTGGGAGGAGGACCCGGTCGACGTCACCCTGTCCGTCCTCGCCGCCTGGAGGCTGGTGGACGCGGAGGTGAAGCGCCTGACGGCGATCGCGGCGGGAACCGCCGGCTCCTACGGCGCGAGCTACGAGCAGCTGGGCGCCGCCTGGGGCATCACCCGGCAGGGCGCGCGCAAGAAGTGGCCCGAGGCGGTCGCCCGCCCCGCGACGGGGCGGGCGGGCACCGGGCTGACGCTGTTCGGTGGAACGGCCGAGCTGGTGGCGGGTCAGGAGCCCGGCGGCTGGAGCTGGACGGCCGAGGGGGCGGACGGCACGCGCGGCGCCGCTGCCGCCGGCGCCGGGTGCGCGACCAGGGAGGAGGCCGCCGCCCACGCCGGGGCCTTCCTGGCGGAGCACGCCGCGGCGCGCGCCTGACGGTCGGGCCGGCGGGCGGCCGATGCCGGAGAGGTCCTGCATTCGGGAAGAAGCCGGTCCCGGCTCCGATCCGATGGGGAATGCGTGCCTCCGGCGGAATGCCGATTCCCGGGGCGGGACCGTTCGCGCGGGGTGGGTGGGGAAATTCGTGTCCGCCCCGGCGGCCTTCTGCTACCACTTGCACAACTCCTGTGCGGGAAAACGGAGTTCGGCGGTCGAATGATCGGCCTGAGTGGCCCGGGGGGACTTTCAGGGCTCTGGGCGGAGGGAATCGGCCAGACCGTGCGCGGGCCAACGAACGGCATAGACGGGTCAAGTTTGTTCGGGTAGGTATCTGTGCCAGGAGTTGGTGAATTCCGACGGAGGGAGCGTTCCGTGAAGAAGTGGGTCCGGCCGATCGCCGGAGCGGCGGTCCTGGCGGGTGTCCTGCCGGGCGTCGCTCAGGCGGCACCGGTGGCGCAGGGGCAGGGCGTGGTCCAGCAGATCCTCGGGGAGAAGACGTGCCCCTCGGACTCGGGCCTCTGGCAGAACGGTGACACGGGCTGCCGGGTCGCCTACAACGGATCCAACTGGTACAGCAAGGACTGGGTCGCCGTTCATCTCAACAACAACGGCCACAGCGCCTGGGTGAACGGGTACAGCGCGAGCGCCGGAACCTTCTACGTGCGGATCGTGCAGAACCGCGGACCGGCGATCGACTCGGCCCGGGTGGAGGGCGGCCAGGGCAACGGCGCCTCCGCGGGCGTCGTCTCCCGCGACCCGGGGCAGGCCACGGGGACGATCTACCTGCCCGGTGGAGGGATCATCCAGGTGAAGCTCTGAGGAGCGCGGGCGCTGTCCCGGCTCGCCCCGTCGCCCCGTCGCCCTGTCGGCTGTCCGGCGGGGCGGCGGGGCGGTTCGTGTCGGAGGGTCCGCGCGGGTCGTGAACTCCCGCTCGGTGCCTGGTGAACCGCGCCCGGACCGGCGGGAGTAATCCGGAATGCCCGGGGCCGTGGGCGTCGGCCCGGCGGCCTCGTCCTGTCGTTCGCGAATGCTGTTCAGGGGCGACCGGCCCCGGGGCTGGTGACCGAGGAGCGCGGCACCGCGGACACGCGCCGGTGTTGGTGGCCGTGGCGCCCGGTGGCGCACGTGCGGTCCGGGGCGGTGGTGCCCCGCCGAGGGGTCGTGGCTCGGTCGGCCGGCCCTATGTGATCATCGCCAAATGATCTTTCGCGCTGCCACCGCAGACCCCTCAGACCTCGACCGTGCCCTCGCCTACCCGGCCGACGGTCCCGTCCCCGCCCTGACCGCGGCGAAGATCCGCGAGGAGCTCGCGGAGAACCGGATGCGCCCCGAATGGATCTGGTTCGCCGAGGACGAGGACGGCGGGATCCTGGCCCGCGCCCTGTGGTGGGGCCGTGCCGACAGCGAGCGGCCCATCGCGCTGGACTGCCTCCAGGTCCGGGCGGGGGTGGCCGACCCGGCCGCCGTCGCGACCGCCCTGCTGGAGGCCGGCCACACCGCCTTCGGGAACCTCCCGGGCTACAACATGTCGCTGCCGCGCGGCTGGCGGGACGAGCCGGAGCTGGTCGAGGCGGTCGCCTGGCGTCGGCGGGCCGGCGAGCGGGCCGGTCTGACCCGCGCGATCGAGCGGCTCCGCTACGAGTGGACCCCGGAGGGCGGAACCGCCGAACCCACCGGGCGGCTGGTCTTCCGGGAGGGCACCGACGAGGAGTTCCTGGAGGCCTTCGTGCGCCTCTCCCGGGGCAGCCTCGATCTGGCGACCCAGAACGAGCTGCTCACCATGGATGCCGAGCAGCTGGCCCGCGAGGACTTCGACTTCTACCTGAACTGCCCCGGTGAGCGCTCGTGGTGGCGCCTTGCGGAGCTGCCGGACGGGACGCCGGCGGGGATGGCGATCCCCTCCGCGACCCCCTACCACCGCAACGTCGGCTACCTGGGCGTCGTGCCGGAGCAGCGCGGCCGGGGCCTGATCGACGAGATCCTGGGCGAGATCACCCGCTTCCACGCGGCGGCGGGCGCCGAGCGGATCACCGCGACCACGGACACCGTCAACGCGCCGATGGCCGCCGCGTTCGACCGTGCCGGTTACGAGGTCACGGAGATCCGCCTCGTCCTGGAGTGCCCGCCCCGGTAGGCCGGGGCTCCCGGGGCTCCCGGGGCGGCGCGCGCCGCCCCGGGAGCCGATTCGCGCGCCGGCCGGTCCGCCGGGAACCGTAATGGGGATCCGTCCCCGTTTACTGGTACGGTTCCGACCAGGAAACGGGGACCGCTGCCCGTTTAACCGCTGGGAGGGAACCGCCGTGCGCGCTCCGACACTTCAGGACCTGGCTCCCGACGGCCTCGACGTCACCGTCGACCCGTACCCCGTCTACGCCGCCCTGCGCGCGAAGGGACCGGTGCACCGCATCCTCGTCCCCGAGTCCGGCGAGGCCTGGCTGATCGTGACCCGTGACGAGGCCCGTGCCGCCCTGACCGACCCGCGGCTGCGCAACGACATCCGTTTCTCCGCCTCCTGGGCGGACGACGGCGGCCACGCCATCGGCCTCAACATGCTCCAGACCGACGCGCCCCAGCACACCCGCCTGCGGGCCCTCGTCGCCCGCGAGTTCACGCCGGGCCGGATCGCGGCGCTGGCCCCCCGGATCGCGAAGCTCGCCGACCACTTGCTCGACGGCCTGCTCGGCACGATGGCCGACGCGGGATCCGCCGATCTCGTCAGCGCGTTCGCGCTGCCGCTGCCGCTGACCGTCATCTGCGAGTTGCTCGGGGTGCCGGCGGCGGATCACGGCGACTTCCACGGCTGGTCCAGCGAGATCGTGGCACCCACCTCGGCCGAGGCGGCCGGCGCCGCGGTCACCGGGATGACCGCGTACTTCGCCGCCCTCATCGAGGACAAGCGGGCCCATCCCGGTGACGACCTGCTCAGCGCCCTCGTCGCCGCCGCCGCGCCCGGTGACGGGACACCCGCGGCGGGGCCGGCACCGCTGTCGCCCGAGGAACTCCTCGGCATGGCCTTCCTGTTGCTCGTCGCGGGCCACGAGACGACGGTCAACCTCATCTCGGGCGGTGTGCTCGCCCTGCTCACCCACCCCGACCAGCTCGCCGCCCTGCGCGCCGATCCGGCCCTGATCGACGGCGCGATCGAGGAGATGCTCCGGTACGACGGCCCGGTCGGCGCCGCCGCCTTCCGCTTCGCCGCCGAGGTCCTGGAGATCGGCGGCACCCGGATCGCGGCCGGCGACTCCGTCCTGGTCTCGCTGGCCGCCGCGTCCCGGGACCCGCGCCACTTCCCCGACCCCGACCGGTTCGACATCCGGCGCAAGCCGGCCGGCCAGCTCGGCTTCGGTCACGGGATCCACCACTGCCTCGGTGCCCCGCTGGCCCGCACCGAGGCCGCGACGGCCGTCCGGGCCCTCCTCGCACGCTGCCCCGACCTCGCCCTGGCGGCCGACCCGGCCGGTCTGGAGCGCCGGCCGAGCGTGCTGCTCAGGGGGGTGCGCAGCCTGCCGGTGCGCATCGCCGGGTGAAGGGGCGCGGGTCGCGGGCCGGTACGGGGCGGGAGCGCCGCCCGACGGTGGACCCGGCCCGGAGCCGGACGTTCGTACCGCTCGGCCTCGCGACCGAATCGCTGACGCTCCGTCATGATCCACGCCAGGCAAGGCTGGTGCCCGGATCCGGTATCCCGGCGTGACCTGTCGGTGGCGTGCCGGTGTCCTGGGCGGGGGAGACTCGGGGCATGCGCGGACTGGGGGAGTGGGGAGAGGTTCGGGCGGTCGTCCGCTGGGCGGGGCATCCGGGGACGTCGGGTGCGGTGGCGGTGCTGCTGTTCAACGACCATGTCGGCAAGCGGATGTGGCCGGGCGCGGTGACCGGCAAGGCCAGTGACCTGGCGTGGATGCTGGTCTCGCCGGTGGTCCTGGCGCTGGTGCTGACCCCGCTGCTGCGGCTTCGCGGCGACTGGCCGGCGATCGTCGGGCTGGCCGGCACGGCGGTGATGTTCGCCGTGGCGAAGTCCGGCCCCGCGGGCGGCGAACTCGCCTCCGCGGTCTGGTCGTGGAGCGGTGTGCCGAGCCGGATCCAGGGGGACCGGAGCGACCTGGTGGCCCTGCCCGCGCTCGGGATCGCCTGGTGGCTGTGGACCCGGGCGCGTACGACACGGAGGTCGTGGCAGTGGGCGGCCGTCGCGGGGGTGCCGCTGGCCGTGGTCGCGATGGTGGCCACCTCCACCATCAACCCGCCCTCTGCCAGGCTGTGGATCAACGGGAAGCAGCCGGTCCTGGACACCCGGGACGACCGGTGGACGTCGCAGGACGGCGGTGCGACCTGGACTTCGCTGAAACGCCACCGCTACGACAAGTCCGGCCCGGCGGAGTATCGGCCACAGGACGGACACTGCGTGACCGGCACCCTCGTGCGCTGTTTCCGTCTGCTCGACTCCAGTGTGCCGATCGAGGTCAGTGAGGACGGCGGCCTGACCTGGCGGACCGCCTTCGACCCGGGGGTTCCGTGGCGCGAGCGGCTGCTCCCGACGCCGACTCCGACGCCGCCCGCGGAAGGAGCGGTCGACACGGACCCGGCCGCGCCCGCGCCGTCCGCGCCGACCCCGTCCGAGTCACCGAGCGGGAACAGGTACCAGTACCCCGCCCAGCTGCTCGTCGTCGTGGCGCCGGAGGGGTGGGCGGTGCTGGCCCACTATCCCGGTCTGGGTCTGGTGCGCGGTACGCCCGACGGCAGCTGGTCGTTCCAGGGCTACCCCGTCCGCGGGCCTGTCGTCGTCCCCGAGCAGACCCGACCCTGGGCCCTGGGCCTGCCCGTGGCGGTAGCCGCCGGCTTCGCGGGCGTGCTGGCGGCCACCGCCACCCGGCTGATGCGCGCCACCCGACCCGCCGGCCGCCGGCGGGAGCTTCTGCTCCTGGCGCTCCGTCAGGGGATCTGCCTGCTGTGGGTACGGCTCGCGGCCTGGCTCTGCGGCGGCGACCTGCTGTGGAAGGTGCCCGGGGTGCTGCCCGCGGCCGTTCTGACGCTGGGGCTGTTGCCGATGCTGTGGTTCCTGAGGCGCGGCCCGGGGCCGTCCGGACGCTCGGCGCTCACCCTGTCCGTCCTCGGCGCGGGGTTCGGCGCGGTGGCGTTGCTGCCCTACCTCCAGTGGGCGGCGGGCCGGGTGGCCGCCTGGTCGCAGGCCTCGGACTGGGCCTTTCTCGGTGCCCTGGCCGCCACGGCCGCCGGCATCGCCGTCGGGTGGCGCGGGCCCGGCCGCCCGCCCGCGCCGGCGCCGCGCCCGGACACGGCCGGTGCGGTCGGCCGAGGGACGGAGCGGTAACCGCGTCAGCGGCGCTGTCGGATGTCCGCGGTCGCCGTAGCGCGCTCTCCGGGCCCGAGTCCCGCGCCTGCTAGCCTCCTCCGGACATCGTCCGGGGGAGGGGTGGGGCTTTGACCGGGAGGTCGGCAAGGCGGCGTCGGGTTCGGGACGGTGCGGTCTGTGCCGGGGTGGCCCTGGTGACGGGGGGTGCGGTGGCGGCGGTCTTCGGGTGGCCGTTCGGTGGACACCCCGACCTGCCCGACCCGGTCGGGCGCTGGGCGAACGGTGCCGTGAGCGTGGAACTGCTGCCGGGCGGTGGCCTCGGGGTCGCGACGGTGCCGGTGAGCGTCTGCGCCAGTGAGGCGGCGGACGCGTCCGCCACCGTCGCCCTGCGGAGCGGCACGTGGACGGCGATGTGGGAGTCCGACGCGGGGTACCTGGTCGTCGTCGAGGCGGTCCGCTCCGACAACGGCGCCGGTTGCTCGATCTGGCTCGGCCGATCGGCCGACTCCCTCTGGATGCCGACACGGCGGGGAATCGACCTGACGAGGGTGTGAACCGGGGGCAGGGCGCCCCGTGCCGTCCGGTCGCCCTCACCCGGCCGTCGGCCTTCGGGGGAGGCCGGAGCGGCCGGGTGACCCGGTGCGGGCCGGCGTCAGGGTGCGGCGGGGTGGTGGTCCGTCCTGCTGAGGGCGTCGCGCAGGGCGGCGCGGGTGGTGATGCCCAGCTTGGGGAAGACGCGGTAGAGGTGGGCGCCGACCGTACGGGGGGACAGGCGGATCCGCTCGCCGATCTCCTTGTTCGTCAGGCCGCCGGCGGCCAGTTCGGCGACCCGGAACTCCTGCCACGTCAGCGGCACCGCGGTGGGCACCGGGGTGGGGGCGCGACCCCGGCGGCCCGCAGTTCGGCCTTGGCCCGCGTGGCCCACGCGGTGGCGCCGAGCCGCTCGAACGTCTCGGCCGGCGGGGTGAGGACCGGGCGGGCCGCCGCGCCGCCCTGGGCGCGGCGCACCCGCATGCCGTGCGCCAGGCGGATCCGCGCCAGCTCGAACGGGAACCGTTCGGTAGCCGGGTGGGACTGGGCGCGGGCGTACATCTCCGCCGCCTCCCCGTCGTCGTCGGCCGTCATCGCCAGGGCCCCGTGGGTGATCAGGGCGAGGCGCGGGGAGAGGTCGGGCAAGCCGGTGTCCCGTGCGGCCGGCGCGTGGGCCCGGGCCTGATCGGCGCGCCCGGTGTGCAGGTCCGCAACACCCTGCTCGGCGACGTGAGCCGCCACCTGCGCCGGGCCGCCCTGCCCGGATAGCCCCGCACCCGGGTAGCCCCGTCCCCGGACCGCGACTGCCGGGGGTAGCCCCGCCGGCGCGGAGTCCCGGGCCGGGCCGGGACGCGCGCTGCGGCTCACGCTGCGGCTCAGACCACGGGGGCCCCCGTCTCCCGCAGCGCCCCGTCGGCGAGCCGCAGCCAGCGGTCGACGCCGATCGCGGCGAGGAACCGCTCGTCGTGGCTGACCACCACGAAGGCGCCCCGGTACGAGTTGAGCGCGCTCTCCAACTGGCCCGCGCTGACCAGGTCGAGGTTGTTGGTCGGCTCGTCGAGCAGCAGCAGCTGTGGGGCCGGCTCGGCGCACAGCACGCAGGCCAGGGTGGCGCGCAGCCGCTCGCCGCCGGAGAGCACCCCGACCGGCAGGTGGGCCCGGGCGCCGCGGAAGAGGAAGCGGGCGAGCAGGTTCATCCGCTCCGCCTCGGGCCGCTCGGGGGCGAACGCGGCGAAGTTCTCCGCCACCGTGCGGTCCAGGTCCAGCAGGTCGAGGCGCTGGGAGAGGTAGGCGGTCCGGCCGTCGTTGCGGGTGATCCGGCCGTCGTCCGGGGCGAGGTCCCCGGTGACCAGGCGCAGCAGGGTGGACTTCCCCGCGCCGTTGGGGCCGGTCAGCGCGATGCGCTCGGGGCCGCGGACGCTCAGGTCGACGCCGTCGTCGGCGAACACGGCGCGTGCGCCGTGGCGTACCTGCATCCCCTCGCCGAGGAAGAGGTTGCGACCGGCGGGCACCTGGGTGTCGGGCAGGTCCAGGGAGAGGCGCTGCTCCTCGCGCAGGGCGCGGCCGGCCTCGTCGAGCCGGGCCTTGGCCTCGCCGACCCGGTCCGCGTGCACCTGGCCCGCCCGGCCCGCGGACTCCTGCGCGCCGCGCTTCATGGTGCCGGCGAAGATGCGGGGCAGGCCGGCGCTCTTGAGGTTGCGGGCGGCATTGCTCGCGCGGCGGTCGGCGCGTTCGCGGGCCTGCTGCAACTCCCGCTTCTCCCGCTTCAGTTCCTGCTCGGCGTTGCGGATGTTCTTCTCGGCGACCTCCTGCTCGGCCCGGACGGCCTCCTCGTACGCGGTGAAGTTGCCGCCGTAGAAGCGGAGTTCGCCGCTGCTGAGCTCGGCGATGTGGCTCATGCGATCGAGCAGCGCGCGGTCGTGGCTGACCAGCAGCAGGCAGCCGTTGAAGTCCGCCAGCACGTCGTAGAGCTTGTGCCGGGCCTCCGTGTCGAGGTTGTTGGTCGGTTCGTCGAGCAGCAACACGTCCGGCCGCCCGAGGAGTTGGGCGGCGAGGCCGAGCGAGACGATCTGGCCGCCACTGAGCGTGCCCAGGCTGCGGTCCAGGGCGAGGTGCCCCAGGCCGAGCCGGTCGAGCTGGGCGCGGGTGCGCTCCTCGATGTCCCAGTCGTCGCCGATGGCGGTGAAGTGCCGCTCGTCGACGTCGCCGGACTCCACGGCGTCGATGGCCCGGACGATGTCGGCGACGCCGAGCACCTCGGCGACCGTGAGGCCGGCGGTCAGGGGGAGGCTCTGGCGCAGGTGGCCCAGTTTGCCGGTCACCGTGAACGAGCCCTTCGAGGGCTGGAGTTCGCCGGCGATGAGCTTGAGCAGGGTGCTCTTGCCGGAGCCGTTGGGGGCGACCAGGCCGGTCCGGCCGGCGGGCAGGGTGAAGGACAGGTCGTGGAAGACCGGGGTGTCGTCCGGCCAGGCGAAGGAGACGTTCGCGCAGACGACGGCGGCATCGGACATGGAGGTGACCTCGAAGGAGACTGAGGGCAGGACGGAGAGTTCTGCCCTGGGCAGATACGGGAAAGGGGTACGACGAAACGGACCACTTGGGCTGCGGCGCTCCTGAAGCACCGGCCGGTGGCCGTCAGATCCGGATCTCACCCGGAGATGTCGTCGTCACCCGCCACGTCTGCCACTCCTCGATCACACGAATTTCAGGTCGTACGCAGCGTAACAGGTGATGCTCGCCGTCCGTCGGCATTTCCAGCGGGCCTGCCACGGCGGCTCCTTGGGGCGGCCGGACCGCGGCCCGGCCGCCTCGCGAGCCCCCGGCCGCTACCTCCGGTGCACGAGCTGGATCAGGTTGCCGCAGGTGTCGTCCAGCACCGCGGTGGTGACCGGTCCCATGTCCCGCGGCTCCTGGGTGAAGCGCACCCCGAGCCCGCTCAGCCGCTCGAACTCCGCCCGGACGTCGTCCACGGCGAAGGAGGCGGCCGGGATGCCGTCCTCCACCAGCGCCGTCTTGTACGGCCGCACCGCACGATGGCCGTCGGGCTCCAGCAGCAGCTCCGTCCCGTCCCGGTCGTCCGGCGAGACCACGGTCAGCCACCGGTCCTTGCCCAGCGGCACTTCGGTCTTCTTCACGAAGCCCAGCACGTCGGTGTAGAAGCGCAGGGCCTTGTCCTGGTCGTCGACGAAGACGCTGGACAGGTGAATCCTCATGGTGTGCTCTCCGGTGCGTCGGGCCTGAGCGACCGGTGCGCGATCCGCTCAAGGGGTTCGGGGTCAGGACGTCGGATCCTGGGGCGCCGTGACGGGCCGGTCCCGAGTATTCCGGAACGGCCGGGAGCCGGCAGGCCGGGAGGGCGGCCCGCCCCGCCCCCGACCGGTCGCGGCCATTCGGCGCAGCCCCGCCCGCGCGTCGCGAGGTCGGCGCGAGCGGGCGCCTACGGTGGGCGGATGACCGATCGTCGGAACGCGCGGCCCGCCGCCGGCCGGCTGGGCTACCTCGGGGCCGCCGCCGCCTTCGCCGTCTGCATGGCGGGCACCACCCTGCCCACCCCGCTGTACGGGCGGTACCAGGAGGAGATCGGCTTCTCCGAACTGATGGTGACGGTGGTGTTCGCCGTCTACGCCTTCGGCGTGATCGGCGTGCTGCTGTTCGTCGGCAACGTCTCCGACTCCGTCGGCCGCCGGCCGGTCCTGCTCTGCGGCCTGGCCCTCGCGGCCTGCAGCGCGGTCGCCTTCCTGGCCGAGGGCGGCCTGCCGCTGCTCTGCCTGGGCCGCCTGCTGTCCGGCCTGTCGGCGGGTCTGTTCACCGGCGCCGCCACCGCGTACGTGCTGGAGCTCGCCCCACCCGGGCGGCAGGCCCGGGCCGGTTTCGTGGCGACCGCCGCCAACATGGGGGGCCTGGGCTGCGGACCGCTGCTGTCGGGGCTGCTCGCCGAGTACGCGCCCGACGCCCTGGTGCTGCCGTTCGTCGTGCACCTGGCACTGCTCGCCGCGTCGTTCACGGTCATGTGGTTCCTCCCGGAGACCGTCGACGGGGCCCGGCCGCTGCGCAGCGCCCGGCCGCGGCGGCTGTCGGTGCCGCCGGAGGTCCGCGGGGTGTTCGTGCCGGCCGGGCTCGCCGCCTTCGCCGGCTTCTCGCTGCTGGGTGTCTTCACCTCGGTCAGCCCGGCCTTCCTGGCCGAGAGCCTGGGCGTGCACAACTCCGCGGTCGTCGGCCTGATCGTGTTCACGGCCTTCTTCTCCTCGACGCTCGGCCAGCTCCTGGTGCCTCGCCTGGGCACCGCGCGGGCGATCCCGCTGGGCTGCCTGGTGCTCATCGCCGGGCTGGCCCTGCTGGCCGCCTCGCTCGCCCGGACCACCCTCCCGCCGCTGGTGCTCAGTGCCGTGGTGGGCGGCGCGGGCCAGGGCATGGGCCTGCGCGGCGCGGTGGGCGAGATCGCCGCCGCCGCTCGCGCCGAGCACCGCGGTGGCGCCCTCTCCGCGCTCTTCGTGGTCGCCTACTTCGGCATCTCGATCCCCGTCATCGGGATCGGCCTGCTCGCCGAGCCACTGGGCCTGGCCGACGCGGGCCTGGTCTTCGCCGCCTGCATGGCCCTGCTCGCCGCCTTCGCCGCGGTCTACCTGCTGCGCCGGGCCCGCTCCGGCGGGTGACCGGCCGGGGCCCGCCGGCCGGGCGGTCCGTCGCTGCGGGGCCGGCCGGCGCCGGGGCCCACCGGTGCGGGGGTGCTCGGCCTGCGGGGCCGTCGGCGCGGGAACCGCCCGTGCGGCACTCCACCCGCTATCCAGGATCCATGGCGCCTTCGCACCCCAGCAGTCCCCGGTCCCACGGCCGGCCCCCGACACCGGGCGGCCGCACGCCCTCCGGCGGTGCCGGGCACGGCGGACCGGTCCCCGTACCCGCGGCCGGGGCGGGGTGCGCGGCGGACGGCGGCGCGGTATGCGGGTGAGACGGCCCGGGCCCCGCCGGCCGGGCTCCGGGGCGGACCGGGCCGGCGCGGGCCCGGCACTGCGCCGGCTCTCCGACTACACGTGGCGGCTGCTCGTCGTCTCGGTGGCCGGGTACCTGGTGCTGACGGTGCTGGGGCAGTTCCACCTGATCACGCTGGCCGCCTTCCTCGCCCTGGTGATCACCTCGGTGGTCCGGCCCGTGGTCGACCTGGCCGACCGGGTCGTCCCCCGCCCGCTCGCCGTCCTGATCGGCCTGGCGGTGGCGATCCTGCTGCCGGCCGGGCTGCTCGCCCTGATCGGCGAGAACGTGGCGGACGACGTGTCGCGCGTGGCCGGCCAGTTCCAGGGCGGCCTGGACCGGCTGGAGAAGCTGCTCGAAGGAGCCCCGTTCCGCCTCGACCCGACGGCCTTCGACGACCTCCAGCACAAGATCTCCGACTTCGCCTCCGACCACCGCTCGACGCTGATCAGCACGGTCGTCAGCGGTGCCCACCGGGCGTTCGAGGTGGTGACCGGCGGCGCGCTGGCCCTCTTCATGTCGGTGTTCTTCCTGCACTCCGGGGAGCGGATGTGGCGGTGGACCGCCGCCCAGCTGCCGCCCGCCGCGGCCGATCACCTCGACCGGGGCGGCCGGGCGGCCTGGCGGACCTTCGCCGGCTACACCCGGGGCATCTTCGTCGTCGCGGGGGGCAACGCGATCATGGTCGGTATCGCCCTGTTCTTCCTCGGCGTGCCGCTCGCGCTGCCGCTGACCGTGCTGGAGTTCCTGGCCTCCTTCGTCCCGCTGGTCGGCTCGCCGGTCGCGATGCTGGTCGCCTCGCTGGTGGCGCTGGCCGCCAAGGGGCCGGTGACCGCGATCGTGGTACTGCTGCTGATCGTGGTGATCGGCCAGATCGAGGGCCATCTGCTCCACCCGCTGGTGATGAGCCGGGCGGTCAGCCTGCACCCGGTGGTGGTCGCGGTCGCGGTCCTCGCGGGCAGCATCGCGGCCGGGGTGATCGGCGCCGTGGTCGCGGTGCCCGCCGTCTCGGTGGTCTGGTCGGTCTACACCGAGCTGCGGCGCCCGGTCGGGTGACGCGCGCCGGCGTCACCCGACCGGGCTCCGTGCCCGTCGCACCGGCCGCCGGGAAATCGCCGTGCGCGGCGGCCCGGCGGCGGGCTAGAGTCCCGGGCATGTGCTTCCACCAGATCTACGGCTGACACCGGCGGGGCGGGCCCCCGCCCTCCTCGCGCACACCCCTGTGACGCCCCGGCGGCGTGGCTTCCCGCCGCGACGGCGGGCGCCCGGGTGCGCCGTGTCCTCCTCCCCGTAGACCTGAAACGAGTGTGATCCGCCATGTCCCGTCGCCGTGCCCATATCGCGATGGTCGGCATTCCCGCCGTCAGCCACGTCCTGCCCAGCCTTGAGATCATCCGCGAGCTGGTGGCCCGCGGCCATCGGGTGACCTACGCCAACGACCCGGCGGTCAACGGCCTGATCTCGCCCACCGGCGCCGAACTCGTCCGCTGCGCCTCCGTGCTGCCGGTCGCCGACAACAACTGGCCCGACGACGCCGTCGCCGCGATGGACCTGTTCCTCGACAACGCCGTCCAGGCCCTCCCGCAACTGCGCGCCGCGTACGACCGCGACCCCGCGGACCTGTATCTGTACGACATCGGTGCCTACGCCGCCCGTGCCCTGGCCGAGGCACAGGACCGGCCCGTGCTGCAGCTGTCCCCGACCTTCGTGGCCTGGCAGGGGTACGAACAGGAGGTGGCCGTCCACCTGCGGCAGCTGCCGGGCGCCGACGCCCACCGGGCGAAGTTCGCCGGGTGGCTGGCCGGGTGCGGTGCGTCCACCACCGACGTGGACGCGTTCTCCGGCCGCCCGGCCCGGGCCCTGGCCCTGATCCCCCGAACGATGCAACCGCACGCGGACCGGGTCGACCCCGACGTGGTGACCTTCGTCGGCGCCTGCCGCGGCCCGCGCGGGGGCGAGGACGGCTGGACGCGTCCGGCCGGTGCCGGGAACGTCCTGCTGATCTCCCTGGGCTCGGCGTACACCCGGCAGCCGGAGTTCTACCGCGGGTGCCTGGCGGCCTTCGGCGACCGGCCGGGCTGGCACGTGGTGCTCCAGATCGGGAAGTACACCGACGTGCGGGAGCTGGGCGGCGTCCCGTCCAACGTCGAGGTGCATTCCTGGGTGCCCCAGCGGGCGGTCCTCGAACAGGCCGACGCCTTCGTCACCCATGCCGGTATGGGCGGCTGCGGCGAAGGGCTGCTGGCCGGGGTGCCGATGATCGCCGTCCCGCAGGCCGCCGAACAGTTCGTCAACGCCGACCGGCTGGTGGAGTTGGGCGTGGCCCGCCGCATCGACACCGCTGATGCCACGGCCGAGGCCCTGTGGACCGCGCTGAGTGAACTCGTCGCGGACCCGGAGGTCACCCGCCGTTCGGCACGACTGCGGGCCGAGGCGCGGGCCGAGGGCGGCACCGCGCAGGCCGCCGACCTGATCGAGCGCATGCTGGACTGATCCCCAGCCGCCCCGGACGGGGAGGTGGGCAGCCCCAGGCTCCGGCCCCCCAGGCTCCGGCCCCCCTGCTCCGGCCCCCAGGCTCCGGCCCCCCGGCCGGGACCCTGCCGGCGACCGCGGGCCCAGCGGTCGCCGGCAGGTCAGCGGTGCGGGGTGCCGCCGACGAAGTCCTTGAGGGCGTCGAGGCGGGTCCGGCGGTCGGGCGGGTAGCGGCGCAGGGCGCGTGCGGCCTTGCGTGAGCCCGGGCGGTAGCGCCAGCGCGCCCAGGGGGAGTCCGGTTTGGCCAGCCGCAGGACGCCGACCAGCCCGACCACGAGGGGGACCAGCAGGCCGATCACCCCGAGCGCCGTCTTGCCCTTGAGGATCGTGCCGACGCACAGGGCCAGGTTGACGAGCATCAGCCCGGCGAAGACCGCCTGGTCGGCGGCGCCGTGGCCGATGTCGGAGAACGGGTTGAACCCGGCGACCAGCAGCAGGCCGACCCCCACCGCGAGGAACGCCGCGTCGACGGACTTGCGGCCCTCCTTCGCCCAGTAGACGTCCTCCAGATGCAGCCAGAGCGCGAACTCGTCCACGGTCAGCGCGCCGCCCGCGCCGAACAGCACGGCCAGGATCTGCGCCCCGGGGGTGCCCGGCCGGTACGAGAACTCGATCGCGCCCGCCACCAGCATCGCGAGGATGCCGTACACCTGGTGGTGCACATGGGTGCCGCCGACCGCGACGTCGCGGAACGGCCCGCGGCCCGCCCTGATCAGCCGGGTGACCACCCTGGTGCCGGTGAAGGTCAGGACGAACGCGCCGAGCATCCAGAGCCCGAGACCCTGGTTGGGGACGGTGATGACCACGTCGACCTCGACTGCCGCGCCCCGCACGGTGGGTCCGCCCCGTCAGCCGTGGTGCGCGGGGACCCGGAGCAGGTCGCGCACCGTCGCGGAGGGCAGGTAGCAGCGCAGCAGCGACAGGCCGATCCGCGGCAGGTCGGCCTCGTCGCGGTAGAGCAGGAACATCGGCTCGTAGTGCGGTTGGAACTTCGCCTTGAAGGAGTGCAGCGAGCGGAAGCCGTAGTACGGCTCCATCGCCGCGCCCAACTGGTCGAGGATCCGGTCCAGCACGGTGGGCGCCCGGGCGGGGCCGGTGCGGGCCAGTGGCGCGCCGGAGAGCGAGAGGTAGCCCGCGCCCTCGTCCCGCAGGGCCAGGCAACTGGAGGCGATCATGAACTCGACCACCGGCCGGAACCCGTCGCGGCGCCGGCGCATCATGTCCAGGGTCCAGCCCCGCGGTACTCCGTCCGTGCCGTACACCGGCATCCACGACGTCACACCGTGGAGGTGCTCCTCGCCCTCCAGGGCCAGCCCGACCCGCATCCGGGGATCCATCGCCTCCTCCACTCCACCGAGGGTGAACCCCATCTCCGGCAGACCCATGTCGCCGACCCACTCCTCGGAGATGCCGCGGACCTGGGACAGGATCGGGCGCGGCTGCTCGGCGAGCGAGACGAGCCGGTACTCGACGCCGTCCTTCCTGGCGCGGTTCAGGGCGGTGCGCACGTCCTGCCAGGCCTTGCCGCGGAACTCCAGGTCCGGCAGGTCGATCACGGTGTCCTCGGCGACCTGGACGGACCGCCAGCCCAGCGCGTCGGTGGTCCCGGCGGCCCGGGCGGTGGCGGAGAACAGGCACGGGACCAGCCCCGCGCGGTCGCACATCTCGGCGAAGCGGGTGATCGTCCGGGCCCGGTCGGCCTCCGCGCCCACCGGATCGCCCAGGGCGACGGCGACGCCGGCGTGCGCCCGGTAGGCGACGTAGCTCCCGCCGTCGTCGGCGGGGAAGAAGTAGGAGTTGTCCGGCCAGGTGGTCATCCAGGACAGGTTCTCCCCGCCCCGGTGCACGAGCAGGTCCGCGGCCCGGCCGCGGGGGTCCTGGTCCGCCGGCGTCGCGGCCGCCGGTGGCCGGCTGCCCGGCACGGGGGCCCGGCCGCGCGGTCGCCGCGCCCGGAACGCGTCCCGGCCGGCGATCAGCACCACCAGCTCGGCGGTCCAGAGCACGGAGGTGGGGACGAACACCGCCGCGCCCGTGACGGTGACCTGTTCGTCGAGGGCCTTGCCGATCACGTACGCGACCGCCACGAACAGGCCCAGCAGCGCGTTCAGCGCGCAGAGCAGCACCGTCCAGCGCCAGGCGGTGCGCCGGCCCCGGCGCAGCCCGTTGACCAGGAGGGCGATGACCGCCAGCGACAGCAGGACCTGCCAGCCCGGTCCGCCCAGTCCCCTGGTCTCGCCGACCGGGCCGTGGCCCGGCACCAGCCAGACGACCAGCAGGATCGCCGCGATCAGGACCAGACCGGCCACCGCCAGCAGCCGCCACTCCCGGCGGCTGAGCCGGCCGGAGGTCCGGGCCGCTCCCGGCACCCGCAGCCAGTGGGTCGCCGCCAGCCCGCCGGCGACCGCCAGCGCGTGCTCCAGATCGTCCAGCCCTCCGACGTACAGCAGGGACACGCCCGCGTAGGCGGCCAGGCCCAGCCGCAGCCGCTGGCGCCACGGTGAGGCCAGGGCCGCCGAGGCCACCGCGCCCGCGCAGAGCACGCCCGCCGAGATGCCGACGTCGACATCGCCGGCGAGGTCCTTCGCCCAGGTCCACGCGGTGTGCCGCAGGGCGAACAGCAGCAGGGCGGCCAGCAGCACGGCGCCGAGCTGGCCGGCGACCGTCACCGCGGCGGTCCAGCGGGTCCCGATCCGGGCCTCCGCGAGACCGCACAGCAGGACGACGCCGACGAGCACCGGGAGGTAGCCGATCGGCGTCGCGCAGAACAGCGGTCCGGTGGCCAGGGTCCACCAGCGCCCGTGCTCGAACGACGGCAGGCCGTACGCGACGTCCGGGTACCAGGACCGGTCGGACACCGCGTCCCACAACCCGCCGACGCCCAGTCCCAGCAGCAGGATCACGGCGGCGGTGGCGGCTGTGAAGGGGAAGCGGCGTAACACCGCCGCGACCGCGGGCAGGGCGTCGCGCCGCCGTCGCGGCTCTGATTCTCCCGGCACCTCGCACCTCCGCACGGTGTGGCCGACCTCGCCCCCACCTCGGGCCCGGAGCCTCCTCGCTCAGCGTATCGGGATTCGGCGGCCGGGGCCGGGCGAGCCCGTCGGCCGCCGTGCGGCGCTGCCGGCCGGTGGCCCCGGCCGGCCGGGGCGACGGGGCGCCCGGGCCTCGCTAGGCTGGGCGGAGCCCGCGGCGCAGGTCGCGGCCGGTCGCGGCGAGCCTGCCGTCCGCGGTCGGACGGGGGCGCCCGGACGGCGTGACGGGAGGACGACCGATGCCCATCGACCCGGTGGCGCCGGGCCCGGCCGGAGCCGACGGCGGGTACGGGGAGTCGCTCTTCGAGCCGTGGCAGCCCGGCGAGGGCGAGCGCATCGACCTCGGCTCCCTCGCCTACGACCACATCACCCGGGCCCGGCTGCGCGCCCTCGGGGTCGGCCCCGAGGTCCGCTGCTGCGACGTGGGGGCCGGCACCGGGACCGTGGCGCGCTGGCTGGCGACGGCCGGCGGGGCCGCCGAGGTGCTCGCCGTCGACCGGGACACCCGCTTCGTCGACCCGTACGCGGGTGGCGCGCTGCGCACGCTCACCGCCGACATCGCCGCGCCGGACTTCGACCCCGGCCGCTTCGACCTGGTGCACGCGCGCTTCGTGCTGATGCACCTGCCGGAGCGGCACCGGGTGATGGCCCGGTTGCGGGACCTCCTCGCCCCGGGCGGTTGCCTCGTCCTGGGGGACCCGGTCGACCTCACCGCGGCCGGCCCGCCCGACACCCCGTACCGGCGTGCGATGCGGGCGATGTGGCGCGCCCTGGGGGCGTCCATCGGCACCGACATCAGCTGGACGCCCGACTACCCGCGGCTGCTGCGCGAACTCGGGCTGACCGGGGTCGGCGCGGAGGTCTTCGTCCCCGCCCTGGTCCCGGACGCCCCGATCACCGCGTTCTGGCTGGACACCTGGGACCGCACCCGCGCGGGCATGCTCGCCACCGGCCTCGTCGACGCGGGAGTCCTCGACGAGGCCCGCGCGGCACTGCTCTCGGGTACCGTCGCCGACCTCTCGCCCGGCCTGGTCACCGCCTGGGGACGGCTGCCCTGAGCCACCCGGCGCCGGGTGGCGGCCGGAGACGGTCTCAGGGCGCGTTGAACAGCAGCGGGAACCCCAGGGCCAGCCAGGGCTTGCGGCCCCAGGCGAGCACCTTGCCGCGGGCCAGCACGGCGAACGGGTTGCACCGGCCCAGGGCGAGCAGCAGGAAGGTCACCGGCTCGGTGAGGATCGTGCAGTCGGGCTGCGGCACCGGTCCGGGGGAGACGGTGGCGACGCCGTCGCGGAAGGTCACCGTGAAGCGGGCACCGCCGCGCACCCGCAGGTCGTAGCGGGCCGAGTGGCCGGCGGCGGACCCGGCGTCGACCACCCTGGGCATGGCGGTCATCAGGAACGGCACGGTCAGGGCCACCCGGTGGCGGTCGACCATGTGCGGCCGCCGCAGCGCGAGGGCCAGGTCGTAGCCGTGGCCGAGCATGTGGGTGAGCAGGTACGAGGCCAGCGTGGCGAGGTCCATCGGCCCGAGCGGGGTCAGCGCCGGGGCCGACGCCGGCCGTCCGGCACAGGCCGTGGTGAAGGCGCGGGCGTGCCGGACGATCTCCCCGGCGAGGACCGTCGCGTCACGTTCGGGGAAGGCGGCCAGCGAGGCCGCGTTGGCCTCGGCCAGGCCGTCCGGTGTCCCGTCCCCGTAACCGCGCCGCTCACCGCCGGCCAGCGCGGCCATCAGTTCGTTGGCCAGCGCGAGGTGGGCCGCGGCCTCGCCCACGGTCCACCGGGCGCCGGGGATCGGCCGGCCGCTGTCGGGGCGGTCGCGGAGCAGCGCCGCGATGTCCTCGGCCACGCCGAGGACGGCGTCGAGGAGAGCGGCGGGCACGGCGTCCCGGGGGGCCTGGGCAGGGGTCATGGAGGTGAATCGTGGACCAGGCGGGCCCGGCTGTCCAGGGCTTCGACGGAGGAGATTACCGGCGAGTAGGACCGGTGGCGCCGCCCGTGCCGCGCGCGGGAGCGGCGACGGGCCCGCACGTCGGTGACACGACGACGGCCCCGGCGCGTTGAGCGCCGGGGCCGTGGCAGTAGCGGGGACAGGATTTGAACCTGCGACCTCTGGGTTATGAGCCCAGCGAGCTACCGAGCTGCTCCACCCCGCGTCGGTGAACACGACTCTACGGCATGAATGGCGGCAGGCCGGCCGGTTTCCCGGACGGGCCGGCGAGCCGGGTGGCGGGCGGGCGGCTCCGCGGGCCGTTCCCGGGCTTGAAAGGGGTGCATATCAGGCAAATGGGATGTATTGCCGGGTGGACGTGACCAGCGTCACCCGGTCCCCGCCGTCGTCACGTGCGGGGCGGCGCCGCCCGGGCCTGGCAGGCCGGAGCCCCGAACGCACGGGTCGCAGGGCCCGTCCGGTTCGGGACCAAGGGCCTCGGTCCGGCAGACCTTCGTCCTCGTCGGGACCGGCCCGGACGGGGCAACCGTGGACGGTCGCCCGGTGAGCCCGGGTGACGGGGCCGCCCGCCCGGGCGGCCCCGACTTCTGCCGTCTACCAGGCGTACGGAGTGCGGGAGCACCGCCGTACGCCCCGGAGGACCCGAATTCCATGTCCCGAACCATCGACAACGCCCCGTATACCGCCTTCCATCGGAGACTGGCCCTGGCCTGCTCCGGTGGACCCCTGCTGGACGGCTACATCCTGAGCATCGTCGGCGTGGCCCTGATCGGGATGCGTCCCGAACTCGGCCTCTCCACCGCCGAGGTGAGCCTGATCGGCGCCGCGGCCCTGGTCGGCATGTTCGTCGGGGGCGCGCTCTTCGGCGTGCTGACCGACAAGATCGGCCGGGAGGTGATGTACACCGCCGACCTGTTGGTGATGGTGGCCTGTTCGGTGCTCTCCTTCTGGGTCGACACGGTGTGGGCGATCGCCGTGCTGCGCTTCGTGCTCGGTCTGGCGGTGGCGGCCGACTACCCGATCGCGACCTCGCTGCTCGCCGAGTGGCTGCCGGCCCGTGACCGCGGCCGGCTGCTGGGGCAGCAGATCATCGCCTGGTACGCCGGTTCCGTCCTCGCCTATGTGACGGGCTATCTGTTCCTGCGGATCGGCGGGCCGGGCAGCTGGCGCTGGATGCTGGCCAGCTCCGCCGTCCTGTGCGTGGTGTTCCTGGTGATCCGGCGCGGCTCGCCGGAGTCCCCGCGCTGGCTCGCCGCCCACGGGCGGGTCGGTGACGCGGTGCGCGTGGTCGAGAAGCACCTCGGTGTCCGGGTGGACGGCCGGGAGCTGATGCCGGACCCCGCCGAGGCCGGCCGCCCCGGCGGTCTGCGGCTGCTGATGACCCAGCCCTACCGGCGCCGCACGCTGTTCTGCGGCCTGTTCTTCCTCTGCCAGGTCGGCCCGCTGTTCGCGATGCTGACCTTCGGCCCGCAGATCCTCGCCTCCTTCGGGATGCCGGGCGGCACCGTGCTGGAGACGCTGGGCACCGGTCTGGTGAGCCTGGTCTTCCTGCTGGGCTGCTTCCCGGCCCTGCGGCTGATCGACACCTGGGGCCGCCGCCCGGTGATCATCTGGTCCTTCGCCCTGATGATCGTCCCGCTCGCCCTGCTGGGCGTCTGGCCCGCCGCCCCCGCCGCCGTCGCCGTCATCGCGCTCTGTGCCTACGCGTTCCTGTGCGGTGGGCCCAACGTGCTCGACTGGACCTACCCGAACGAGCTCTTCCCGACCGAGATCCGGGCCACGGCGGTCGGTGTCGCGACATCGGTGAGCCGGATCGGTGCGGCGGTGGGCACGTATCTGCTGCCCCTGTCGCTCAGCGGGCTCGGTACCGGGCCGACCATGCTGATCGCGGCCGCCACCACGGCGGTCGGCCTGCTGGTGTGTGTCCTGTGGGCCGAGGAGACGCGTGGCACCGCCCTGGGCGCGGCGAAGGGCGCCGGGGCCGCGACCGGCGTATCGGCCCGGCGCGCGCCCGAGCCGGTGGGCTGAGGCCGGGCGCTTCCGGTCCGGGGGGATCCACGGCCCCCGCCGCGCCCGCCGGCCGGTCCGCGAGCCCCTGTGCTCAGCGGGCCGGCCGGTGGGCGCCGGGGACGGGGGCCAGCCGGTAGCCGTCGCCGTGGGCGACGACCCGGCCGGCGGTCGGCGGGGGGAAGTGGGTGCCGAGGACCAGGGCGCCGGTGTCGGCGAGCGAGCGCAGCAGGGTCCGGCGGGTCGCCCGCGACCGAGCCGGGTCGGTGTCGACGCAGCTGCCGATGCCGGGGTGGGCGAACTGGACCGGGTGGTGGACGCAGTCACCGGTCACGACGGCCGCCTCGCCGCCGCTGGACAGCTGGACGGCCAGGTGGCCCGGGGTGTGGCCGGGGGTGGGCAGCAGCCGCAGGCCCGGGGCTACCTCGGTGCCGTCCGGGTCGAGGTCGACCAGGTCGAGCAGTCCGGCCTCCTCCACCGGGTGGACGGAGTCGCGGAACGTCTGGCGGCGCGGTTCGTCCATGTCCTGGGCGGCCCAGTACGCGCGTTCGGTGCGCGAGGTGAGGTAGCGGGCGTTGGGGAAGGTGGGGCGCCACGTGCCGTCCCCGTCGGCGCGGGTGTTCCAGCCGACGTGGTCGGTGTGCAGGTGGGTGAGGACGACGAGGTCGACGGTGGTGGGCGGGTACCCGGCGGCGGTCAGGCGGTCGAGGTAGTCGGTGTCGAGGTCGTGCCAGGCCGGGTTGGCCCGGGTCTTGCCGTTGCCGATGCCGGTGTCCACCAGGACCTTCAGGCCGCCGACGGTGAACGCGAAGGTGTGGCTGTCGAGCAGCGGCCGGCCGGCGCGGTCGGCGAAGTCGGGGGACAGCCACGGCTGCCCGCGGACGATCTCGGGGGTGGCGTCCGGGAGGAGCCAGGGACCGGTCCCGGGGGGCAGCGCGGTCTCGTCGATCCGGTGGACGGTGAGGTCGCCGACGGTCCAGCCGGGGGCGCCGGCGGGGGAGGTGTCCTCCGGGACGGTGGACGGGGTGCGCATGGTCCGGTGTGCCCTTCGTACGGGGTGTCGTGCTGGTCGGCGGCGGCCGGGCGGCCCGGGGGCGCGCGAGTCCCGCTGCTAAAGCTCCGTCTTTGCGTGAGCTGATCCTAGGGCAGGGCCATCCCTAAAGCAAAGGCGTAGCGTTTAGGGATGGCCGCCGCCGACCAGGGGGTGTGACGCCGGAGTTGACGGCCCGTCCGCCCCCGCTACCGCAGTGCGGCGAGGTAGCCGAGCACCTCCGCGCGGCCGGCCGCCGGGACGGCGAGGGCGACGTGGTTGTCCGGCCGGACGAGAACGAGGGCGTCGCCGGTGATCCCGTAGGCCCGGCGGACGGAGCCGTCGGGATCGTCGAGCGCCACCGCCCGGAGGTGGTCCGGCAGGGCGGTGAGTGCGGGGCGGGCGCCCGGGCCCAGGCCGAGCAGGGTGAAGTGGTCGCCGGTGAAGTGGTCGAAGAGCCGGCCGGGCGTGGCGTCGGGGCCGGGGCAGACGGCGTCCGGTGCCCGGTCGCCGGCCCGCAGTGGGCCACCGGGGTCCGCGGCGGCCAGCCGGCTCCACGGGTAGCCGAGCGAGAGGCCGGTGAGATCGCCCACCCGGCCGGCTTCGACGCCGACGCCGGGGGTGCTGATGCCCTCGGTGACGGCGGCCATGCCGGCCGTGCTGACGTCGAGGGTCCAGGCGGCGATCGGCAGGCGTTCCTCCTGGTAGGTGTCCAGCAGGGCCGGCGCGGCGAGACCGCGCACCACGTACCCGAGCTTCCAGGCGAGGTTCCAGGCGTCCTGGATGCCGGTGTTCATGCCGAGCCCGCCGGCGGTGGGGTGGACGTGCGCGCAGTCGCCGGCCAGGAAGGCCCGGCCGGTGCGGTACCGCTGGGCGACCCGGACGTTGACCCGCCAGGTGGAGAGCCAGGTCGCGTTGGTGAGGACGAGGTCCGACCGGCCGGTGTGCAGGGCGGCCAGCCGTCGGAAGCTCTCCAGCGACGGGGGGACCGTCCGGCCGTCGGCGTCCGTCTCCGGGGTGGCCTGCAGCTGCCAGCGGCGGGTGCCCTCGAACGGGCAGAGCATGAACACGCCCTCCGGCCCGAACCACTGGTGCCAGGCGCCCCGGTCCAGCCCCTCGACCTCGACATCGCCGCAGACCATCATCGGCTCCGGGGCGCTGTCCCCGACGAACGGTATGCCCAGGAGCTTGCGGACCGTGGAGCGGCCGCCGTCGCAGGCGACCAGGTACGCGGCGCGGATCCGCCCGCCGTCCGCGAGGCGGACCTCGACCCCGTCGCCGTCCTGGGTGAAGTCCACCAGCTCGGTGGCGAGTTCGACCGTCACGCCGTACTCGGCGAGCCGCTCGCGCAGCAGTCGCTCCACCCGGGTCTGCGGCAGCCACAGGCCCGCCGGCTGCGGGACGCCGGCGCTGGGGCGGATGCCGGCGAACGGCTCGGTCTCGTTGACGAACTCGCCGGCGAAGTACTTGCGGAACGGCAGGTGGGTGCGGCCCGCGGCTGCCAGTCGCTCGCCGAGGCCCAGGTCGGCGAGGACCTCCAGGCTGCGCGGGTTGAGCGTCTTTCCGCGCGAGCCGGTGGGGAACGCGTCCGCCTTCTCGATGACCCGGACCGCGACGCCCTGTCGTGCCAGCCCGCACGCCAGGGTCAGTCCGGTCGGTCCTGCTCCCACGATCACCACGGTTGTCATGGCGTGTCCGCCCTTCCGGTTGTCGGTGCACACCATGAAACGGCAACCGGGTAAGAAATGCAACCCAGTAACAAATTTATCCGGGTTATGATCGGGGCATGAGCCCGAGCGAGCCAGACACGGGTCTGCGGACCCTCAAGAAGCAGCGCACCCGGCAGGCCATCGCCGACGCGGCCATCGCCCTGTTCCTCGACCGGGGGTTCGAGCAGGTGTCGGTGGCCGAGATCGCCGCTGTCGCCGAGGTGTCCAAGCCCACGCTCTTCCGCTACTTCGGCAGCAAGGAGGAGCTGGTCCTGCACCGCTTCGCCGACCACCTCGGCGAGGCCGGGCGGGTCGTGCGCGACCGCGCGGCCGGGCTCACCGCGCTGGACGCCCTGGAGCGCCACCACCAGGCCGGGCTGGCGGCCCGCGACCCCAACACCGGACTGACCGACGACCCCGAGGTGCTGGCCTTCCTCCGGCTGGTCTACGAGACCCCCAGCCTCTCCGCCCACCTCTTCGACTACCTGGAGGCCGACACCCGCGCGCTCACCGAGGCGCTGGACCCGGACGGGGCGGTGGCCGCCCGGCTGGTCGCCGCCCAGTACACGGCGGTGCGCCAGGTGCTCGCCCACGCCACCTGGAGCCGGCTCGCCGGCGGGCTGGACTTCGCCGAGGCCGCCCGGAAGGCCGACGCCGAGACGGCCGAGGCGTTCGCCCTGCTGCGCGGCGGCGCCGCCGCGCGCGGGTTCTGAGCCCGGCCCCGCGGGTGTGGGGCCGAGCGCTCGGCCCCACACCCGCGGGGCCGGCCGGGAAGGGCGCCGCGGTGTGGCCCGGTCAGCCGCGGCGGGAGACGGCGACGCCGGCCAGGCAGAGCACGCCACCCATCAGGGTGAGCGGCGCGGGTGCCTCGCCGAGCAGCGCCCACGCCATCAGGACGACCAGGGTCGGCACCGAGTAGGTCGTCGCGCCCATGCGCGCCGCGGTCGTCCGGGAGAGCGCGTAGGCCCAGGTGGTGAACGCCAGCGCGGTCGGGAACAGGCCCAGGTACACCACGTCGAGCGTCGCGGACAGGGGTGCCGCCGCCAGGTCCGACACCAGCCGCGGGGCGAACGGCAGGCAGGCCGCCGCACCGATCAGACAGCCGAACGTCGTCACCTGGAGCGCGGTGCCGTGCCGCAGGGCGGGCTTCTGGCTCACCACTCCCGCCGCGTAGGCCACCGCCGCGAGCACGCAGAGCGCGATCCCGAGCACCGAACTGCCGTCCCCGCCCGAGGTGGAGAGACCCACCACGACCACGCCGGCCAGCGAGACCGCCATCCCGGCCACCAGCTTGGGCGGGAGCCCCTCACGCAGCAGCCGGCCGCCCAGCAGGGCGATCAGCACGGGGCCGATGCCGACCAGCATCGCCGCCGTGCCCGCGTCGACCTGCGTCTCGCCCCAGTTCAACACGACCATGTACAGGCCGAACCAGAGCACGCCCGAGGTGACGATCCCCGGCCAGGCGGACCGCGGCGGCAGGCCCTCCCGGCGGTACACCAGCAGTCCGAGCAGCGCCACCGCCCCCACCAGCAGCCGCCCGAGCGCGAGCGACCCCGGCCCGAAGTGGTCGCCCGCACTCCGGATCGCCACGAAGGCGGACGCCCACAGCACCACCGCCGTCGAAGCCGCCGCCAGTGCCCTGCCGTCCCTCGGGGCCACGCCCGTCGCTGAAAGGTCCATGCGGAGAAGCTACGGGTTCCACCGTTCGGCCCCCACCGAAATATCGGGCGGGCGGGCCGGGCGGCGTCGGTCAGGCGCCGTCGCCCCGGGCGTCGGGCCCGGCGCCGCGCGACTCGACGAACTGCTTGAAACGACGCAGGTCACCGCTCACCATGCGATCGAGCACGCCCAGCTTGTCGGCGGCCTTCTCGGCGAATCCGGTGGGCTGGAAGTCCATGGTCATCCTGACGCGCGTGCGGGTCCCGTCGATCGCCTGCAGCGAGACCGTCCCGGTGTGCTTCACGTTGTCGCTGCTGGTGCGCCAGGACACCCGCTCGTCGGGGACCCTCTCGACGATCTCGGTCTCGAACTCCCGGGACAACCCGGCGATCTTCGTCCGCCAGTGGGCGTGCGTGTCGTCCAGCTGCCTGACCTCCTCCACGCCCTCCATGAACTCCGGGAAGCGCTCGAAGCTCGTCCACTGGTCGTAGACGACGCCGACCGGCACGTCCACGTCGATCGACTCCTCCACCCTGCTCATCGCCGCACCCTCCGCAACGTCGCTCGGACTCGCTGCCGGCGGCCGGTCTCCCGGGCGGGGGCCGCCGACCGCACCACCACGAATGTCCGTCCTCCGGTGGGCGACGGCAACCCAGGCCGGGCGGTCACTGGCGCGGGCCGAGGACGACGTCGGCGACCAGACGGGCCACCGCCCCCGGCTGTTCCACCATCACCAGGTGCCCGCTGTCCGGGATCACCTCCAGGGTGACGGAGGGGCATGCTTCGAGCGCGGCGTGTTCGGCGTCGGTGAGCCCCACCTCGTCCCGGTCGCCGCGCACCACCCAGGCCCGCGCCCCGGATCCGCACAGCCGTGGGACCAGTTGGCCGTGCCGGTCCAGATAGGCGAAGTACTCGGCCATCGCCCGCCGGCAGAACGACGCGGAGTTCTTCCTCAGATCGGCGACCAGTGCCTCCCTGCGCCGTTCCGGAATGCTGTCGGCCAGCACCTTGGGCGTCAGCCAGAGCATCGCCGGCCAGGTCAGCGCGCCGAGCCCGGGGACCCGTCCGAGTGCGGTGGCGACCGCCAGCGCCGTGGACTCGTCCGGTCGCGAGAACGTGGGGGAGAGCAGGACCACCGGCCCGGCGAAGTGCCCGCCGCCCACCATCTCCAGCGCGATGTTGGCGCCGACGCTGTGGCCGACCACGGCCGTGCAGCCGTGCTCGGCCGCGAAGGCGCCGGTGATCGCCGCGTAGTTCTCCATCGACACGTCCTCGGGCGCGACCGTCCCCGCGTGGCCCGGGACGGTCGCCGCCACCAGCCGGATCGGCGCGTCGGCGAGGGGAGGGGCGGCCGTCATATCGTCGTAGAAGGCCGTGCCGCACAGCCCGCCGGGCAGCAGCAGCACCCGGTGCGGGGCATCGGGCGGTCCGGACTCCCGGACCTCCCAGCTGTCGAACTTCGGTGTGCCGCCCACGGTTTGGCCTCCCGGCTGGTAGCGATGGCCCGCATTCTTCCGCGCCGACCCCCGCCGCTCGGCGACCTTGGGCCGTGCGCGGCATGTCGGACGGCGGGGCGGTGGGGTGGTGGCGGTGGGGTGGCGGTGGTGCGTCCCGGTCGACGGCGACGGCGCGGCCCGTGCGGCGGCGGAAATATTCGGTTGCGCCGATGTTGGACGACGCTAAGCTGTCGACCGTTCTCGCCGCGGTGTCGCCGTGGCTCCGCCGCCGCACTCCTGTGCCGCGGTGTGAGGACTGACGTGGAGAAGCAGAGGAGGTGTGTCCCGATGGTTGCCGCCGTGTCGCGGCGCGCCCTCGTGTGCGCGCCATACGCCTCTTCCTCTCGTCTTTCGCCCATCGGCTGACGACGCCTCACAACTGGCGCACCGGTGGGCCGTTCCTCAGGAGCCACCACAGTGCGCGAGCGCTTTTCCGACACCGATTCCTTCTCCCGCATTCGCGCCAAGGGCGCACCCCGCCGCGGCCGCCGGTCCGAGCGGTTCGACGACCACGAGCCCGATGCCGTGTACCAGGAGGCCTTCGGGCCCGGGCTCTCCGGCCCGGCCGAGCAGCACGGCTACGACACCTATGACGATCACGTCGGCGACGACTCCCACGTCAGCTATGACGGGGCGGCCCACTCGGGCCCGGCCGGTGACGGCCCGGCCGGGGGCGATCGCTGGTCGACCTGGGACCGGTCCACGCCCACCGAGAAGGGGCCCGAGCCGCGCCCTGCCTGGGTGGTGACGGAGCTCGCGGCGGTCGACACCGAGCTCGGGCTGGTGAAGACCGGCAAGGAGGCCGACGTGTTCCTCCTCGAACGCGGCGTGCCGGGCACCGGCCGGCGCACGCTGATGGCGGCCAAGCGCTACCGCGACGCCCAGCACCGGATGTTCCACCGGGACTCCGGGTACCTGGAGGGCCGCCGGCACAAGGAGTCCCGGATCGCCCGGGCGATGGCCAAGCGCACCGCGTTCGGCAAGGAGGCCATCGCCGCGCAGTGGGCCGGCGCCGAGTTCACGGCCCTGTGCCGGCTCTGGTCGGCCGGCGTGGCCGTCCCGTACCCGGTGCAGATCACCGGCACGGAGATCCTGATGGAGTTCGTCGGCGACGAGAACGGCACGGCCGCGCCGCGCCTCGCGCAGCTGCGGGCGGAGGAGGTGGACGTCGAGGACCTGTGGGAGCAGCTGGGTCGCAGCCTGTCGCTGCTGGCGGGTGACGGCTACGCGCACGGGGACCTGTCGGCCTACAACATCCTTGTCCACGGCGGGCGGTTGGTGATCATCGATGTGCCGCAGATCGTGGATGTGGTCGCCAATCCGCGCGGACGTTCGTTCCTGGAGCGCGACGTGCGCAACGTCGGTGCCTGGTTCGTGTCCCGGGGCCTGCCGGAGCGGCGGGTCGGCGAGCTCGTCGAGGCCCTGGCGTTCGACGCGCGCCTGGGGTGACCCGGGGTCGGGGCCGGGTGGCCGGCCGCCCCCCGGTCCGGCCCGGGGGCGGCCGGCGCCCGGGCCGGACCGGCACCCACCCGCGACGGCGCGGCCGGCGAGCCGCCCGTTTCACCCGGACGGCCCACCGGGAGTGCGGCCGCCCGCGCGGTGACGGTGAATGGCGAGGTGCATGCCCCCGCGGTGTGGTGGTCGGCCGCGCGGCCGGGGTCGATTCGCCGGCCGGCCGAGCAGATCACCGAGGAGTCGAGCGTGTACTACAGCAGCGGCAACTACGAGGCGTTCGCCCGCCCGCGGCGGCCGGAGCGGTCCGAGCGGGTCAGCGCCTGGTTCGTCGGGGCGGGGCTGGCCTCGCTGGCCGGGGCGGCGTTCCTGGTGCGGGACGCGCAGGTGCCCGGTGAGCGGATCACGGTCCTGGAGCGGCTCAGGCTGCCCGGCGGCGCCCTGGACGGGATCAAGGAGCCGAAGAAGGGCTTCGTGATCCGGGGCGGCCGGGAGCTGGAGGACCACATGGAGTGCCTGTGGGACCTCTTCCGCTCCGTGCCGTCGCTGGAGATCGACGGGGCGTCGGTGTTGGACGAGTTCTACTGGCTGAACAAGGACGACCCGAACCGCTCGCTGCAGCGCGTCACCGAACGCCAGGGCGAGGACGCCGGTACGGACGGGCTGTTCGCGTTGAACGACCGCGCCCAGAAGGACCTCGTCAGGATCTTCCTCGCCACGCGCGAGGAACTGGAGGGCCGGCGCATCGACGAGGTGTTCGGCCGGGACTTCCTGGACAGCAACTTCTGGCTGTACTGGCGCACCATGTTCGCGTTCGAGGAGTGGCACGGCGCGCTGGAGATGAAGCTGTACCTGCACCGCTTCGTCCACCACGTCGGAGGCCTGCCGGACCTGTCGGCGCTGAAGTTCACCAAGTACAACCAGTACGAGTCGATGGTGCTGCCGTTGACGCGCTGGCTGCTGGACCAGGGGGTGACGTTCCGCTTCGGCGTCGAGGTGACCGATCTGGACTTCGACCTCGCCCCGGGGCGCAAGCGGGCGACCCGCCTGCACTGGACCGAGGACGGCCGCCGGGGCGGCGTCGACCTGGGCGAGGACGACCTGGTGTTCACCACCATCGGCTCGCTCACCGAGAACTCCGACAACGGCGACCACCACACCCCGGCCCGGCTGGACGAGGGCCCCGCGCCCGCCTGGGACCTGTGGCGCGGCATCGCGGCCAAGGACCCTTCCTTCGGGCGCCCCGAGGTGTTCTGCGGCGACATCCCGCGGAGCAAGTGGGAGTCCGCCACCGTCACCACCCTGGACGAACGGATCCCCCGCCACATCCAGAAGATCGCCAAGCGGGACCCGTTCAGCGGCCGGGTCGTCACCGGCGGCATCGTCACCGCGCGGGACTCCAGCTGGTTGCTGAGCTGGACGGTCAACCGCCAGCCGCACTTCAAGCAGCAGCCCGCCGACCAGATCGTGGTCTGGCTGTACTCGCTGTTCGTGGACCGGCCGGGCGACTTCGTCAAGAAGCCGATGCAGGAGTGCACCGGCGAGGAGATCACCCGGGAGTGGCTGTACCACCTCGGGGTGCCGGTCGCGGAGATCCCCGAACTCGCCGCCGACGCCGCCCGCTGCGTGCCGGTGATGATGCCCTACGTCACCTCCTTCTTCCTGCCCCGGCGGGCCGGCGACCGCCCCGCCGTGGTGCCGGACGGCGCGGTGAACTTCGCGTTCATCGGGCAGTTCGCCGAGACGAGCCGGGACTGCATCTTCACCACCGAGTACTCCGTCCGCACCGGGATGGAGGCCGTGTACCGGTTGACGGGCGTCGAGCGCGGTGTCCCGGAGGTCTTCAACTCCACCTACGACATCCGGGCGCTGCTGGCCGCGGCGAGCGTCCTGCGGGACGGGGCCGAACTCGACCTCCCGGGACCGGCGTTCGTCCGCAAGCGCCTGCTCCACCGCCTGGAGGCCACCGAAGTCGGCGAACTGCTCCAGGAGTTCGACCTCATCAAGGAGGAGGAGCGGCCGTAGCGCCCGGTCGTTCGCCGGCAGGGCACGGGGCAGGGAATCCTTCGCCTTAAACGCAACAGATTTGCTTTAGCTGGCCGTAGAACCTACGTTCGGTTAAAGCAAACTGTTAGCTTTTGGGTGGGGGCCTTCGCGCTCCCGTCCCGATCAGGAGAGGACCTCCGTGTCTGCCGCCGAACTCACCCCGCAGGAGGCGGCCCGCTGGGCCGCCCGGGCCGGACTTCCGTTGCCCGCCGACCGGCACGCCGCGGTCGCGGCCACCGCCGATCACCTCCACTCCGTCGTCGCGGTCCTGCGGGAGCTGGACTTCGCGGACACCCCTCCCGCCGTCGCCTACCGGGCGGGAGGGGAGTGGTCCGATGCGGCCGTATGAGCTCTCCCTCGCCGACGCCGCCGACGCGATCCGCGCCCGCCGGCTGTCCCCCGTGGAGCTGGTGGACTCGGTCCTCGACCGCGTCGAGCAGGTGGAACCCCGACTCGACGCCTATGTCACGGTCGACGCGGAGCGGGCGCGCCGTGCGGCGCGCGAGGCCGAACGCGACGCGGCGCGAGGGCATTTCCGCGGGGCCCTGCACGGCATCCCGATGGGACTCAAGGACCTGATCGACGTGGCCGGCACGGCGACCACGGCCAGCTCCCGGGTCCGCGCCGAGCACCGAGCGCGGGAGGACAGTACGGTCGCCGCGCGGCTGACGGCGGCCGGCGCGATCCTGGTCGGCAAGACGCACACCCATGAGTTCGCCTACGGCCTGACCACCCCGCAGACCAGCAACGCCTGGGACCGCGGCCGGGTCGCCGGTGGGTCCAGCGGCGGCTCCGCGGTCGCCGTCGCCGCGGGTACGGCGACCTTCTCGCTGGGTACCGACACCGGCGGGTCGATCCGGGTGCCGGCCGCGCTGAACGGGGTCGTCGGCCTCAAGCCGACCTATGGTCTCGTCCCCCGGCAAGGCGTCACGTCGCTGTCCTGGTCGCTGGACCACGTCGGTCCGATCACCCGCACCGTCGAGGACGCGGCGATGGTCCTGACCGCCCTGGCCGGGCACGACCCGCGCGACCCCGCCTCGCTGGCCGCGCCCGCCGTGGACTACCGGCCGGGCCCGGCCACGGACCTGGCGGGGCTGCGGGTCGGCGTCCCGCGCACCTACTACTTCGACCGCCTGGACGCGGAGGTCGAGACCGCCGTCCGCCGGGCCGTCGGGCAGTTGGAGGATCTCGGCGCGGAGCTCGTCGAGATCGACATCCCGATGACCCGCTACATCCGGGCCACCCTGTGGGGGCTGGTGGCGCCGGAGGCCACCGCCTACCACGAGCGCACCCTGCGGACGGTGCCCGAGCTGTACCAGGCGGACGTCCGGATCCTCCTGGAGGCCGGTGAACTGATGAGCGCGGGGGACTACCTGCGCGCCCAGCGCTCCCGGACCCTGATGCGGGAGGAGTGGGCCCGCGTGCTGGAGACGGTCGACGTGATCGCCGCCCCGACGGTGCCGACGACCGCGACGGGGGCCGGCCAGGAGACGCTGACCTGGTCCGACGGGACGACCGAGGGCGTCGCCGACGCGCTCGTGCGGCTCTCCGCCCCCGCCAACATCACCGGGGTGCCCGCGCTGTCCGTCCCGGTCGGCCATGACGCGGCGGGTCTGCCGATCGGGATGCAGCTGCTCGGCCGGCCGCTCGGGGAGCGCGCCCTGCTGCGGGTCGGGCACGCCTACGAGCGGTCGCGGCCGGTCCGGGCGCTCGCGCCGGTGGCCTGAGGGGCCCGAGGGCGGTGCGCGGGCCGCCGGCGACCCGGCCCGGGTGCCCGTCCGGCTCCGCGGCGGGCGGGCGGGCGGGTGGGCGCGGCCTGGGCTGGGCGGGCGCCACCTGTACCCCTTAAACGCAACGACTGTGCTTTAAGGTGGTGCCATGAGTCGCAAGCAGATGGTGCGCCCCGGTGGGCGCAGTGCCCGGGTGCAGGAGTCGGTGCACACCGCTGTGCGGGAACTCCTGGCGGAGGTGGGCCGCGACGCGCTGACCGTGCCGCTGGTCGCCCAGCGCGCCGGAGTGACCCCGTCTACGGTCTACCGTCGCTGGGGCGATCTGCAGGAGCTGCTGTCGGACGTGGCGGTGGAGCGGCTGCGGCCCGACACCGAGCCGGAGGACTACGGTGACCTGCGGTCCGACCTGACCGCGTGGGCCGAACAGTTCCTCGACGAGATGGCGTCCCCTTCGGGCCGCGCCTACATCCGCGACGCCCTGCTCGGCGATCCGGACGGCGGCAACGCCGGCCGGTGCTCGGCCTACGCGGCCGAGCAGGTCGAGGTCGTGCTGGCCCGGGCGGGCGCCCGCGAGAAGGGCGTTCCCGATGTCGAGACGACCATGGACCGGGTCGTCGCCCCCCTGATGTACCGCGTCCTCTTCCGTCCGGCCGGTCTCGACGCCGGGTACGCGCGCGGGCTCGTCGCCGATCTGCTGGGCGCGGACGGGGAGTAGGTCCGGCCGGTGTCGCCCGCCGGGGGCGGGGGGTCGCACCGGCCGAAGATAGTAGCCATGGACATAGTAGCCATGTACTCTATTTTCATGAGCAAGGGTTCACCGGGTCCCACGCCCGGCTTCCTGGTATGGCGGCTCGCCAACAAGTGGCGTGTCGCGGTCGATCGCGCGGTGGCTCCGCTGGGCCTCACCCACGCGCAGTACTCCCTGGTCGCGTCGCTGTACGGCATGCAGCGCGCCGGGGAGCGGCCCAGTCAGCGCCGACTCGCCGATCACACCGGTCTGGAGGCGCTGTACGTCTCCAAGCTGGCACGCGCGCTGGAGTCGGCCGGCCTGATCGAGCGCACCCGCGATCCCCGCGACCCGCGCGCCGTCCAACTCGCCCTCACCGAGCGGGGGCAGGCCGTCACGCGGCAAGCCGTCGAGGTGGTCCAGGAACTGCTCCAGCAGTTGCTGGAGCCGCTCGGCGGCCTCGACGCCGCCCGCACGCGGGCGTTCACCGCGGAGCTGACGGCCCTGCTCGACGTACCTCTCGCTCCATCCGTCCCGCACGACCAGAGCACCCAGGGGAGAACACCATGACCAGCACCGCCGCCACCGCACCGGTCGCCGACGCCCGCGCCCTCGGCCTGGCCCACTACGCCGCCCGCGGCGTCCTGGAGCACGTCCTGGCCGGGCACGGCATCACCTTCCAGCAGCAGGTCGCCCTGCGCTCCGCCGTCACCGCCGACGCCCCGCAGACCGCGGACCGGCTCGCCGCCCAGGTCCAGCGCTCCCTCAAGGCCGATCCCGCCGAGGTCCGCGTCACCCTCGACGAGCTGCTGGCCAAGGAACTGCTCGCGGTGGACGGCGCGCACCTGCGCCCCACGGACGCGGGGCGCGAGCTGCTCGCCGCCGTCGGCGCGGCCACCGCCCCGGTCACCGCCCGGGTCTGGGGCGGGATACCCGCCGGGGACCTGGCCGCCGCCGGCCGGGTCCTGGCACTGGTCACCGAGCGTGCCGACGCGGAGCTCGCGGCGCTGACCGCCTGACCGCCGGGCCGCCTGACCGGTCCGCCCGGCGGGCGGGTCGGGGATCAGTCGGCCGCGACCGGCAGCAGGCCGCGCTCGGCGAAGACCTTCTTGGCGACGAAGGTGGCGTTGAGGGCCTTGGGGAAGCCGCAGTAGCCGGCGGAGTGCAGCAGGGCCTCGACGATCTCCTCGGGGGTGAGGCCGACGTTGAGCGCGGCGTTGATGTGGACGTCCAGCTGGGCCTCGCAGCCGCCGAGCGCGGTGAGCATGCCCAGGGTCACCAACTGCCGGTCGCGCGGTACCAGTCCGGGCCGCCGGTAGATCTCGCCGAAGCCCCAGGCGACGATCTGGTGGCCGAGTTCGGGGCTGATGTCGGCCAGCGAGTCGACCACCCGCTGCCCGGCCTCGCCGTCGATCCGGGTCAGCACCTCCAGACCGCGGTCGTAGCGGTCCTGGCGGGTCTCGGCGGTGTTCGGGGGAGTGCTCATGGGGTTGCTCCGTTTCCGGCGGCGCGTCGGCGCCCGTTCGTTCCGTGCGGTTCTGTCACGACCGTAGAACCTTGAGTGCACTCGAACTCAAGCCCGACAGGCCGTACGGCCGGCGCCGGTGTCCGCACGGCCGTGCCGCCCGGTGACGGAAGTTCAGGGGCGAAGCCACGGAGGCGGTGGCCGGCCCCGGAGCCCCGGTCACGGCGCCCGACCGGGGCTCCGGGGCCGCGCCCGGCCGGGCCCGGTCAGCTCCGGGCGAGGAGTTCGAGGGTGTCGATGACGCGGTTGGAGAAGCCCCACTCGTTGTCGTACCAGGCGACGACCTTGACGTGCCGGCCGTCCACCCGGGTCAGGGCGGCGTCGAAGATCGCGGACGCGGGCTCGCCGGTGATGTCGCCGGAGACCAGCGGCTCGTCGGCGTAGTCGAGGATGCCCTTCAGCCGGCCGTCGGCGGCCTCGCGGTAGGCGGCGAGGATCTCCTCCCGGGTGACCTCGCGGGCCACCGTGGTGTTCAGCTCGACCAGCGAGCCCACCGGGACCGGCACCCGGATCGAGTCGCCGGACAGCTTGCCGTCGAGGTTCGGGAGGACCAGGCCGATGGCCTTGGCGGCGCCGGTGGTGGTGGGCACGATGTTCACCCCGGCGGCGCGGGCCCGGCGCAGGTCCCGGTGCGGGCCGTCCTGGAGGTTCTGCTCCTGGGTGTAGGCGTGCACCGTGGTCATGAACCCGTGCTCGATCCCGGCCAGTTCGTCCAGGACCGCCGCCAGCGGGGCCAGCGCGTTGGTGGTGCACGAGGCGTTCGAGACGATGACGTGCTCGGCCGGGTCGTAGGCGTCGGTGTTCACCCCGAACGCGAGCGTGACGTCGGCGCCGTCCGAGGGGGCGCTCACCAGGACCCGCCGGGCGCCGGCCCCGATGTGGGCGCGGGCGGCCTCGGCCGAGGTGAAGCGGCCGGTGGACTCCAGCACCAGCTCGACACCGAGCTCGGCCCACGGCAGGGCGGCGGGGTCGCGCTCGGCGAGGACCTTGATGCGGTGGCCGTCGACCACCAGATCGGTGCCGTCGACCGAGACCGGGCGGTTGAGGCGCCCGAGCGAGCTGTCGAACTTGAGCAGGTGGGCCAGGGAGTCGGGCGCGGTGAGGTCGTTGACGGCGACCACTTCGAGGTCGCTGCCTCGCTGGAGCAGGGCGCGCAGGCTGTTGCGTCCGATGCGACCGAAACCGTTGATGGCGATGCGGGTCATGGTGTGGTCATCCCTTCCGTTCGTTTCGCTCTCCATGGTCGGCGCTCGGCCGGCGCCCGGACAGGGGCTGGATCGACAGGGTGCGCAAGTATCCCGCCACAGTCGTCGCCACCGCCCGCAAGGATCCCGCCGGACCTCGCGGGCGGTCCCCGCGGTCGGCGCGGCACCGGCGGTCCCGGCGCGGCGCCGGGCGGTCAGGAGGCCGGGGCGGCGAAGGTGTGGCGGTACTCCGTCGGCGAGGTCCCGAGGATCCGGTGGAAGTGCAGCCGCAGGTTCGCCCCGGAGCCGAGCCCCACCCGGTCCGCGATCTGCTCCACCCCCAGGTCCGTCCGCTCCAGCAACTCACGCGCCAGGTCCACCCGGGCCCGCAGCACCCACTGCATCGGCGTGTAGCCGGTGTCCTCCACGAACCGCCGTGAGAACGTCCGCTCCGACACCCGCGCGACACCGGCCAGCCGCTCCAGGGTCAGCGGCTCGGCGAGGTGCGCCAGGGCCCACTCGCGGGTGCCGGCGAACAGGTCGCCGAGCGGTTCCGGCACACTCCGGGGGACGTACTGCGCCTGCCCGCCGCTGCGGTACGGCGCGGCCACCAGCCGCCGGGCCACGTGGTTGGACAGCCCGACCCCGTGGTCACGCCGCACCAGGTGCAGGCACAGGTCGATGCCGGACGCCGCGCCCGCCGAGGTGAGCATGTCGCCCTCGTCCACGAACAGCACGTTCTCGTCCACGGACACCAGCGGATGCTGCTCCGCCAGGGCCTTCGTGTAGTGCCAGTGCGTCGTCGCCTTCCGGCCGTCCAGCAGCCCCGTGGCCGCCAGCGCGAACGCCCCCGTCGAGATCGCCGCCAGCCGCGCCCCCCGGCCGTGCGCGGCCACCAGCGCCTCGACCACCGCCGGCGGCGGCGCGGTGGTCGCCGGATCCCGGTAGCCGGGCACGAAGACGGTGTCCGCCTGCTCCAGGGCGTCGAGCCCGTCGGCCACGTGGTAGGCGAGCCCGTCGCCGCCGGTCACCAGCCCGGGCGCCGCTCCGCACACCCGCACCTCGTAGGGCATGCTCGGCCGGTGGGAGAACACCTGCGCCGGAATGCCGACGTCGAGCGGCTTCGCGCCCTCCAGCACGAGTACGGCGACACGGTGGTTCCTGCGGGCCATCGGGCTTCCTCCCTGTCACCGGCCGGGCCGGGCCCACCCGGCCCGGCCGCTCCCTACCGCGAGCATCCTGCCAGCGCCGCCCGGCCGGGGCCGGTCCGGCCGTCCCGTCAGCCGGCCGTGATCGCGTACGGCGGTTCGTCGCCCCGGGCCACGGCGAGCAGGTTGTCCGCCGCCATGTCGGCCATCCGCCGGATCGCCTGGGTGCTCAGGTAGGCGCAGTGCGGCGTGACCAGCAGCCGGCCCGGCACGAACTCCAGCAGTCCGTAGGGGTCTTCGGCCGGGTGCGGGGTCGGCTCGGCGTAGTACCCGTCGATCGCGGCGCCGGCGATCAGACGCCGGGCCAGCGCGGTGCGCAGGGCCGCCGGGTCGACCAGGTTGGCGCGGGCGGCGTTGACCAGGAAGCCGTCGGGGCCGAGCGCGGCCAGCTGCCTCGCGCCGACCACCCCGTCGTTGACGCCGGGCTCGTGGGGGAAGTGCAGCGACACCACGTCGGCGGCCTCGAACAGCTCGTCCAGTGAGGCGACGGCCGTGTACGGCAGTTCGTCCAACTCCGGCCGGCGGGTGCGGTTCCAGTACAGCACCTCCATCCCGAAGGCGGCGTGCGCCATCCGGGCCACCTCGCGGCCGATGTGCCCCATGCCGGCCACTCCGAGGCGGGCGCCGACGAGCGACGGGGTCGCGTCCTCGCTCCACACCCCGGCCCGCACGCCGTCCACCCGGCGGGTCACGCCGCGGACCAGGTCGAGCATCTGGGCGACGGTGAACTCGGCGACGGCCACCGCGTTGGCGTGCGGGGTGTAGCTGAACCGGGTCGGCGAGCCGCCCTCCGGCAGTTCCATGAACGAGCCGTAGCCGGTGCCCATGAAGCAGGCCACCGCGAGGTCCGGCAACTGCTCCCAGGCGCGCCCGGACATCAGTTCCGAGCCGCCCAGCACATAGCCCCAGGCGCCGTGCAACGCCTGGACCACCTTGTCCTCGTCCAGGTCGCCGGGGAGCGATTCGACGGTGAACCCGCCGGCCTCCAGCCTGCGCACCACGCGTTCCGGGAACGTCGCCCCCGTCACGACCACCCTGCGACTCTCCATGCCCGGCTCCTCGGTTGTCTCGTTCCTCGGCACGGTCGACCCCCGGCAGTGCCGTGTCCGCCACCCTAAGGGTCCCGCGCCGGAGGCGGGCGCCCCGCGTGGCGGTCCCGCCCGGCGCGGCCGGGGACGTGGTGGACCCCACGGGCCGTCAGACCGCCTTCGTGCGGCCGCTCCGGTCGCACGGCCGGCGCCCCGGACCGGTGCGGGCGGGCACCGGTCCGGGGCGCCCGGCGGAGGCCGGACGGGTCAGCAGCCCCTGGCCGGCTGGTTGCGGGCCACGAGGTCGTCGCGGCCGGCGGTGGCGTCCAGCCAGACCACCCGGGTGCCCTGGTCGGCGGCGGGGGAGAACTGGGTGCCGCGGTTGCAGGAGAAGCGCACGGGGGCGCCACCGGTGAGCGGCAGCTGGTAGAGCTTCGGCAGGTCGGCGTTCGACCAGCTGCCGCTCGGCCTGGGGCCGCGGTGCTGGAAGGTCACGGCCTGGTCGGTGGCGGTGAACGTCATGTTCGCCGGGGTGTACGGCGAGCTGCCGGACAGCAGCTCGCTCTCGCCGGAGCCGTCCAGGGCGCCGGACCGGAGGGCGTCCCCGCCCGAGGCGGGGTCGGCCGCGGCCTGCAGCCAGAGCAGCCGGCCGCCCGCGAACGCCGGGGAGCTGAGGAACGGCCGCGCGGCGCCGTCGGGGGTGCTCAGCGCGTACTGCGCGGTGACCTGGCCGGTGGCGACCGAGTAGGCCGTCGCCGCCTGGACGGTGGCCTGCCCGGCCGTCCAGCTCTCGATCCAGCCGAGCCGGCCGTCCTTGAGGGTGAGGGACGACGCGGTGAACGGCGAGACGCCGTGGCCCTCGGGCATCGGGACCTCCACCGGCGGGGCCCCGTTGCGGGAGAGCCGGACCGAGCCCCGGTTGGTCTCGCCGTCGCGCACCACGAAGGCGATGTCCGCGCCGGAGATCCGCACGTCGACCGGCGACTGGGTCGAGGACTGGAACACGCTGCGGATCGGGCCGCCGGACAGCGAGCGGGTCAGCACCTCCGTCCCCCAGGAGCCGGTGGCGTCGATCCCGATCGCCAGCCAGACGGCGGACGTGCCGTCGGTGGCGGCCCAGCCGTGCATGCGGTCGTCGTCCGGGCTGAGCCGGGTGGGCGTGCCGGTGCCGGTGGTGGAGCCGGTGTACAGGACGAACCCGCCCTTGCCGTTCGGGTCGGTGCTGCCCATCACCCAGTGGCCGCCGCCCGCGGCCGGTCCGGTCGGGGCGGAGGCGCCGGGCAGCAGCGCCCGGCTGTCCGTGTCGATCCGGCTCTGCCAGCCGGCGCGGATCCCGTGGGCGTCGAACGCCGCGGCGACCGAGCGGAGTTGGGCCCGGGTGAGGTTCATCGCGCGGCCGGCGGCGAGGACGGCGTCGCGGCCGTCGACGAAGTCGTCCAGCGGGGTGAGGTACTCGGTGAGCGCGCGGTAGACCAGCCGGTCGGCGGTGAGCGGGTCGAGGGTGCGCCGGATGTCCCACAGGGCGCCGCTGAAGATGGTGGAGTTGAGGTGCACGCCGCCGCTGTCGAGGTCGAGCCCGGCGCCGATGTAGTCCTTCACGGTGGTGCGGCGGTCGTCCAGCCGGCGGTTCGCGCACTCCTCGGGGGTGCCGGTGCGGCACAGGCTCTCGCCCATCAGGGCGGCCTTCGGGTCGGTCATCGCCGTGCCGCGGGCGGTGACCTCGATGGCGTTGCCGAAGTAGTCGGCCAGTGCCTCGTTCATCGCACCGGACTGCCCGGAGTACTGCAGGTCGGCGGTGTGCTGGATGACGCCGTGGGTCATCTCGTGACCGGCGACGTCGAGGGCCACGGCGAACTGGCGGTACTTGGCGTCGCCGTTGCCGTAGATCATCTTCCGCCCGTCCCAGGAGGCGTTCGGGAAGGGGTTGCCGCCGTTGCTCACGTTGACCACGGAGGTGATCGGGCTGCCCTTGCCGTCCAGGCCGTCCCGGCCCAGCCGGTCGCGGTAGAAGTCGTACACGGTACCGGCGTTGACGTGGGCGTCGGTGGCACCGCTGGTGCCGGTGGCGGCGGGGAAGTCCGGGGTCGGCGAGCCGACCGGGAGGGTGCCGGCGGGTATGCCGCCGAACTCCCGGTAGTCCCGTCCGGCCCCGTCGTAGGTGGAGATGGTGGCCGGCCGGGTGAGGTCGACCAGCTGGTAACCCCCGTCCGGCTGACGGGCGATGTTCACCCCGACGGTACGGCCGAGCAGGTCGGGGGCGGTCCCGGTGGCGGGCTCCGCGGTGGATCCCGCGGGCGCGGTGGCGGCCGCGGCTCGGCCGGTGCCCGGACCGACACCCTCGGCCCGGTACGGGCCCTGGGCGTCGTGGGCGAGGGCGACCACGCCGCGCACGGCGTCCACGTAGACCTCGCGGACCAGCGGGCCCCCGGTCGCCGGGTCGGTGGCGCGCACGACGAAGTGCTGGGCCAGCCGCCCCGCGCCGCCCGGCAGCACGACCGGGCCCTGGTCCTCGGCGGTGGCCCCGGACCGGGCGCGCGGGTCGGTGAGCGACTCCAGCGCCAGCCGGCGCAACATGGCGGCCGGCACGGCGGGGGTGGTCGGCGCGGTCAGCCCGGTGAAGTACTTGCCGCCGACCGACTCCACCCGTTGGCCGGCCCCGGCGCCGACGAGCCGGACCAGGTACTGCCCGCCGAGCACCGGCACACCGCCGTGGAGCTGCTGGAACCTGACGGTGTCCCGCCCCTCGGCCGTGCGCTCGACCGCGAGTTCGGCCAGCTGCCCCGTATCGATCCGGTACCGGTCCGGGTTGGCCGCGAGATGGGCCCGGGCCGCCTCGGCGGGACTCCCGGGCGCCGGCTCGGACAGCCCGGTCACCAACTGCGGGGTGGCGGTGCCCTCGCCGGCCACCAGGCCGGGGACGGGATCGGGCTCGGCCGTCGGGCCCGGTGGCCCGCCCGGCGCGGCCAGGGCGGGGGTGACGGACAGGGTGAGCGCCAGCGCCAGGCTCAGGGCGGCGCCCGCGCCGAGCGCCCTGGCGGTGGGACGGGAACGGTGGTGCACTGCGGTCCTCCACGGAATCGGCAGCGGCGGGAGCGCCGCGGGAACGGCGATGTGACGCCGGATCACCCGATGCTCGATCGTGGACGCCCGGCCCGTCCAGGCCGTCGGGCGAAAGTGCGGCGGGGAGCCGGAACCCCTGCGCATTGGTCTGCTCGCCGGGTGTACCAACGGGCACGAACCGCCCGTGGGCACAGAAATCGCCCCCGCCGGTGAACCGCCCCGGGCCCCGGCCCGTACCTGCCCCCGCGCGCCGCCGCTCCACCCGGTGCGGGGCGGCGGGGCGGCGGGGCAGCGGGTCGACAGGGCGGCGGGGCGTCGTGCGGCCGCGCTCAGTGCTGCTTGCCGGGCGGGGTGGTGGCCGGGGCGCTCGCGCTGCTCCCGGTGGGGTCCGGCTCGGTCCTGGGCGCCGGGTCGGGGATGTCGGCCAGCTTCAGCGACTCCTTGGGCGCGCCCCGCAGGGCCTGGTTCATGGCGTCCCGCCAGATCGGCCCGGGGCCGTCGGCGCCGAACACCTCGGTGCGGTGCTTCCCGTTGATGGTGATGTTCCGCATCTCCACGCCGCCGTTCGGACCGCCGAGCCAGACGGCGGTGGCGAGCTGCGGGGTGTAGCCGTTGAACCAGGCCGCCTTCTTCTGGTCCGAGGTACCGGTCTTGCCGGCGATCTGCCGGTTGCCCTCCAGGCTGAGCGCCGCGCCGGTGCCGTTGTTCTCGGTCACGCCGTTCAGGACGGTGTTCAGCACGTCCGCCGTCCGCTCGGAGAAGACCTTCTCGCAGTGGCCGGCCGGGGTCGGGACGTCCTTGCCGTCCACCGTGGTGATCTTGTTGATCGCGACCGGGGCGCAGTGGGTGCCCTGGGCGGCGAAGGTCGCGTAGACGTTGGCCATGGTCAGCGGGCTCATCTCCTCGACGCCCAGGGCCATCGCGGGGACCTCCTCCAGGGGCTTGCCGCTGGCCCGGGTGGTGATGCCGAGCTTGTTGGCCATCTGCTTGACCGAGCAGAGGCCGATCTCCTGCTCCATCTGTACGAAGTAGGTGTTGACCGAGAGCGCCATCGCCTGCTTCAGCTGGTACGGGCCCTTCTCGTTCGCGGACTCGTTGGGCACCACCGCCTTGGGCCGGGCCTGGTTCTTCCAGGTGCCCTCGCAGGTCTTCATCGTCGGGTACTCGAGCTTGTTCGGCGACGAGTACTCCTGGGTCGGCGACAGGCCCGCCTCCATGGCCGCGGCCACGACGACCGGCTTGAACGTGGAACCGGGCTGGAAACCGTTTCCGCCGCCCATCGCCGCGTCGACGTTGAGGTTGACGACGGTCTGGTTCTTGTCCGTCCTCAGGCCGTACGGGCGGGTCTGGGCCATCGCCAGGATCTTGCCGCTGCCCGGTTCGACCATGGTGGCGGCGGCCGACACCGGGTCGGTGACCCGCACGTTGTCGCTCACGGCGCTCTGGGCGGCGGTCTGCTTGTCCGGGTCGAGGGTGGTGTAGATGTTCAGGCCGCCCTGGTCCCAGAACTTCTTCCGGTCGGCGGCGCTCTTGCCGAACACCGGGTCCTGCTTGACCACGTGCCGGACGTAGTCGCAGAAGAAGCCCATACCGGCGCTGGCGGTGATGCAGCCGTTCTGCGGCTCCTGGAACCGCAGGCCCAGCGGGGCGGCCTTCGCCTCCTTCGCCTGGTCGGCGGTGATGTGCCCGTTCTCGACCATCTTGTCGAGCACCACGTCGCGTCGGTGCTGCGCGGCCTGCGGGTGCAGCTTCGGGTCGTACTGCGAGGGGTTCTGCACCAGGCCGGCCAGGGTCGCCGCCTCGGCGACGGTCAGGTCCTTGTTGCTCTTGCTGAAGTAGCGCTGGGAGGCGGCCTCGACCCCGTAGGCGCCGTTCCCGTAGTACGTGATGTTCAGGTAGTTGGTGAGGATCTGCTCCTTGGTCAGCTCCTCCTCCAGCTTGATCGCGACCTTCAGCTCCTGGATCTTGCGGCCCAGGGTCTTGCGCTGCGCCTCGTGGACGGCGGCCTGGTCGTCGCCGGCCTTCTCCACGTTGACGTTCTTCACGTACTGCTGGGTCAGCGTCGAGGCGCCCTGGGAGGCGGTGCCGCTCTCGGCGTTCTTGCTCGCGGCGCGGAGCACGCCCTTGAGGTCGACGGCGCCGTGCTCGTAGAAGCGCGCGTCCTCGATGTCCACCTGCGCCTGGCGCATGAGGGGGGACATCTGGTCGGCGGTGAGCACCGTGCGGTCGCGCTCGTAGACCTTGGCGATCAGCCCGCCCTTGGCGTCGAAGATCTGGGTGGCCTGGGTGAGCGGCGGCGTCTTGAAGTCGTCGGGGATGTCGTCGAAGCCCTCCGCCGTGCTCTTGGCCGTCAGCCCGAACGCCCCGACGGCGGGCAGGGCCACGCCGGCCAGCAGCGCGCCGGACACCACGCTCACCCCCAGGAAGGTCGCGCTGTGGCGGGCCAGCCGGAGCGCCGAACCGCGGGTCGGGGCGGCGGCAGCGCTGTCGGACGAATTCCATATCGGCGGGATGTTCGATTCCATGTCAGCACATTAGCTTCCGATTCGCACGGATCCGGCGCATTGTCGGGCCGGGGTGTCACAACCGTGTGACAAATGCGGAGGGCTTGGTGGGACTGTTCTGCTCGTATACGTACTGACATTTCGTGAGAGGAATTCCGGGCCGCTCGCAATGAATTCCGCGAACCCTCGGGCGGTACGGGCCGGAGCGAATTCGGGCCTCGGCGCTCCGCCGGCCGTTCGGCGGGGCGGGCGTCGCTTCCCGCTCGTGACCGCGCACGGGTGACGTCGCGTACGGCGCCCCTGTCCTCCCGTTCCGTGGCCCGACATCAGATGGATGCCCTGGGTGGCGCGAAACGTTGCACACGAACCCGGCATCGGCGAACCGTTGCCCGTTCGCCGCGTCGGACCTGCCCGTTCGGCCCTTGCCCTTGCCCGTGCCCCGGACCCGGCCGGCTCCGGGGGGCGGGGGGCTCGGGCATCGCTGGGCGGGTGCCCGGGAAGCGCCCCCGGGTGGTCCCGTCCGGGGTCGGCCCCGGGGGCCGGTGCTCAGTCCTGGTCGGCCGGGGAGAGGGACCGCAGTCGCCGGTGCGCTGTCCGGACCGCGCCGGTGGGATCGACGTCGACGGTCTCGACCCACAGCGCGGTGCCCGCGGGCGGGGTCGCCCCGGCGGCGGTCGTCCGCGCCCGGACCAGGTCGCGGAAGGCGGCCAGGTCACCGTCCGGGGCCTCGGCGGCGGCGTACTCGCGCGACAGCCCGGCGGTGGAGCAGCCCGCCGTAGCCGGGGTGGGCAGGACTTCGGTGCCGTCCGCGCAGCGCAGGGTGACCACGGGGGAGGGGCGGTAGGCGTCCGCGAACATCGGGAGGTTGGAGAAGGGGTAGACCCGGTCGTCCAGGGCGAACGACAGCGCCGCGCACACCGCGAACACGACCGGGCCGGTGGCCGGGGCGTCCAGGCCGGTCCACGGCCCGGCGCCGGCGGGCAGCGGCAGCGCCGCCAGGCCCGCCAGCATCGCGTTCTCCCGGAAGTCGACCGCGAGCAGCCATCGGGAGGCGAGGTGGAAGAGCACCAGGGACAGGCCGACGGCCGCTCGCGTCCAGGGGCCGGTCAACAGGAGGGGGGTGGCGAACTCCAGCAGGAGCGCGGCCCACAGGACCGGCACCCCCAGGCCCGGCCGCCGCACCAGGAGCCGGACGGGACCGGACTCCCGGACGCCCTCGCCGTCGCCCGCGCGGTAACGGGCGAACAGGGTGAGGTAGAAGGGGAAGAGCCGCCGGTCCGGCCAGCGCAGCCCGCGTTTGCGGACCTTGGAGACGGCCGAGACGAAGTAGTGCGCGGCCACCGCCCCCCACAGGGCCTGGGCCATCCACCCGGTGACCCGGTGCGGGTCGCCGCCGGGGGCGGCGGCGAGCCCCGCGCCCGCCACGGCGAGCAGCACCAGCCCCGTCAGGTGGAGGTGGTGGTGGACCTTGAAATGGCGGGTCCCGTCGTCGTCCTCGGTGACGTAGCCGGCGAACTCCTGGGACAGGTGAACGGTGGTGACCGACACGAACACCGCGGCCATGACCACCGCCGCCGCCACCGGGAGGACACCGGCGGTGAAGGCGAGCCCGGCGAGCACCAGCGCGACGGCGAGAGCGGTGCGCACCCCGGGCCGGACGAGACGCCCGAGCCGTGCCCCGAGCGTGCCCGCCCGCCGGCTCGCCCCGGCGGTCAGCCCTCGGAGGGGTTCCTGCGCGGCCAGGAGGACGACGGCGGTGAGCAGGGCCCGGAAGGCCAGGTCCTGCCACCCGCCCGGGACGTCTCCGGACGGGGGCCACGCGGCGGTCTCGAACGACACTCGACATCCCCCAGCGGTGGGTGCCCGGTTGTCCTTCCAGGATCGGGCACGGTGGAGGGCGCGGGGGCCGTTTCGAGTGAGCCGCCCAAAGGATGGATCATCAGATGATCTGCAATACCTCGCGGTGGCCGGCCCGAGCCCCGCCGGGCGGATGACGTACGGTGTCCGCCCCGGACGGCACGCGCTGGTCGAACGCACGGCGAGCGCGGCATCCCGGGATCGAGAGCGGAGCGACAGATGAAGGCAGTCCGGTTCGACCGGTTCGGGGGCCCGGAGGTCCTGGAGATCGTGGATCTCCCCGATCCGCGTCCGGGGCCCGGTCAGGTCCGGATCGCCGTGCGCGCGGCCGGCGTCAACCCGAGCGACTGGAAGAAGCGCCGGGGCCTGCTGGACGAGGAACTCCCGCAGACGCTCGGCCACGAGGCGGCGGGCGTGGTCGACGAGCTCGGCGAGGGCGTCGCGGACGTGGCCGTCGGGGACCGCGTGTTCGGGTTCTCCGTCGAGGGGGCGGCCCAGGCCGAGCTGGCCCTGCTGTCCCACTACGCGCGGATCCCGCCGTCGCTGGACTTCCCCGCCGCTGCCGCACTGCCGGCCGCCGTCGAGACGGCCACGCGCTCCCTCGACGCGCTCGGCGTCCGGGCCGGCAGCCGGCTGCTCGTCAACGGTGCCTCCGGCAGCGTCGGCGCCGCCGCCGTTCAGCTCGCCGTGGCGCGCGGCGCACGGGTGATCGGCACGGCCGGTCCCGCCAACCACGGGTATCTGCGCTCGCTGGGCGCCGATCCCGTCGCCTACGGCGCGGGGCTCGTGGGACGGGTCCGCGCGCTCGCGCCCGACGGCGTCGACCTGGCGCTCGACGTGGCGGGGAGCGGGGTGCTGCCCGAACTCGTCGGGCTGGCGGGCGGCCCGGAGCACGTCGTGACGATCGGCGACTTCGCCGGCGCGCGGGAGTACGGGGTGAGGTTCAGCCGGGGTGACGACGGCCGGGCGGTCCACGCGCTCGCCGGGATCGGCGCGCTGGTCGAGGCCGGGCGCTTCGCGCTGCCGGTCGGGCGGACCTTCCCGCTCGCCGACGTCGCGCGGGCGCACCGGCTCGGCGAGGACGGGCAGGTGCGCGGCAAGCTCGTGCTGCTGGTCGGCTGACCCGGCCGTGCGGTCCGGCCGTGCGGTCCGGCCGTGCGGTCCGGGCGCGCGGTCCGGGCGTGCGGTCCGGGCGCGCGCCGACGGGCCGTAACGAACGGCCGTGACGACCGGTGGTCGGTCGTCGGCGGGTCGAGCGGCCGGCGCCGGCGCTACCGGATCGGGTGAAGATCCCCGAAACGCCGGACAGGCCGGGCCGTGCACCGGCACGCTGCTGACGGGTTCGCGGGGATCGCGGCCCGGTGGCGAGCGGAGGGGTGGCAGTGCCGGTGGAGCAGGTGTTCGGAGGTCTCGCCCCGCCCGCGGGGACGGTCGTCCCGCGGCAGGCCGGCGGGGAGCGGTCGGCCCCGGTGCCGCGCCATGTCGCGTGTGTGATGGACGGGAACGGCCGCTGGGCGGCGCGGCGTGATCTGCCACGCACCTCCGGTCACCGCGCGGCCGAGGCGACGGTGATCGACGTCATCGAGGCGGCCCGGTCGGCGGGCGTCCGGTGGCTCAGCCTGTACGCGTTCTCCACCGAGAACTGGCGGCGGCCCGGCGAGGAGGTCGACTACCTGCTGCGCCTGGTGCGCCGGGTCGTGCGCAAGCACGCTCCGCTGCTGCACGCCCGTGGCATCCGCTGCCGCTTCCTCGGCGGCGCGGACCCGCGGCTCCCGGCCGGCCTGGCCCGCGACTTCGAGGATCTGACGACGCTCACCAGCCGCAACCGGGGCATGACGCTGACCGTGGCGTTCGACCACGGCGGGCGGCGGGACATCGTCGAGGCCGCGCGCTCGCTGATCCGCAGCGGCGCGGCGCCCGAGACGGTCGACGAGGAGTCCTTCGCGGCCCATCTGCCGTTCCCCGACACCCCGGACGTGGACCTGGTCATCCGGACCTCCGGGGAGCAGCGCATCTCGAACTTCATGCTCTGGCAGGTCGCCTATGCCGAGTGGGTCTTCCCGCCGGTGCTGTGGCCCGACTTCCGTGCCACGCACTTCCTGGAATGCCTGGACACCTATCAGCGCCGCCACCGCCGGTTCGGCGGCGTGGCGGCCGACCCGAAGGGAGAACCCGGATCGTGACCCAGACGACCGGTACCAAGCCGGGCGGCGCGGAGGCCGCTCCCGAGACCGAGACCGAGACCGAGACCGCGACCGAGTCGGCCGGGCGGCACGGGCCGTTGTTCGGCCCGGGGACGCGGTTCCACCGGCTCTTCGACGATCCGTGCTGGGCCGTGGCCATGATCCGGGCGACGGTCCTGGAGGCCGCCCACCCGCAGATCGGCGCGGCCCTGGCCGACAGTTCGACCTTCGTGACGCACCCCTGGCGGCGGCTGACCAACACCCTCCGCAGCCTGCAGCGCATGACCGGGACGGACGAACCGGCGCGGGAGCGGGAGGCGGCCCGGCTCAACCGGATGCACGGCCGGCTCAACGGCACCGACGCCGCGAACCGGCCCTACGACGCGATGGATCCGGCGGCCCGCGCATGGGTGGTCGCCACCATGTTCGAGAGCGCCGTCATCATGTTCCGCTGGAGCGGGCGGCCGCTCGACCAGGCCGCGATGGAGGAGCTGTATGCCGAGTTCCGCGCCTTCCTGGCGGTGATGGGCGACGCCTCCGGTCAACTCCCCGAGTCCCTGCGGGACTTCTGGCCGTACTACGACCGGGTGGTCGAGGAGGAGCTGGAGAACACCGAGGCGCTGCGCACCATCCTCTACCACCTCTTCGACCACCTCCCGGCGCCGCCGCTGCTGGAGGGCCTGCCCACGGTGTGGGCGGCCGGGCGTGCGCTGGCCGGGCCGACGATCGGCGTGGTCACGGTCGCCTCCCTCCCGGAGGCGTTCCGCAGGCGGGCCGGGCTGACCGAGATCCCCGGCGCCCAGACGCTGACCCAGAGCGCCTATCTGGCCCTGGGCGCGGCCCGGTTGCTGCCGGACGGGTGGATCACCGCCGAGAACCTGGTCGACCTGCTCTCGCTCTCCTCCGACAGCGACGATCCCAGGGCCAGGACCCTGGCCGCCGTGGGCGACGGGATGAAGCGGTTCGGCGCCTTCCTGCGCCTGATCACCCCGCTGCCGGACGAGCCCGACGGGCCCGGCGCCGGCGGGTCGTCCGGGCGGACGGCACCGGGCGGTGCGGGCCGGGGCGGTGCGGGTCGCCGCGGCGCCGAGGAGTTCTTCGACGCCGTGCTGGACCAGACCGGGAACGGCTATCTGGACTGGCCCGATCTCGCGGCCATGGCCCGGGAGTTGTCCGGCCGACTCGATCTGGACGAGCCGGAGGAGACCAGGCTCTACACCGCCTTCGCCGCCTGGTGGCGGGAGCTCCAGTCGACCCTCGACACGAACGGTGACGGCCGGATCAGCCGGCAGGAGTACGCGGAGGCGGTTCCCTCGCTCGCCGGTCCGGCGCTGATCCGGGTCGCCGAGGTGCTGTTCGACGTGACGGACGCGGACGGCAACCAGACCATCGACGCGGACGAGTACCGGGCCCTGTTCCGCACCGGCTTCCGGCGCGAACTGCTCGATTCGGACGGGACGTACTCGCGGGCCGCGTTCATCAAGGACTTCCTCGCCTTCATGGCGGGTCGTCAGCGGTCCACCGCCTACGACCCGCTGCTCACCCAGGCGTGACGGCGGGCCTGACGGCGGGCCTGGCGGCCGGGAGGAGCACCACGCGGCACGGCCGGGCCGGCTGCGGCGGTCCGGCCGGGCCGGAGCAGGCTCTCAGCACGGTCCCTCGGCCCTGCTGCGGCGCTCCGGTCGCGGCAGCGGACGCAGCGGCCGGCCCTGTCCGAGGCGCGGGCTGCGGCGGTGCCTCGGCCGGGGGAGCGCGGCCGGCTCGTCGGCGGCCGGCGGGCGGCCGGCGGCGTGGCGCCGGAGGAGGCCGGTCAGCTGGGTGATGGTGGTGATGACGACGGGGAGTTCGCCGTCGACGAGCAACTCGTAGCGGCGGGGCCGGTCGCAGTCACCGGGGTACCGGCCGTGCGGGCCGGCGGGGCGGTGGAGCAGGCGCGCGGTCGGAGTGAGCGCGAAGGTGGCGGAGCCGTCCTCCGACCCCCGCCAGTTGCCCGGCCTGGTGAGCGCGCCGCCGCTGCGGTCGAGGGCCTGGGCGCCGGCGGCGGCCTGGACGGCGGCGTGGGCGAGGGCGTCGGCGGCGAGCTGGGCCGACGCCGGCCCGGGCAGGGACGGTGTGGTGCCCGGCGCGGTCCCGGTTTCGGGTCCGGGGCGGCCCGGGCGGCGGGCGTGCCGGTCGGCCGCCACCGCGGTGAGGCCGGCGAGGGCCAGGGCGATGGTGACGCGGATCCCCGGGGGCTGTCCGCGCAGTGCGTGGTAGGCGCCGAGGCTCGCGGCCCCGGCGGCGACCGCGCCCGGGGCGGCGCTGCCCGCGAGGGCACGCAGGACGCGGGTACCCGGGGCGGTGGTCTGCTCGGTCATCAGGTGTCACTCCGGTCGGTGAGGTGTGGCTGGTCGGGGTCCGGGCACCAACGGCTCGCCGGCGAGCCGGTCGGACCGGTCGGACCGGTCGGGCGGCTCATCGGCACCTGGTGCGGCTCGCGCGTCAAGGGCCGCTCCTGGGCGGTGCCCGGTCCGGCGAGGCGTCCGGGCGGGGGCCGGACGGCCGGACTGCCGGGTCGCCGACCCGGGGGAGTGGTCGGCGGCCGGCGATGCGGTGCGGCGTGTGCACCGGGAAAGGCAGGACGTCACGGTCGGCACCGTCTGCGCGAGGGGAACGGGAGTCTCATCCGCTTCACATGTCTTCGACGGGCAGGCCGGTGACCAGCAGGGTGTGCCGGACCAGGAGTGCCCGAGGCCCGGTCGGCCGAGGTCTCCGAGCACCTGCAGTGGACCACGGCGGTCCGAGCGGCAGCCAGGCGGTTGGACCGGCAGAACTACCGTCCGGCGGTCAACTTCCGGTACCCCACCGGGGGCGGGCCGGGGCCGGGGAGCCCGCGGGCGCCGACGTCAGCGGACCGCCCCGAGCGCGTCGAGTTCCGCGGCGGCCTCCTGCCGGCGAGGGCTGTTGAGCGCGCCGAGGGCCTCATGGGCGGCGGTCAGTGCCTCGAAGGCCTCCCGGCGGCGGCCCAACCGGGCAAGGACGCGGCCGAGGTCCAGCCGCGCCGGTGCGCTCCACGGCTTCACGTCGCGCGCCTCGAAGCGGGCCAGGGCGCTGGACAACTCGGGTTCGGCCTCGCTCCAGCGCCCCAGGGCGGCGAGGTCGTTGCCGATGTTCTGCCGGATGATGGCGCCGTACAGCTCGGCGAGGTCGGGTGACCGACCGGGAGCGCCGGCGCGGCAGATCAGCTCCGCGCGCCGGTGGACCTCCAGGGCCTCGCCCGCCCGGCCCTGCTGGCGCAGGGTGTTGCCCAGCGTGTTGAGGACGGTGAGTTCACCGAGGTGGGCCTGGACGGAGCCGAGCGCGCCGAGACAGGCCGCCGAGTCCCGCAGCCAGGCGATCGACTCGGTCACCCGCCCGGTGCGGCTCAGCGCTCCCGCGCCGTAGCCCAGGGCCCAACCGACCTGGAGCCGGTCACCGACCTCGCGGGCCGCGGTCAGTGCGGCCTCGGCCGCGGCCAGCGCGGCCTGGTGGTCGTGGACACAGATGTTGTACGCCCACGCCAGGTAGTTGAGGTGGACCGCCTCCTCCTGGCGGCTGCCGAGGGCGCGGGCGGCGTCGGAGGAGGACCGGAAGACCTCCACCCACAGCTCCCAGTGCTGGTTGAGGTCGGAGAACCAGTGCATCGCCTCGGCCACGTCGACCACCTGCCGGTGGTGCCCCGCGCGCGCGGCGCGGCGCAGGGCGGCGAGCCAGTTCGCGCACTCGGCCTCCAGCCAGGCACGTGCCCCCTCCTGGCCGGCCGGGAGGGACTCGGGGTCGGGATCCGCGTGCGGCGAGTCCTGGTGGTGGTCGGCGTCGAAGCGGAGCGCGGCGGCGCCCGCCCGGCTCAGGATCCACCGGTCGGTCCGCTCCAGTGCCGCCCGGATGCCCTCCGGTCCGTCCTCGGCGGCCACCTGCTCACCGGCGAACACCTTGAGGAGGTCGTGGAACCGATAGCGCTCGGCCGTGGGGTGGGGCTGCAGGAGCCCGGCGTCGGTGAGCTCCTCCGCGTGGCGGGCGGCCTGCGCGATCGGCAGGTCGGCCAGCAGGGCGGCGATCTCGGGGCCGAAGTCGGGGCCGGCCGCCAGGGCGGCCCGCCGGAACACGCGTCGTGCGGCCGGCCCCAGCTGTCGGTAGGAGAGCGCGAAGACCGCCCGTACCCGCAGACTGCCGGCCTGGAGCGTGTCCAGGCGCCGCCCCTCGTCGGCGAGCCGGGCGGCCAGTTTGCCGAGGCGCTCGTCGGGCCTGGCCGCCAGCCGCTGGCCGGCGATCCGCACCGCCAGCGGCAGGAGCCCGCACAGGTCCACGATGTCGCGGGCGGCCTGCGCCTCACGCCCGACCCGCTCCGGGCCGACGATTCTCGTCATCAGTTCGACCGCCTCCTCCCGCCGCAGCACCCCCAGGTCGCAGCGGTGCACCGCTTCGAGCCCGGCCAGGGCCTGCCGGCTGGTGACGATCGTGAGGGAACGCCCGCCGCCGGGAAGCAGCGGACGGACCTGCTCCTCGCCGGCCGCGTCGTCCAGCAGCACCAGCAGCCGCCGGTCGCGCACGACGGAGCGCCACAGCCCCGCGCGATCCCCGGTGCCGGCGGGCACCCCGCTCTCCGGTACCCCCACCGCGCGCAGCAGCGCGGCCAGCGCGTCCCGCGGCTCGGTCGGTTCGTGTCCCATCCCGTGCAGGTCGACCGCGAACCGTCCGTCCGGGAAGTGCTCCGCCAACCGGTGCGCGGCGTGCACGGCGAACGAGGTCTTCCCCAGTCCCGGCTCCCCGGAGACCACGGCGACCGGCGCGTGCTCGCCGTCGGCCTGCCGCACCGCCGCACGCAGCCGGTCCAGCGCGGGGCCGCGGGCGGTGAAGTCCGCGATGTCGCGCGGCAGTGCCAGCGCACCGCGGACCACCGCCGTGCCGCCCGCCTGCGGGCGGGGCCTGCCCGCGGCGGCGGCCCGCTCCAGGGCCCGCTCGCCGGCCTCGTCCAGCCCCAGTGCCTCGGCGAGCGCCCGCACCGTCCGGCGCCGCGCTCCCCGGGCCCGCCCGCGCTCCAGGTCCGCCAACGCCCGGACGCTCACCCCCGCGGCGTGCGCCAGCTGCTCCTGGCTGAGCTCGGCGTCGCCGCGCAGCCGGTACAGCAGCTGCCCGAACTCGCCTCGGCCCGATGCGTCGTTCTCCAACTGGACACCCCCCGATCAGCCCGGTCCCGGCCCGGCCCACCGGAGGTGTGACCGCCGCCCCGACCCGACCCGGCGGAAGTATGGCCGAGGCCGCGACCCTATCGGCTCGGCCGTCCGCCGGCCGGACCGGCCCGGTCCCCGCCCGCGCGGACCGGGACGTCCGCGCGCCGTCGGCCGGGGATCGGGCCGACGGCGCGCGGGGAGCGGGGGTGCTCGTCTACCGGAACAGGCGGTCCCCGCTGGTGGCCATGCGATGGGTGGAGCCGTGGCGGTTCACCCAGTCACGGACGAGGTTGACGGCGTTGGCGCACTGCCAGCTGTTGTCGTACTCGCGCACCCCGGTGAAGCTGCCGTAGCCCGCGATGATGCCGTCCACCCGGGCATCGCCCAGGAGCTTGTCGACGTACCACGGATCGTTGTAGGTGGTCGTCCAGGACAGCGTGGCCGCGAGCCGCCCGGCGGCGCGGTCCCCGGCGCCCTTCTTGAGCTCCGCGCAGGTGTTGTAGGTGGCTTCGGTGCAGTTGCCGAACCCCTTGGTGATGTCGGAGTCGCCGTAGTCCATCGCCCGGTGGCCGGCCGGGAACCCGGAGCCGGACCGGTTGAAGGCGCCCTGGACCTGGTCGCGGGTCCCCGTCGACGTGATGCCCTCCAGGCTGCCGAGCCGGCCCTCCAGACTCTTCCAGCCCCTGCCGCCGACGTCCGGCGTGTCGCCGCCGTGGTACTCGAAGAAGCCGTAGAGCACCTGGATCCCGGCGGCCGTCAGCCGCTGCGCCCTGTCGCGCAGTCCGGCGACGCTGCAGCCGCGGTTCGGCTCCTCCCCGCAGTAGTTCGGGTCCTTGATGTCCAGCCAGACCAGGCTCAGCCGCCGCCCCGCGTTCGCGTGGGCGAGGATGCGGTCGAGCATGCTGTCGAAGCTGGGGCCCAGCCGGTTGTCACCGGCCGAGGAACAGTCGTGCCAGGCCCGCCATTCGTTCGGGTTCCACCAGGCGCAGACATCGATCTCGACGGCGTTGGCGCCGTGGTCGAGCGCGGCGTCCACGCCGTCCAGGGTGTCCACCCGGTGCGCGATGGCGTAGACCGGCTGACGCTGGTCGGCCGCCGCCGCCGGGGCGCCACCGGGTGCGGTGGGGGCGGCGATGGCGGGCGCGGCCGTGACGAGCAGCGCCGCCGCGCCCGCCGCCGCCGCGGCGGCACGGAGGAGACGTCGTACGGGCAGAGGCATGGGTGCTCCCTTTCCAGTCGGGATCCGATCCCGTTCCGCCGTGGGATCCGAGGCGTTGCGATTCCTTCGATCATTGCGTACATGACAAATAGACGAGGAGTGCGATCTCGGCCAACTTCGTACACCAATGGCCGTACGGGAAGGGGGCGCGCCGACCGCGGGCGCGGCGGTGGTCAGCGCGGAAGCACCCAGCCCGGCCGCCAGGTCCCGACGGCGTCGTGGCCGGTCGTCGCGGCGGCCAGGTGGGCGCGCAGGGTGGTCAGCGCCGGGTGGGGGTTGTCGCGGTGCCAGAGGAGCGAGTGGGGGTAGACCGGTGTCGGGTCGGTGACCGGGATGCGGCGCAGACCGTGGTCGGCGGGCCAGATGAGGCGGGTCCGCCCGCCCATGAAGGTGGCCAGCGCCGGGGTGTCGGCGATGGTGTCGAGAAGGGCGTCGGAGCCGAAGTTGGGGCCGGTCGCCTCGATGCCGAGGCCGAACTCGGCGACGAGGTCGTCGTAGTAGGCCGTCCACTCGGTGCCGGGGACGACGCCGGGCATCCAGATCCGGTGCCCGGCGAGCTCGGCGAGGGTCACCGACCGGGCGCCCGCCAGCACGTGGCCGGGGCCGGTGAGGAGGTCGAGCGGCTCGTCGAGCACCCGGACGGACTCGATGTCCTCGGGCAGGGGCCGGCCGGGCGCGGCGACGGCGCGGAACGAGGCGTCGATCGCGCCGGACCGGATGGCGGCGACGGCCGCGTCGATGTCGAACAGGGTCACCACATCGAGCTCGACGTCGGGGTGCACCCGGTGGAAGCCGCGCATCAGGCCCGACTGCGCGCTGCGCGAGGTGAGCACGTCGACGCGCAACGGGCGGCGGCCGGTCCGCACGGACGCCACCGCGCGTTCGGCGACCCGCAGCAGCTCGCGCGCGTGGGGCAGGAACGCCTGCCCGTCGATGGTGAGCGCGGCGCCGCGCGGGGTGCGGGTGAACAGCCGCACGCCGAGGCCGCGCTCCAGCGCGGCGATGCGCTTGGAGACGGCCTGCTGGGTGACCGCCAGCTCGGCGGCGGCCTCCTGGAACTGCCCCGCCTCGGCGGCGGCGACGAAGGTTCGGACGGTGTCGAGATCCATGCCGACACCCTAAGGCAACAACGATTGGTTGTGGCTGGGCGGCCAGCGGTTGTTTGATCCCCAGGTACGGGGATCGCTTTGATGATTCCGATCGCTGATCGGTTGTACGGGCGAAGGGTGAGGGGCGGCGGACATGGGGAGCGGGCACCGGCTGGGAGAACTGCTCGGGCATCGCCTGGGGTGGCGGTTCGGGTGGCTCTGGGGGGCGTACGGGACGAGCGCGCTCGGCACCTGGCTCGCCTTCGGCGCCCTCCCGCTGATCGCCATCCGGGTGCTGCACGCCGGACCGGCCGAGGTCGCCGCGCTCGCCGGCGTCGGGGCCGCCGTGGGCGCGGCCGCGGCGGTGCCGCTCGGCCCGTGGGTGGAGTACCGCCGCAAACGGCCCGTGCTGATCGCGACGGACCTGGTGCGGTGCGCGGCGCTGCTGACGATCCCCGCCGCGTTCGCGCTCGGCGCGCTCACCTTCCTCCAGCTCCTCCTGGTCTCGGTCGTGGTCGCGGCGGCCGACATCACCTTCCGGGCCGCCTCCGGCGCCTACCTGAAGACGCTGCTCCCGGCCGAGGACCTGCTCGTCGCCGGCGCCCGCTTCGAATCCACGGCCTGGACGACCACGATCGTCGGACCGCCGCTGGGCGGAGCGCTCATCGGGCTCCTCGGTCCGGTGGCGACGGTGGCGGCCGACGCGCTCAGCTACCTGCTCTCGGCCCTGGGCATCCGCGCGACCGGCGGGGACGAGCCGCCGCCCGTGCCCCGGCCGGCCGCGCGCCCGCGGGCCGGGGACCTGCTCGACGGGTGGCGGTTCATCCTCGCCGACGGGACGTTGCGTCCGCTGCTCCTCAACACCGCCTTGTTCAACGGCCTGGTGATGGCCGCCGAGCCGCTGCTGGCCGTCCTGCTGCTCGACCGGCTCGGTTTCGCGCCCTGGCAGTACGGCCTCGCCTTCGCGGTGCCCTCGGTCGGCGGCCTGCTCGGCGCACGGCTGGCCCGGCCGCTCGTCACCCGCTTCGGGCAGCGCCGGGTGCTGGTCGCGTCCGGGGCGCTGCGCGCGCTCTGGCCCGTCGGCCTGGCCTTCCCGGGGACGGGCACCGGAGGGCTGCTCCTGGTGATGGGCGTGGAGTTCGGCCTCATCCTCTGCTGCGCGGTCTTCAATCCGGTGTCCGCCACCTACCGCCTCCAGCGCACCGCCACCGACCGGGTCGCCCGCACGTTGTCCGCCTGGGCGGTGACCACCAAGGCCGCGACCGCGCTCCTGGTGGCCCTCTGGGGTGTGCTGGGCGCCCTGCTCGGCCCTCGTACGGCCATCGGCCTGGCCGGGGTGCTCCTGCTGGCGACCCCGCTGCTGCTGCCCGGCGGCGCGGCAGCGCTCCGCTCCGAGTCGGGGGCCGGGCCGGAGCCACAGCCGGTGGGCCGGTGATCGGTGGGCCGGTGATCGGTGATCGGTGCCCGGGCCTCCCGGGCACCGATCACGGTCGTCAGCCGCAGGAGGCGATGAACCGCAGCAGGTGCTCGTTGACCACGTCGGGGCGCTCCAGGTTGAGGCCGTGGCCCGCCTGCGGCACGATCTCGGCCCGGACCCCCGGGATCAGTCCGGCGACCCTCTCCCGCGCGTGGTTCGGTCGGACCAGGGCGCTGCGGCGACCCAGCAGGACGAGCGTGGGCAGCCGGATGGAACTCAGCTCCCGGTCGGTGAACGGCGGGACCGGGGGGCGGGTGTTGGGCCGGTACGTCCGCATGCCCAGCATCAGGGGGGCGAGCATCTCGGGCGGCGAGCCGAGGGCGGGGTTGGCGAGCAGCCGGCCCAGGGCGGGGCGCAGCCGCCGGGGGGCGAGCATCCCGAACAGGCCGCCGACCAGGTGGGCGTAGAAGCGCGCGGGGACCTTGTCGATTCCGCCCGGATCCAGTGCGGTGATCGACGCGAGGCCCTCGGGCGCGTGAACGGCCTGGTTGAGGGCGAGCCATCCGCCGTAGGAGGCGCCGACCAGGTGGACCGGCTCCGGTCCGAGCGCGGCGATCACCTCGCCGAGCCAGGCCGCGTTCTCCGCGGGGCCGGCCGCGACGGCACGCTGCACACTGCGGCCGGGGTCGTCCAGCGTGGCGATCGCGTACACCGGGTGGTGCTCACCCAGGGCGGTGACCTGCGGGTACCAGTTCGAGGGGTGTCCGGCGTGGCCGTGCAGGAGCACGACCGGCTCGCCGGTCAGGGCTCCGTAGTGGTGGACGTGGACGGTGCCGTAGCCGGTCTCGACATCCAGCTCCCGGCGCGGGCCCGGCCACAGGTCCATGGCCCGGTCGTACGCCTCAAGGAACTTCGTCCGGGCTTCCTCGCTGGTGAAACGTCCGACGCTCGTCCTGGTCATGACCCCTCCCGGTCCACGAAACGGCAACGCTTGATGGTATGGTTGTACCATAAAAACGTTCGAAGGGAGCCCGATGCCGAAGCTGGTGGATCACGAGGAGCGGCGGGCCCACATCATCGACGCGCTGCTCCGCGTGGCGGCGGACGGCGGACTGCACGCCGTCACCATGCGGTCCGTCGCGACCGGCGCGGGTGTCTCGGTGCGGCTCGTGCAGTACTACTTCGACACCAAGGAGCAACTGCTGCTCGCCGCGCTCACCCACCTCGCCGTGCGGATGGGCGAGCGGGTCCGCGACCGGGTGCGGGCGGCCGGCTCGTCGACGGATCCGCGCGACGTCGTCGAGGCCGTGCTGCTCGAAGCGGTGCCGACCGACCGGGAGAGCCGGACCTTCCATCTCGTCTACACCGAGTACGCGGTGCTCTCCGTCACCGACCCGGCGCTCGCCGGCCAGCCGTTCCTCGCGGCGCCCGACGAGATGGAGGCCTTCCTGGTCGACCGGCTGGCCGCCGCCCAGCAGGCCGGGGACGCCGACCCGCACCTGGACCCCCGCCGGGAGGCCGTCGTCCTGCTGTCCGTCTCGGCCGGCCTCGGCCTGAGCGTCCTGCTCGGCCAGCGGACGGCGGAGGACGCGGTCGAGGTCCTGCGCTACCACCTCGGTCGGATCTTCCCCGGCGGGCGGGCCCGTGACGGCGGCGGCCCGGCCACCGGGCGGGGGTGAGCGTCCGCCGGCGGCCGGGCGGGCCGGACCGCACGTGGACGCGGATGCGGTCGTCCGTCACCTGCGCATGACGGCGGGTTCGTGGCGGCGGAGCAGCCGGCTGACCAGGACCCCGCAGAGGACCGAGAGCGTGACCAGCATGCCCATGTCGAGCAGCCAGGTGGAGGGCTGGTGGGTGAAGATCGGGTCATTGCTGAAGGTGTCGGGGAAGACCCGGGCGAGGTCCATGGTGGCGACCATCGCGCCGAAGGCCCAGCGGGCGGGGACCAGCCAGGAGAGCTGGTTGAGCACCAGGGCGTGGTTCAGCTGCAGCAGCGCGCCGCAGAACACCACCTGGATGATGGCGACCAGGACCAGCAGCGGCATGGTCACCTCCTCCTTCTTCACCAGCGCGGAGATCACCAGGCCGAACATCATCGCGGTCACCGAGAGCATGGCGACGGCGAGGGTGATCTCGAACAGCGGTGGCATGAAGATGCCCTTGGTGCCCGGGGGTCCGAGTTGCACGCCGACCAGGGCGACCATGGTGAGGACCACCGACTGGACGACCGTGATGGTGCCGAGCACCACGACCTTCGAGCAGAGGTACGCGGATCTGGACAGGCCGACGGCTCTCTCGCGTTGGTAGATGCTGCGCTCCTTGACCAGCTCGCGCACCGAGTTGGCGGCGCCGATCAGCACGCCGCTGACGCAGAGGATGAGCAGCGTGTTGAGGGCGGTGGAGTTGTCGAGCCGGCTGCCGGCCAGGGCCCGGGCCAGGGCGCCCATGATGAACGGCAGGGCGATCATCACGGCGAGGAAGGTGCGGTCGGCGGACAGCGCGGTGGCGTAGCGCCGGACCAGGGTGGAGACCTGCTTGCTCCAGCGGCGCGGCTTGGGCTTGGGCGCGGCCGGTGGAGCGGCGGCCGCCGGGGCCGGGGGGCCGGGCGGGACGGGCCCCGGGATCGCGCCGGCGATGTAGCGGCGGTACGGCGGGGAGGCGCGGTACTGGCCGACCCAGTCCCGGTCGGTCTGGTTCTCGAACGCGTCGAACGCCTCGGACCAGCGGCCGAACCCGAAGTAGTCGAGCGTCTCCCCGGGCGGCCCGTACCAGGCGAGCCGCCCGCCGGAGACGAGCAGCAGCAGGCGGTCGCACAGGTCGAGGCTCAGCACGCTGTGGGTGACCACGATGACGGTGTGCCCGTCGTCGGCGAGGTCGCGGAGCATCTGCATCACGGAGCGGTCCATGCCCGGGTCGAGGCCGCTGGTGGGCTCGTCGAGGAAGAGCAGGGAGGGCTTGGTGAGGAGTTCGAGGGCGACGCTGACGCGTTTGCGCTGGCCGCCGGAGAGGCTGGAGATCACCTGGTCGGCGCGTTCGGTCAGGCCGAGTTCGGCGATCACCTCCTCGACCCGGGCGGCCCGTTCGGCGGGGGCGGTGTCGTCGGGGAAGCGCAGTTCGGCGGCGTAGCCGAGGGCTCGGCGGACGGTCAGCTGGGTGTGCAGGATGTCGTCCTGCGGGACGAGGCCGATGCGCTGGCGCAGCTCGGCGTACTCGCGGTAGAGGTCGCGGCCGTCGTAGCGGACGGTGCCGCGATCGGCGGGACGCAGTCCGGTGAGGGCGTTGAGCAGGGTGGACTTGCCGGCGCCGCTCGGGCCCGCGACGGCGAGCAGGCAGTGCTGGCCGACCGGGAAGGTGACGTCGTCGAGCAGGACGCGGCCGCCGGCGACCTCGACGCTGAGGCCTTCGACGTCGAGATCGATGTCGCCGGTGTCGACGAACTCCTGCAACTGGTCGCCGACCAGGCAGAACTCCGAGTGGCCGATGCCGATCAGGTCCCCGGAACCGACCAGCGCCTGCCGGACGGGCCGGCCGTTGAGGTAGGTGCCGTTGTGGCTCTCCAGGTCGACGATCTCGTACCAGCCGTCGGCGTGGGCCCGCAGCTCGGCGTGGTGCCGGGAGACCGACAGGTCACCGGTGACCAGGTCGTTGTCGGGCGCCCGGCCGATCCGGATCACCTTGGTGGGCAGCGGCCGGACGCTGGTCGGCGGCCGGTGCGAGCCGGTGATGGAGGTCAGCGCGGACGGCGGCCGGTCGCTCACCGCGGTCGGCCCGGCCACGGCGCTCAGGGTGCACCGGGGCCCGTCGGAGGCGCTGCCGAACCGGACCGTGTACCCGGGGCCGACGTCCAGGTGCTCGACCCGGTGGCCCTTGCAGAAGGTGCCGTTGGTGGAGCCGGTGTCGTCGAGCATCCAGTGGCCGTCCCCGACGTGCAGGACGGCGTGGTGCCAGGAGACCCTCGGGTCGCTGAGCACCACGTCGCTCGTGGGGTCACGGCCGACGGCGTAGCTGTGGCCCGGGCTGATCACCTTCGAGTCGTTGTCGGTCTCGAGGACGAGCTGGGGCGCGGTGAGCGCGAATTCTCGCTCTGCCATACGACCGATGCTAGTCCCGCCGGAGGGCACCTGCCCGGGTGGCGGGGATCGGCGCTCCGGGTGACCGCCGGGCCTCGGCCCCGCCGGGGGACCGGCCGGCGGCCGGCACACGACCGGCGCGGGTGGCCGAGGCGTCTCGGTCACCCGCGCCGGGGTGGGGGTACTACGCGGTCACCTCGGAAGGCGTCTCCACGACCTCTCCGGTCGGACTCACATGTCGTCGATGCTCCAGTTACCGCAGGTGAAGATGGAGAACGGGAAACAGACGTAGTCCGTGGTGGTCTGCTCCTCGCTGTCCAGCAGCTGCAGGGCGTTGACGTCGTTGGTCATGGCACTCACTCGCTTTCCTGGGGTGGGGGGGACTGCTAGACGTTGATGTAGCTCCAGTTGCCGCAGGTCAGGACGGAGAACGGGTAGCAGACGTAGTCGGTCGTGGTCTGCTCCTCGCTGTCCAGCAGCTGTAGGGCGTTGACGTCTTCGGTCATGGTGGTCACCTCCTTCCGGCCGGGTCGGCCGGTTCGGGGACCCGTCAGATGTCGCCGTAGCTCCAGTTGCCGCAGGTGAAGATGGAGAACGGGAAACAGACGTAGTCCGTGGTGGTCTGCTCCTCGCTGTCCAGCAGCTGCAGGGCGTTGACGTCGTTGGTCATGGTGGTCACCTCCTTCCGGCCGGATCGGGGGCGGGCAGCCACAGGCGCGGCCCGCCGTGGTGGAGCCGTACCAGCAGGCCGAGCGGCCCGCCGAGTCCGGTGTGGTAACCGACGCCGACCCTGGTCAGGGTGTCGTCGGGGATCAGGAGCAGCCCGTCGTGGAGGACGTGCCGCGCGTGGGCGCAGGCGAGGAGTTCCTCGGCGCGGCGCCGGTAGTGGGGGTCGTCGAGGGCCTCGGCGAGGTCGAGCAGGTACTCGGCGTTGCCGGCCAGGCCGTGGCAGGCGGCGGCGGAACCCACCCACCGCCAGCGGTGCACCTCGGTCGCGGCCTGTTCGGCGGTCTCGCGGTAGCGCGGATCCCCGGTGGCCTGCCAGAGGCGGATCAGGAAGGTGCCGATGCCGGAGGCGCCGCTGCACCAGTGGGGCGCGTGGACGGGGGCGTCGGCGGTGCGGTCCTCGACGGGCCAGCCCACGCCGCCGTCCCGGACCCGCGCGGTGGCGAGCAGGGTCTCGGCGGCCGCCCGGGCGGCGTGGACGAAGTCCTCCCGCTCCGTGGCGAGCCCGGCGAGCAGCAGGAAGGTGCCGACGCCGGCGACGCCGTGCGCGAAGCCGAGATGGGTGATGCCGGCGAGCTCGGAGTCGAAGTCGGCCGGGACGGGCCACACCACGCCGGACCGGCCCTTCGCGGCGGTGGTCAGCAGGTGTTCGGCGGCGGTCACCGCGCGCTCCCGGAACTCCTCGTCGCCGGTGGCCCGCCAGAAGTGGAGCTGGGTGAGACCGGCGCCGGCCACACCGTGGCACACGTCGGGGTTGGGCCAGCGCAGCGGCACCCCGCGGGCCAGCCGGGCCGCGTGCGCGGCGAGGCCGTCGTCGTCGAGCAGCCGGGCGGCGTCCAGCAGGGCCCAGGCGGTGCCGGAGCGTCCGAAGTGCAGCCCGGGCAGCTGCTGCCCGCCGACATCGGCCCGGGCGGCGATCCACCGGGCGGCCTCGGCGACCGCGGTCCGCAGCCGGGGGTCCGTGCGGTGCGCGGCAGCCGCGGTGAGGACGGACAGGACGCCGGCCGCGCCGTGTTGCACGTTGAGCGGATCGGTCCGTTCGGCGGCGGGGTCGGCGGGCCAGAGCCGGACGGGGTCGCGCGGGGTCATGGTGTCCATCAGGTGGGTCAGCCCGTCGGAGAGCAGCCGCTCCGCGGTCCCGCGGTCCAGGACGGCCCCGGTGGCCGGGAGCGCCCCGGCGGCGGGGGTCGCGTCCACGGGTGGCGCGTCCACCGGGGCGGCGAGCAGCCCGGCGAGGGACTCGCGGACGGTGTCCAGACTCCACCGGTCGCTCCCGTTCAGTGCCATGAGCCCCAGCACCAGCGGCTGGAAGGCGGTGAGTTCGGGGCGGTCGGCGAGGGCGGCGGCCAGCAGGCCGGCGAGGCGTTCGTGCCGGGTGCGGACCGCCCCGAGGTCGGGGGCCAGTTCGGGTTCGGTACCGGTGAGCAGGTGGAACAGTACGGCGCCGAGGCTGTAGAGGTCGGACTCCGGGGCGGGGGCCAGCCCGCTCGGGGTGCCGTCGGCCACCTCGGGGGCGCAGAAGCCCGGGGTGCGGATGCCCAGGACGGGTTCTCCGGGGCGGGCGAGCGCCTCCAGGTCGATCAGGCGGAGCTCGCCGTCCGGTGTGACCATCAGGTTGTTGGGGCTGAGGTCCCGCAGGACCAGGCCGAGTTCGTGGACGGCCTCGACGACGGTCACCAGCTGCGCGGCCAGCTCCAGCACCGACGCCCGGTCGGGGCGCAGCCGCTCCGTCACCCAGGAGCGCAGGGTCTGTCCGGCGATGCGTTCCTGCGCGAGGTACCGGTTGCCGCCCTGGTGGAAGACGCCCAGCACCTTCGGACAGAGGCCGGTCGGAGCGAGCAGCGCGTGCATCTCGGCCTCGTGGCCGAGCCGCTCGCCCGCGTCGGTGCCCGTGAGGGTGGCCCCGACGTGCCGGCGGGCCTCCTTGATGACGACCTCCTGTCCGGTCCGCCGGTCGCTGCCGAGGAACACCCCGCCCCGGTAGGCGTGCCGGACGGCCTTGCGCACGACGTAGCGGTCGTCCAGCAGCACGCTCGTCCCGGGGGCGGCCGGCGGCTCCTCGGGCGGCGGCAGCGGGGAGACGGCCCAGGCGGGCGGGCTGAATCCGGCCGGCCGCCGGTCCCGGACGAAGCTCCCGTCGGGTGCCTGCAGCATCGGCTCGGGCGAGCCGTCGTTGGTGAGCCGGGGGAAGCCCCGGAAGGCGCCGTAGCGGTAGTACACCAGGCTGCCCGGCCGGTACTGGCGGTCGGAGAGGATGCCCGGCCCCGGCAGCTGCGCGGTGGCCCGGTGCAACTCCTCGGCCAGCTGCCGGAAGTGGTCGTCGTCGTTCGGGTAGACGGTGATGAACTTCCCGCCGCCGCCCCGGTCGTAGCGGGCGGAGACGAGTTCCGTCAGGTGTCCGGGGGTGCCGGCGCACTTGAACGGGGCCCGGGCGGCGACGAGCACCTCGGCGGCCCGGGTCAGCACCATCGGCGCGGAGAGCGGGGTGGCCGACACGTGCAGCTTCCAGCCCTGCCTGCGGCCGGCGCCGGCGTCACCCGGGCGGACGTGGCACCAGAAGTCCTGCGGGCTGACGGACCAGCCCTGCGCGTCCTGTCCGCGCAGCACCGCCTCGATCAGGTCGGGGTAGAACGTGGCGTACGGATCTGCCGAGTCCTGACCCGCCGTGTACCCGTCTGCCATCGTCCGTCCTTCGTTCCGTGGAGACTGCCGGAGTGGGCCGGAGCCCGACCGCACCGCTGATCCTGGCGCCGCCGGACCTGCGGTTCATGGGTGATCCGCGCGTATCTTTCGAGCCACGAACCCCCATATGGCCGTGCGGCCGGCGGCGCTAGCATGCTGAGGGACTGTCAGAGGCCGGCGGCGCCCCCGCGGGACGCGGGCCGGCCGGGTCGAGGCGCGCCCCCCGTGCACAGCCGCCACGGGGCCACGCTCGCCGGCCCCGGGGAACGGTCCCGCTCGCTCGCGCGGGGGAGGCGCCGTACCGGCTGGGCCGGCCAAGGCAATTGGTGCCGTCCGATGCCTTGGCAGGGCGTGGGCCCAGTACTTACCGTCGAGTAACGCCATCCGGCCGACGCCCTGTCCCGACTCTGCGCGAACGCGCGAAGGAGCGGCGATGTCTCTCCGCGAGCCCAGGCCCCGTTCCCGTCCCGCCCGCCGTTCCCGGCCGGCCAGGTCCCTCGGCGCCCTCGCCGCCGCCGTGCTTCTGCCCCTCGCGGCCGTCGCCCCGGCGGCCGCGGCGGCGCCGCCGCCGGGCGCCGCGCCGGGCCTGCGCGAGGTGATGTTCGTGGGCAACAACTGGGACGGCACCGCCGACGTCATCCGTTCCTCCGGCGACTTCGCCCGGATCGGCCGCGTCAACGTGATCCCCGACAAGGACCGGCGGCTGACCGAGATCGCCCTCGACCCCGTCGCACTCGCCTACTTCCTGGGGATCCGGCTCGGCCCGGGGGAGGGCCACGACCAGTTCGTCGACGACATGTACACCACCCCGGACGGCTCGGCCGTGGTGGTCTCCCGGCCGAGCTTCGCCGACGTCGTCTCCATCGACCTGGCCACCGGGCGGATCAACTGGCGCTTCCCCGTGTCGGGTTACCGCTCCGACCACATGGCGCTCTCCCCGGACGGCACCCGGGTGGCGGTCTCCGCCTCCACCTCCGACACGGTGCACGTGCTCGACGTCCGCACCGGCGCGCAGCTCGGCTCCTTCCCGACCGGCGACAAGCCCCACGAGAACCTGTTCACCGACGGCGGCCGGCGGATCTGGAACATGTCGATCGGCGAGGTGAACACCGCCCTCGACGCGCCGTGGCTGGACTGGACGAAGGGCGACCGCCGGATCACCGTGGTCGACGCCGACACCTTCGCGCCGGTCAAGGTCATCGACATGCGGGAGCGGCTGGACGCCGCCGGTCGCCCGGACCTCTCCGACGCGATCCGGCCGGCCGCCTTCACCCCCGACGAGTCGACGCTCTACTTCCAGGTCTCCTTCTTCAACGGGCTGGTCGAGTACGACGTCGCCGCCGACCGGATCACCCGGGTCACGACCCTGCCGAAGAACCCCGCGACCAGTGAGGACCGCACCACCTGGGTCAACGACTCGCGCCACCACGGCCTGTCGATGAGCCCGGCCGGTGACAAGCTGTGCGTCGCGGGCACCATGGACGACTACGCGACGGTGGTGGACCGGGCCACGCTCCGGGAAGGGCCGCTGGTGCCCGCCTCGAAGCCCTACTGGGCCACCGTGAGCGGCGACGGCACGTCCTGCGTGATCTCCGAGAGCGGCGCCGACCAGGTCACCGCGATCGATTTCGCGACCGGCCTGCGGACGGTCTCCGTCCCGGTCGGCGACCACCCGCAGCGCGTGCGGATCGGCCACGTGCCGGCCGGCTGGACCGGTCCCTCCGGTTCATGAGCCGGACCTGGCACCGACACCGGTGACCGGCCGGGCCGTGCGGCTAACCCCGTCGGTCCCCGCGCGTGCGCCGCCACCGGCCGAGCAGGGTCCGCGGCGCGCCGCCCCGGCCGGCCGGTGGCGCCGCGGCGGCCGACCGCTGCCGGCTGCTCGCGTACAGCAGGTTCCCCATCGCGCCGTCCTCCTGCGGCGCACAGTCCAGTTCGCGGAAGAGGAGGACGGCCTTGCCCGACGCCTCGACGGCCTCGTCGTACCGGCTCAGCTCCGTCAGGGCGACGCCGAGGTTGACGTACGCGACAGCGGTGCCGTAGCGGTCCCCGGTCTCCTCGAAGATCTCGGCCGCCCGGGCGCCGAACCGGGCCGCCTCGTCGAACCGGTCCAGCTCCAGCAGCGCCGCCGCGCTCTTCTCCGCCGCCTCGGCCTCCCCGTGCCGGTCGGCGACCTCCCGGTAGACGGCGGTGGCGGCGGCGTGCGAGGCGAGGGCCTGTTCGTGCTGCCCCATCGCGCGCCGGCACACACCGACGTTGTTGAGCACGTCGGCCTCGGACTTCCGGTCCCGGCTCCGCCGGAAGAGCTCGATGGCCCGGTCGTGCGCCGCGAGCGCCTGCTCGAACTCGCCTGTCCCGCGCAGGGCACAGCCCAGGAGGTTCTGCGCGATGCCCTCGCCGTGCGGGTCGGCGCACGCGTGCAGGATCCCGGTGGCCCGCCGGTGCTCCTCGGCCGCCTCGCCGGGGCGGCCCGAGGCGGTCAGGGCCATGCCGAGGTTGATCCGGGCCAGACCGGTCCCGTGCCGGTCCTCCGTGTCGAGGAACGACTCGATGGCCGCGGTGTGGGCCTCGACGGCCTCGGACAGCCGGCCGACGCGCTGGAGGCAGAGACCGAGGCTGTTGCGGGCGATGGCCTCGTGGTGGCGGTCGCCGATCGTGTGCGCGAGTTCCGCGGCCCTGGTGTTGGCCTCGGCGGCCTCGTCGATCCGCCAGGTCGCGAACAGCGCGCTCCCGAGATCGGTGAGGGCGACCGCCTCGCCGTGCTGGTCCCCGTCCCGTCGTCCGATCTCGGCCGCGCGGGTGAACAGGGCGACGGCCTCGGCGAACTCGCGCTTGCCCGCCAGGGCCCGGCCGCGTGAGACGAGCGTATGGGCGTCCTCGTCGCTGCCGCCGTCCGGACGTCCGGCCTCGGCGGCCTCGGCGGCTTCGGCGGCCTCGGCGAGGTCGTCGAGGGCCTCGTCGAACTCCCGGAGGTAGGACAGGACGGTGGCGCGGTTGGTGAGTGCGGCGCTGCGCCCGTGGTGGTCGCCGAGCGCGCGGTACAGCTCGGCGACCTCCGCGTAGAGCCGGACGGCCTGGTCCGAACGGCCGGCCTGGTGCAGGACCCCGGCGCTGTTGCCGGCCGCCTCGGCCATGCCCTGCCGGTCGCCCGCCGCGTGGTAGAGGTCGGCGGCGGCCTGGTGCGCGCCGAGCGCCTCCGGGAAGCGCCGCGCCTCGGCCAGCGCCGCGCCGTGGTTGTTCAGGGCGGCGGCCGTGCCCTCGTCGGAGCCGCTCAGCCGGTACAGCGCCACGGCGGTCGTGCTGACCTCGATCCAGTCGTCCAGGTGACGTCGGAGCTTGAGGTACCGGGTGAGCACGAAGGCGAGGTGGGCGCTGATATCGGGCCGCCGCAGGGTGTGCGCGACCTTCACCGTCTCGACCAGGTTGGTCCGTTCGGTCTCCAGCCACTCCAGGGCCGCGGCGCGGTCGGTGAACCGGTCGGAGTCGGCGTCGCCGTCGGAGTCCCCGTCGCCGGGCGCCAGGAGGGTGTCCGCCGCCTCGGCGGTCCGGTGGTAGTGCTCGAAGAGCCGGTTGACGGCGTCGAGGGGCCGGTCCTGTTCGACCCGCGCGTTGCCCTTCTCCTGCGCGAACAGCCGCACCAGGTCGTGCTGGCGCCAGCGTTCGTAGGAGGCCCCGTGCCCGATGAGGTGGGCGCGGGCGAGGTCGCCGAGGAGGTCCTGGACGTCGTACAGGTCCTCGTCGAGCAGCCGGGCGGCGGCCTCGGTGGACACCTCGGGGCCGGGGTTGAGGGACAGGAACAGGAAGAGCCGCGCCTGCTGCGGGGTCAGCGCCCGGTAGGAGAGTTCGAAGGCGGCCCGAACCGCTTGGTCGTCGCGCCGGCTCAGCCGGTCCAGCCGCCGCTGGGAGTCCTCCAGCGCGGCCCGCAGGTTGGCCAGGGGGCGGGCCGGGTCCTCGGTGAGCAACGCGGTGGCGATCCACAGGGCCAGCGGCAGTCCGGCGCACAGCTCGGCGAGCCGGGCGGCCTCGGCGGGCTCCGCGGCCACCCGCCCGTCGCCCGGCCGGGCCGTGTCGAGGACGCGGTGGATGAACTCGACCCCGGCGTCCTGGTCGAGGACGTCCAGGTCGTACAGACGCTCGCCGAGGTGGAACGTGAGGGTCTGCCGGGAGGTGATCAGCACCGGGGTACCGCTGTTGGAGGGCAGCAGCGGACGGACCTGGTCGGCTCCCTCGGCGTTGTCCAGGACGAGGAGGACGCGCCGGCCGTGCTCGGCATAGCCGTTGAGGACGGTGCGCAGCAACGCGCCGCGGCTCTCCAGGGTCTCCGGGATGTGCTCGATCGGGACGGCCAGGTGGCGCAGCAGCGTGTCCAGGGCCTGTTCCGGTGACCGGCGGTGCTCGCCGTCGTGGACCGAGAGGTTCAGGTAGAGGACCCCGCCGGGGAACCAGCCGGGCTCGGCCACGGCCCGGTGGGCGGCCTGCAGCGCGAGCTCGGTCTTGCCGATCCCGCCGAGGCCGGTCAGCACGGTGATGGCCCCGCCCGCGGGCCCGGGCGCGAGGCGTTCGTGCAACTCCCGCGCCGTCCCGTCGCGCCCGACGAACGTGGCGCCGGCCGGTGGCAACCCGTCGGTCACCGGGGTCACCGTCGGCGGCAGCCGCAGCTCGACGTGCCGGCCCTGGATCACCGTTCCCACGAAGAACCCGCCGGTGATGGAGTTCTCCACTGACCCGCCGTCCACCAGGTACCCCCCGTGCCCGCCCCGCCGTTACGGCGACACTGTAGGCCCAACCGGTGCTACTGAGAGGCGACTTCACCGCATCGGAGGAGTCCGGTCCCGTCCGCCGGCGACCGCCCGTCCGGGGACGTGGACGGTCCTGTGCCGCCGCGTGCTACGGGAAGTGGGCGAACCCCTTGGCGTCGAGTCGGCTCGCGAGGGCGTCCAGGGTCTCCTGGGGGACATCGTCGAAGCCCTGCGCGGCGGGCGTCTGCCCGAGACCGTTGGTGGCCTGGAACGATGTCAGTGCCGCGCGCGTGTCGTTCCCGAACACGCCGTCGAGGCCGTTGGGGTCGACGCCCAGGTCCTCCAGGGCGGTCTGCACCCCGATCGCCAGGTTCAGCGGCACGGGGAAGTTCCCCGATCGCATGGTGGCGTCGAGCGTCCGCGACTCACTGCGCTTCTCCTGGTCGGCGCACGCGGGTGCGCGGCCCCCGGCCGTCGACGCGCGTGCTGCCTCAGCCGCCGAACGGCCACGGCAGGGGGACGGGGATCGCCGGGGACCCCGGGACGACGGGCGGTGGTGCCGCGCAGCACATCCGGCGGGCCGGGCCGGGCAGGTGGGCGCAGGTCGGCCCGGCCGCCCCGGGCGCCACCGAGTACCCCGCCGAGGTGTTCCGGTACCGCCCGTGACCCCCGTGCGGGATACGCCCGTTGGCGTATCTTCCGCCGGGATCACCCGTGGCCGTTGACCGCCGTGCCCCCCGGCGGATTGGCTCTCCTGAGGCCCGCCGCCGGGAGGGAGCCCGGCCGGGCGATCACCAGGGGAAGGACAGATCTCATGGCACGCAGGACCCGAACCACCCGTCACCGGTGGCTGGCCGGCGGCGGAAGCATCCTCGCGGCGGCCGCCGTGCTCGCCGCGACCGCCGCGCCCGCCCAGGCCCGGCCGTTGGCGCGCGGCACCGTCCAGGTCAGTGTCGGGCTGAACGGCGCCGTGCCGGACGACCAGTCATGGAGCCAGGCGGTCAGCGCCGACGGCCGCTACGCCCTGTTCACCTCGTGGGCCAAGAACCTGGTGTCCCAGCCCGCGAAGAGCGGTCGCGATGCCTACGTCCGCGACCTGCGGACCGGCCGTACCGAGCGGGTCAACCTCTCCGACGACGGCCAGGCGCTGGACGGTTTCACCGACTACGTCTCGATCAACGCCGACGGCCGCTACGTCGCCTTCGAGAGCGAGGCCGAGAACGTGGTGCCCGGCCTGCCGGTCCAGGGCCGCACCGAGGTGTACGTCCGCGACCGCAGGACCGGCCGCACCGAGCTGATCAGCGGTGCGCCCACCAACACCGACACCGACCGGTTCCACTCCTCGTACGCGCCCTCGGTCAGCGCGAACGGCCGCTACGTGGCCTTCGTCTCCAGCCGGACCGACCTCGTCCCGGACTACCCGGCCGCCGGCTCCTCGCTGGCCAGGCCCTACACCTGGGACTACAACATCTACGTCACCGACCGCTGGACCGGGAAGACCCGTCTGGTGACCCTCGGCGTGGACGGCAAGCCGGGCGACAGCATGTCCCTCAACCCCACGATCAGCGCCGACGGGCGCACCGTGGGCTTCACCTCGCTCGCCGGCAACCTGCTGCCCGCCGAACAGACCCCCGCGCTCGCCGCCGCGGCCGCCGCCCAGGGCGCGGCCGCCGATGTGGAGCCGGCCCCGAACGCCGTCGCGGCCGCGCCCGGCGGCGCCCGGCCGAACCTGTCCCGGCCGACGACCGGCGCCTACTACACCTTCGACGTGCGGTCCGGCCGGATCTCCGCCGCGAGCCTCGACCCCGAGGGCAAGCTCGGCTACGCGAGCTTCGACGCGACGATCAGCCCCGACGGGCGGCGCGCGATCTACGCCCTGCCCGAGCCCGGCGGCTCGACCAACGGCCACCGCTACCACACCGTGCTGTACGTCCGGGACCTCAGGAAGGGCACCGTCACGAAGATCAGCGGGGGCCTGCCCGGCACCGAATCGGTCGGCTCCTCCAACCACGGCCGGATCACCGCCGACAACCGCTGGGCCTACTTCGCCTCCGCCGCCGACAACCTGGTGGCGGGCCCGCAGCACACGGGCTGGGACGTCTACCGCCACGATCTGCGGACCGGCCGCACCGAGCGGATCTCCACCGCGCCGGACGGCTCGCTCGGTAACGGGTCCTCGATCGACCCTGTCGTGGACGCCGACGGCGACACGGTGGTGTTCGGCTCGACCAGCGGCAACCTGCTCGGCGGCGCCGGCGGCCCGGAGAACACCGGCTACCAGGTCTTCGCCCGCCCCACCGGTCAGCACGGCGACGACGACTGAGACCGGACCCGCCGCCCCTGCGGTGGGGGCGAAGCGACCCGCCCCCACCGCACGGCGGTTGTGCGCCCGTGGGCCCGTCCGGCCGGATCGTGCACCGGGTGGCGCACCTGCTGACGCACCTGCCGACGGGCCGGGTGCCGGCCGGCCGCGCGGCGTGTCGGCACGGCACCCCGCAGCGGGTGACGCACCGTCGGTGCCGTGCCGACCACCGCGCAGCGCGCGCTCCCGGCGCCGGCCCGGGGAATGACGTGGATCCCGGGTGGTTCCGCCCTGATCGGCTCGAACGGCTGCTGTCCGGAGGAACGGCCGGTGCACCCGGTCGTGGTGGACGGCTTCTGGATGGACGAGCACCCGGTCACCGCGGCCGCGTTCCGCCGCTTCGTGAAGGCGACCGGCTACCTGACCGTGGCCGAGCGCCGGCTGGACCGGCGGACCACCCCGGCGCCGCCCCGGGCCCGTCGCGCCGGCCCGGTGGACGAAGCGGCCGCCGTCACCGGCGGGACCCCGTGGTGTCGGTGCTGTCACCGGGCCCCTGTATGTTGATCACCCGCCGACCCGTCGGTGTCCTGTCCCGCGGCGCTGACGTGCGGGCTCGGCCCGGGCCGGTGCCGCCGCGCGGAATATGGGTCGCTCTCACCGGGGAGCCAGGACAGACTTCGGCGTCGGGGCTGAGTATCAGCTCGCCATCCCACCGTGCTCGAAGGATCTCGTATGACCACTCCTGCCCTGCCCGACAGCCCGCAGCCCGCGGAGGGGCCGGCCGACCTCAACCCGTGGGCCCCGCCGAGCCCGGGTCAGGGCGAGGGCCGGAGCGAGGGCGGCGGCGAGGCTCAGGGCCAGGGCGAGACTCCCGGCCCTGTCCCCGGCCCGGCTGCCCCCGTCCTTGCTGCCCCCGTCCCCGCTCCCGGCGAGGCTCCGGGGGCGCCGTACTGGCCGCCGTACGCGATGCCGGCGCCGCCGCCGCGCAACGGCCTGGGTACCGCGGCCATGGTGCTCGGCATCGTCGGGACGGTCCTCGGCCTGGCCATCATCCTGTTCTGGCTGTCCTGGCTGCCGGCGCTGCTCGCCGTGATCTTCGGCGCCATCGGGCTCGGCAACGTGCGCAAGGGCCTGGCGACCAATCGGGGGATGGCGCTCGCGGGCGTGATCCTGGGCATCGGCGGCCTGCTGGTCTCGGTCGGCGCGGGGGTCTTCGTGGTGTCGCGGGTGCAGGTGGTCGCCGACGAGCAGCGGGCGGAGCGCAACGCCGCGCGGGCCCGCTCCGACGCCGCGATCGAGGCCGCCGAGGAGCGCGCCGCGAAGGAGCGGGAACGGATCGAGGCCGAGCGGAAGAGACTGGAGGCCGAGCGGGAGAAGGAGGCCGCGGACGAGCGGGCCCGGCGCCTGACGTTCGGCCAGTCCTACACCTACGGCGACGGGCTGAAGGTCACGATGGCCGCGCCCGAGCCGTACGCCCTGCGCGGGAACGTGACCTCGGCCCCCAAGAACGCCAAGGTCGTCCAGATCAGGATCACCGTCGTCAACACCGGGTCCGCGCCGGTCTCGCTCGACGGGTCGGGGATGCCCGTGGTCAGGGACGCCAGGGGCAATCTCGTCTTCATCCTGATCGACGGAAGCGGACGGATGAAGCTTCTCAGCGGTTCCCTCGCCCCCGGTCAGGAGGCCACCGGGCTGTCCGCGTACGCCCTGCCGGAGGACGCGGCCGACCCGTTCTCGGTCAACTTCGTCTACGGCTCCACCGGGCAGCGCAAGAACGTCGTCTGGTCCGGCTCGGCCGGCTGACCGGACCGCGCGACGATCACCGCCGCCCGGCCCGCTTCGGCGGGCCGGGCGGCGGTGATCTTTGATGACCAGGGCCCGGGTGCCGCGGCGCCGGTGTCGCCGCGGCACCCGGCGACCGGAGCTACTGCCGGAACTGGCCGCCGTGTTCGTGCAGGAAGGCGTCCAGGGTGCGGGGCGGGCGGCCGAGGATGTCGGCGACCGTGCCGTTGGGGGTCTCGGGTCGGGCGACGGCGAGCAGCTGGATCTCGGTCACGTGCTCGGCGAGCCAGGCGGGCATGTGGGCCCGCTGGACGAGGTGGTCGCGCAGCTCGTGCGGGGTGAGGTTGATGTAGCGGATCTCTCTGCCGGTCAGGGCGGCCAGCCGGGAGGCGAGTTCGGGATAGGACACGGCTTCCGGGCCGGTGAGGCCGTACGTGCCGCCGGCGATGCCGGGCCTGGTGAGCGCGGCGGCGGCGACGTCGCCGATGTCGCGGCAGTCGACGTAGTTGCAGGGCGCGTCGCCCATCGTGCCGAGGATGACGCCCTGGGCGACGGTGGGGGCCAGCCGCAGCAGGTTCTGCATGAACGCGTAGGGACGCAGGACGGTGGAGGTGAGCCCCGAGGCGCGCAGGTGTTCCTCGACGGTGTGGTGCCCGCGGGACACCGCGACGGGGGAGTCGGGTTCGGCCGCCGGCGCGGAGATCTTGACGATGTGCCCGATGCCGCTCCGGGCGGCGAGGTCGATGACGCGGGTTTCGAGTTCGACCTGCGCGGGGCCGTTGGCCATCGCGAGGAAGAGCGCGTCGGCGCCCTTGAAGGCGGTGCGCAGCGACTCGGGGTCGGCGGCGTCGGCGTACTGGACCTCGACGAGTGAACGGGGTGCGTCGGCCAGACCGGGCAGCGGCCGCTGCGGGGTACGGGTCAGCGCGCGCACGGGTTCGCCGAGTGCGAGGAGACTGTGGACCACGGCGGTCCCGGTCGCTCCGGTCGCTCCCATGACAACGATCATCGGTGTTCTCACTTCGTGGTGGGTTCCCGGCGGCGGGTGCCGCCGGAGTGGGCCCGGTGGTGCCGGGCCGGTGGTGCGGGTGGTGCGGGTGGGGCCGGCGCCGGGGTGGGCTACGGCCGGGACGTGCCGGTGGTGCTGCGCCAGCGCAGGCTGACGATGGTGGTGGCGAGGACCGCGGAGACCGGCAGGTCGATGCGCAGGCGGTCCAGCCAGGGGCTGCCGGGGACCGCGGTGTGGGCGGGCAGCCACTGGGCGGCGAACCACCCCAGCAGGGCCGCCGTGCCGGCGGTCGCGACGACGAGGACGACGGTCAGGACGACGCGCGGTACGGCGACGGTCCAGCGCCGCGGCCGCCCGCCGCGCCGCAGCCAGGCGCCGACCAGGAACGCCACCACGGCGGAGGTGCCGGCGATGGACGTGCACGCCGCCACCGCGAGCTCCCGCTGCCCGGTGACGACTCCGGCGGTGCCGGCCATCAGCGCGGGGGCGGCGTAGGCGGTCAGTACCTCACGCCACAGGACGAACGGCCGGGAGGCCGCCCGGCTCCGGCCGCCTCTGCCGTTCACCGCGGTGTCGTTCACCCCGGGGTCGTTCCGTGCCCGGTCCTTCGAAGCCGGGTCCTTCACCGAGGGGTCCTTCATTGCGGGCATGCGGGCCTCTTTCTCGTCGGCGTGCGGAAAGTGAAGGTTGCTTCGGGGCGGACGGCGGGCCTGCCCCGGTCAAGTAATTAGGTGGCTAACTATTGGTCCGTGAAAAGGGCCCTGCCCGGAGGGCGGGGCCAGGTCGGCCGGGGGTCGGGTCGGTCGGCCGGGAGGTCGAGCCGGTCGTTCGAGCCGGGAGGGGGCCGGGGGTGGGTCAGTCGGCGGCCAGGGCCGTGCTTCCGCGTACCACGCGGGCCAGCAGGTCCAGGAACACCGCGCGTTCCTCGACGCTGAGTCCGCCCACCATCGCCTCCAGTCGCCCGAAGTGCTCGGGCGCCATGTCGCGCAGGCGCTGCGCGCCGCGGGCCGTCAGGATGGCCACCGTGCCCCGTCCGTCCTCCGTGGACGGGCGCCGGGCGATCAGGCCCTCGCGTTCCAGTCCGTCCAGCAGGCCGGTGATGGTGGCCCTGGAGACGTCCAGGTCCGCCGCGAGGCGCGAAGGGGACTTCTCCCCGCCGTGGGCTTCCAGGTCGGCGAGCAGGCGGTAGCGCCCCGTCGACAGGCCGAACCTGGCGAAGTGCGCCTCGGCCGCCCGGCCGACCCGCGCACCCGCCGAGATCAGCCGTACCGCGACCAGCACCGCCTGGGGGTCGGCCTCCAGGCCGTAGTGTTCGACCTGCCGTCTGGCCTGATCCAGGGTGGGTGCCTCGTGGTCGGCCCCGTCTCGCGTCATGAAAGTAATATGGCACCTAATTACTCGGGTCGTCAAGGCGGGCGGGAGGCCCCGGCGATCCGGGCGCTGCCCGCACGGGTGGCCGGGGTGCGCCCGGAGCACACGGACACGGCCGCCGAACCGGCCGGGCGCCTGAACGGGCGCCGGCCCGACCACGCCGTTCCGGGGCAGACGGTCATCCGGCCGCACGAGACCGGCTCCGCGCGCACGTCCAGGGCCGGTCATGCCGTTGCGGCGGACGGTTCGGCCGCTCGCTCGGCTCCGGGGCCGGCCCGGCGACGGAAGCGCCGCCGTGCGGGGCGCCGAAGGCGCAGGTGGGCCGGTGCGGTGGGGCGCGGCCGCGCCGGCCGGACGGGCCGAAGCGGCCGTACGGTACGGAAGGCGGGCGTGCGGGGCGCCGTTGACGGCCGCGTCCGGCCGCCCTACAACGAACACGTGGACCTCTGGCACGGTAGGCCGGGGCCAGTGACGCCGCCCCGCCCGGGCGCCCCGTGAACCCCGAGGAGCAGGCCCATGACTCCGGACGAGCTCGGCTGCCCCGTACTCGACATGGCCGCCGAAGCCCCGCACCGGCAGAACGCCCGGCTCCGCTCCGCCGGGCCCGCCGTGCGGGTCGAACTCCCCGGCGGCATCGTCGCCTGGTCCGTCACCCGGTCCGAGGTGATCCGGGCCCTGGCCGGCGACCCCCGGGTCTCGCGGGACCCGCGCAAGCACTGGCCGGGGCTGGCGGACGTGCCCGAGGGGTGGCCACTGGCGCCCCTGGCACTGCAGCAGACCTTCTTCAACCTCTACGGGAGCGAGCACCGCGCGGCCCGGCGGCGGATGACCCCCTCGTTCGCGCCCCGCCGGGTGACCGCGCTGCGCCCCCGGATCGAGGCGATGGCCGCCGAGCTGATCGGTGCGATCGGCCGACTCGCCCCGGGCGAAGCCGTCGACATCCGCCGGGCGCTGTCGCTCCCGTTGACGATGACGGTGATCTGCGACCTCTTCGGGGTGCCCGCCGCGATGCGGCTGCCGCTCGGCAGGGCGATGGACAGCCTGCTGATCACGGCGTCGACGCCGGACCGGATCCGGGTCGCCCAGGTGGAGATGGACGCGCTGCTGACCGAGCTGCTGCACCTCAAGCGCCGCGAGCCCGGACCGGACCTCGCCAGCGACGTGGCCGCCGTCCCCACCGGCGAGGCGGAGCCCACCGAGGAACAGTCCCGCGACACCCTCTTCCTGATGATCGGCGCCGGCTACGAGACCGCCGTCAACCTGATCACCAGCGCCCTCCAGGCCCTGCTGACCCACCCCCGGTACCTCACCCTGGTCCACGGGGGAGCCCTCGGCTGGGAGGACGTCATCGAGGAGACGCTGCGTCACGAGGGCCCGGTGATGCACCTCCCGCTGCGCTACCCGCTGGAGGACATCGACCTCGGTGAGGGCGTCGTCCTCCGCCGGGGCGAGCCGGTCCTGCTGGCCTTCGGCGCCGCCGGCCGCGACCCGGAGGTCCACCCGGACAGGCCGGACGACTTCGACCCGACGCGCCCCGTCAAGGACCACCTGGCCTTCGGCCACGGCCCGCACTTCTGCCTGGGCGCCCCGCTGGCACGTCTGGAGGCGGAAGTGGCCCTGGACGGCTTCTTCGGCTCCTACCCGAACGCCGTCCTCCGGGACCAGGACGGCCCGCCTGCCGCGCGGCTGCGGTCCGCCGTCGTCAACGGCCCGGCCGAACTCTGGATCGTCCCGCCCCCCGCCCCCGCGTGACGATCGGTGCAGGTGGATGGTGGCCGCCTGCCGGTTGCCGGTACCGGCCCGGGACCGCCGCCCGCCCGGTGCTACCGTCGCGCCATGTCCAAGTCTGAGATCGACATGGTGACCGCCGAGTTCTTCGGCTCCTTCGACAACCGGGGCGGCGGGGCCGCCGACGTCGACCGGGTCCGCCGCTTGATGCTCCCGGGCGGTGTGATCGTCCTGACCGGCCCGGCGTTCGCCGTCTACACCGTGGAGGAGTTCATCGAGCCCCGCCGGCGGCTGCTGACCGAGGGCCGGCTGGTCGAGTTCTCCGAGTGGGAGACCTCCGAGCGCACCGAGATCGCCGGCGACATCGCGTCGCGGTTCGGCGAGTACCGCAAGTCGGGGATCCTGGACGGCGAGCCGTACGAGGGCGGTGGGACGAAGACCATCCAGTTCGTCCGCACTCCGGAGGGCTGGCGGATCGCGGCGTTCTCCTGGTTCGACCAGCCCTGATCCCCTGGTCCCCTGGCCCTCCGAGTGGCGGGCCGGGCGGTCGGCCGGCGCAGGGCTGACCGCCGGCGCCCGGCCGGGCGGGTCACCACCGGCGGGGGAGGCGCGCTTCCCTCCCCGCCACCGGCGGGAGTGGTCTGCCGTCGGTCAGTCGCAGTCGAGGCAGATGGGCTGGCCGTTCTTCATCCGCGAGAGCCGGCTGCGGTGGTGGACCAGGAAGCAGTTCACACAGGTGAACTCGTCGGACAGCATGGGCTGCACGGTGACGGTGAGTTCCTCGCCCGAGAGGTCGGCGCCGGGCAGCTCCACGCCGTCAGCCGATTCGAGCTGGTCGACGGCGTCGATGGCGGCGGAGGAGGTGTCGGTGCGGCGGGTCTTCAGCTCCTCGATGCTGTCGTGCGACCCGTCGTCGTCGGTCTTGCGGGGGGCGTCGTAGTCGGTTGCCACAGCTGGTCCCTTGTTGTCGTGGTTGAAGTTTACGTCGTGTGCGATGTGGTCGTGCCGGCCCGGGGACAGCGAGTGTTCCCCGGCTGCCGGGTGGAGGCCCGGCGGGGGTGGGGCGGGGTGGGGACGTACGAGGACGGTTCGGGCGGTCGAAGTGCGGGACGGTGGTGGCCGGGGTGCCACGCGCGTCCGACGCGGCTGTTGATCATGCCATGAAGTCCGCCCGGATCCCGCCGGCCGCGCTCCCGACTCCGGGTGCGCGCCACTCCTTGAGCGGCGGGCCGGCCCGCGCGGGACCGGGCGCGTGCCGCGGGACGCCAACCCGTACCGGCCGCCCTCGGTGCGTGACCGGGCGGCGCGTCCTCGCTGTTCATATAACGGTTGGCCTCAAGGACTTCCTAAAAGATCGCCGGAGCCACTAGACCCGAGGGACAAGCCGCCACGAGACGAGGCAGGACCATGACGAACCCACCCCCCGGTTACGGCTATCCGTCGGACCAGAACCCCTATGACAAGCAGCCTCCGCCGGCCCAGTCGGGCTACGGAGTCCCGCAGGGCCCGTACGACCCGCAGCCCGGAGCCGGCCACCCGCAGGCCGGCCACCCCCAGGGTACCCCCGGTTACCCGCCGCCCGGTTACCCACAGACCGGCCCCGGTTACCCGCAGGCCGGACCGGGGTACCCGCCGCCGGGCAGCCCCGCCCTGGCCACGCCCGCCGACCGGTTCCTGGCCCGTCTGATCGACTTCGGGGTGCTGCTGATCCCGTTGATCGTGATCCAGCTCACCGTCACGGCGGCGGCCGGCTCGATCCTGAGCGCCGTCGTCGGCGCCGTGGTCGTCTTCGGCTACGAGGCGGTGATGATGCTCACCCAGGGCCAGCAGTCCGTCGGCAAGAAGGCGATGAAGCTGCGGGTGGTCTCGGCGCTGCACGGCGGTCGTCCCTCCGACAACGACCTCTGGGCCCGCAGCGCGGTCTACGGGCTGCCCCAGGCGCTCTACTGCATCGGTTCGCTGTTCTCCCTGGTGAACGTGTTGTCGCTGCTGTGGGACAAGCCGCTGCAGCAGTGCTTCCACGACAAGGCGGCCAAGACCGTGGTGGTCAAGGAGGCCTGAGCGCCGGCCGGTCGCCCCGGCAGGAGCGACGGAGCCCGGTCACCCGCGGACCGGGCTCCGCGCGCCGGGCCGTCCGGTCAGCATGTGCGGGGGGCGACCGGCTCCGTGGCCCCCGGCACCGGTCCGTCGGCCCGGGCGGCCGGCGGGGTGCGGCGCCGCAGGCCCGCGCGGAGGACCTTCAGCAGGACCGAGGGCGCGAAGAGCACGCTGGGCGGCGCGACCATGTTGGCCACCCTGGCGAACCGGGACCACACCCGCGGGTCGTGCACGGCCACCGCGAAGACCTGGGTGTTGTACCAGTGGGCGATCCGGGCCGAGGCCGGCCGTTCGCGCGGGTTCCACATCAGGTCGGAATTGCTCGACAGGGTCCAGGGGACGAGCAGCAGACGCGCGAGCCGGCGCTGGTACCCGCGGCTCAGCCCGTCCAGCCCCCCGCCCGCGGTCCGGCGCGCGGACAGCACGCGGTGCAGCAGGCGGGCCTCCAGCGCCGCCACGGTGAGCCCCTGCCCGTACACCGGGTTGAACACGCAGACCGAGTCGCCGACGGCGAGCAGCCGCTCGGGCCAGTCCTTGACCCGGTGGTACTGGCTCCACTGGTTGTTGGGGTTGACGTACCGGTGGGTGGGCTCCGGGTGAGTGCGGTGCTCGATCAGGTCGGCCAGCCGGGGGTTCGCCAGGCTGCGGGCGAAGTCGAGGTAGCCCTGGTCGTCGGTCGGCGGCACCTGCTCGTCGAAGCCGAACAGCGAGCACGTCCAGCGGTTCCGTTCGACGGCGAGGATGACGCCCCCGCGCGGGATGTCCGGCGCGAACGTCATCTGGTAGGCGGCGTCGAAGTCCGGCCGGTCCTGCTCCGGCCTGGCGAAGTTCATCGAGGTGTAGGTGATCCTCGCCTTCACCACGCGCCGCTCGGGCACGGTCACGCCCAGCGCTTCGAGCCGGCCGTCCAGGCCGCCGGCCCGCCCCGAGGCGTCGACCACCAGGTCCGCCTCCAGACGGGTCGGTTCGGCGGACCCGGCCGTGCGGTACAGCACCCCGGTCACGGCACCGGGGCGCTCCGCCAGCAGGCCCTCGCACCGTGCCGAGGCCAGCAGCGTCACCCCGGGCAGCGCCAACACCCGGCGCCGCAGGCGGCGTTCCAGCTCGTCCCGGGTGAACGACTGGATCAGCACGCCCGTCCGGTGCCGCAGGGCGTAGCCGGCCGGCTGGAGGAAGCTCATCCGCTCCCCGTAGTCGTAGACCGGCGCGCCGAGGTCGAGCAGCTCGGCGCGCAGCCCGGGGAAGAGCGTCTCCAGGATCTCCGCGCCCTTGGCCAGCATGGCGTGGGCGTGGTTGCCCTGCGGGGCGTGCGGGTGGACGCCGGTGTGCTCGTCCACCTCGTCCCGCTCCAGGACGACGACCTCGCGGAAGCAGCCGGTCAGCACGCGGGCCGTCACCAGACCGCTGAATCCGCCGCCGATGACCACGGCCCGGTTCCAACGGTCGTCCGACCCGTGCGTACGCGTTCCCATCGATCCCCTCCTCCGACGGCCGCCCGCCCGTCTCCGCACCAGGGTGCAGGGGTACCGGGGCGGCTGACCAGAGGGAGGGTGGCTCACTGCTTCCGCACGCTCCCGCCGTGCTTCCCGCGCGCCCCCCGTCGCGCCGGGGCGGTCCGCCCGCGAAGGGGCGCGGGGCACGGGCGCTCCGCTTCCTGTCACGCTCTCCGGCCGCCGTCCGTCGGAGCGGTGAGAACAACGGCAGAGCCTTTCCGGGGCCCTCCTGGGGGGCTCCGGGGGAGCCGGTGCCGGGCCGGTCGTTCGGCGACCCCTGGACGTGGTCCGGCCGGCCGGGCAGGACCTGGCACCGCCACCCCGGGCCGTGCCCGTTCGGGACCTGAACGGGCACGGCCCGCGGCAGCGCCGGCGGTGGCGGCGCGGGCCCCGTTCCGATCGGTGCCGGCCGGATCGGCGCGGGCCCCGCGCCGGCCGTCGTCCGGCCGACCGCGGTTGACGCCGCGGCCGCCCGGTCCCTAGCGTGAGGCGCTCCTTCGTTACCAGTGGGTAGGGATTTCTCATGGATGCCGAACGTCCGTACGACCTGGTCCTGTTCGGTGCCACCGGCTTCACCGGCGCGCTGACCGCCGAGTACCTGGCCCGGCACGTGCCGGCCGGCTGCCGCTGGGCACTGGCCGGCCGCGACCGGGCCAAGCTGGAGGCGCTGCGCGCGCGTCTCGCGACCCTGGACCCCGGCTGCGCCGGCCTGCCGCTGCTGGCCGCCGACGCCGCCGACCCCGCCTCGCTGCGGGAGGTGGCGGCCGCGGCCCGGGTGGTGGTCTCCACCGTCGGCCCCTACCTCCAGCACGGCGAGCCGCTGGTGGCCGCCTGCGCGGACGCCGGCACCGACTACCTCGACCTGACCGGCGAGCCCGAGTTCGTCGACCGGATGTACCTGCTGCACCACCGCCGGGCCGTCGAGACCGGTGCCCGGTTGGTGCACTCCTGCGGCTTCGACTCCGTTCCGCACGACCTGGGGGTGCTGTTCACCCTGGAACGGATGCGTGAGCGCGGTGCCCTGCCGGACGGTGCGGCGGTCTCCGTGCGCGGCTTCGTCCGGGCCGGCGGGACGTTCTCCGGTGGCACCTTCGCCTCGGCGCTGACCGTGATGTCCCGTCGCGGGGCGGCCGCCCGGGCGGCCCGGGCGCGCCACGCCGCCGACCCCGGGCCGGCCGACCGCACGATCAGTGTCACCGCCGGACCGGTCCGGCGGTCGGCGGAGGCCCGCGCCTGGGCGGTGCCGCTGCCCACCATCGACCCGCTGGTGGTCGCCCGCTCGGCCGCGGCACGGCCCGACTACGGCGGGACCTTCCGCTACGGCCACTACGCGGCGGTCCGGCGGCTGCCGGTGCTGCTGGCCGGTGGTGCCGGCCTCGCCCTGCTGGCGCTCGCCGCGCAGCTGCCGTCACTGCGGCGGACGCTGACCCGCCTGCGCAAGTCCGGCGCGGGGCCCAGTGCCGAGCAGCGCGCCGACTCCTGGTTCACCGTCCGCTTCGTCGGCGAGTCCGGCCCCGGGCGCCGGCTCTTCACCGAGGTGTCCGGCGGCGACCCGGGCTACACCGAGACCGCCAAGATGCTCGCGGAGTCGGCGCTCAGCCTCGCCTTCGACGAACTCCCCGCCACCGCCGGCCAGGTCACCCCGGCGGTGGCGATGGGCACCGCGCTGATCGACCGGCTGACCGCCGCAGGCCTGCGCTTCACCGTCCTGGACGCCCCGCCGGCCGCCGCCCCGAGCCGGGGGTAGGGGCGCGTCCGGGGCGCGGGTGCGGTCGGGGGCCACGCCGACGGGCCGGCCGGGCTCGGTGGACCGACCGCCCTCGCGGATGCCGCCCCGCACGGCACCGGGCCGGGCCCGGGCCCGGCGCAGCGGTTGCCGACGCCGTGGTCGCCGGCGCAGCGGCCGCCGGGGGAGCGGGACTCTCCCGCCCGCACGCTCAGGGGCCGGCCGGGTCGTGCCCCGCCTCCGCGGTGGGCGGGACGGTGATCGTGCACAGTCGCTTGGTGGCCCGGGTGAGCGCCACGTACAGGTCCCGCTCACCCCCGGGGCGGGCGGCGGTGATCCCGTCCGGGTCGACCACGACGGCGGCGTCGAACTCCAGGCCGCGCGCCTGTGAGGCCGGCACCAGGCGGGCGTGCCGCTCGATCCCGGCGGCCGCGAGCCACGCCGTCCGGTCATCGGCGCAGATCACCCCGGTCAACTCGCCCGGGTGCGCGGCGGCTTGCTCGCGCAGCTCCCGCAGGAGAGTGCCGAGGAGCGACTCGGGGGCCGCGGCGAGGGTGCGCGGCACCTCGCCGCGCCGGATCGACCGGACCGGTGGCCGGTCCGGGGCGATCCGGGCCAGCAAGTCCTCGGTGGCGGCGAGGATCTCCTGCGTGGTCCGGTAGCTGACGGTCAGGGTGCGCAGGTCGAAGCGCCGTCCGAGCTCCGGTCCGAGTGCCTCCTTCCAGTCCCGGGCCGCCGTCGCCGGGCCCGCCTGGGCGAAGTCCCCGACCAGCGTCATCGACCGGCCCGGGCACCGGCGCACGACCATCCGCCAGTGCATCGCGGTGAGTTCCTGCGCCTCGTCGACGACGACGTGTCCGAAGGTCTGCCCGGGCGGACCGTCGACCAGGCTCGCCGCCTCGTCGAGCAGCGGCACGTCGGCGTCCGTCCAGGGCGCGTCGGGCGTTCGCCGCAGCAGGGCCCGCTGGTCGTCGGTGAACTCCCGCGGGTACCCGGCCGGCGCGTCGCCGTCCGTCAGCAGGGCGCGGACCACGTCGCCGGGCGTGAGGCGCGGCCACAGCTCCTCGACGGCCCGGTCGACCGAGGCATCGTCCAGGAGGTCGGCGCGCAGGGCGTCGGCGTCGAACTCGTCGGCACCTGCGGTGGGCGCGTCGTCCAGGCCGAGGCGCCGCAGGTCCGCCGCCGCGACCCGGTCGAGATCGAGACCGGTCAGCTGGGCGACCTGGGCGTCGATGGCCTCGAGCGCCTCGGCGCCACCGCGGGCGAACTCCCGGACCAGGGCGTCGACCAGCAGCTCCTTGAACAGCCCGCGGGCCCGGTTGTGCGCGAGGGTGCCGGTCCGTGCCGACTCCCGCGCCAGTGCGACGTCCTCGTCCGGCAGCCGGATCCACTCCTGTCCGACCCGGACGGCGAAGTCACCGCCCGGGGCCTGCCGCGAGCGGACGACGGCGGCCAGCGCCCCGGCCAGCGCGGCGCTCCCCTTCAGCCGCGCCACCGCGAAGGACTCCGCGGCGACCGGTACGACGCCGGCCAGTTCCTCGCACGTGGCCAGGACGACGTCGTTCTCCCCGAGCGAGGGCAGGACCTGGCCGATGTAGTCGAGGAACCGTGCGTTCGGCCCCACGACGAGCACACCGTGCTCGGCCGCCTTCGGGAACGCGTACAGCACGTACGCGGCGCGGTGCAGCGCCACCACCGTCTTCCCGGTGCCCGGACCGCCCTGCACCACCGTCACCCCGCGGTGCGGCGACCGGACGATCGCGTCCTGCTCGGCCTGCAGCGTGGCGACCGCCGCACCCATCCGGCCGGTGCGCCTCGCCTGGAGGGCCGCCGTCAACGGGCCGTCGCCGATCACGTCCTGTCCGGTGGGCGCGGAGTCGTCGAGCAGTTCGTCGCTCACCCCCACCACCGTGCGGCCCGCCAGGCGCAGATGGCGGCGCCGCCGCAGCCCCATGGGATGAACCGGCGTCGCCTCGTAGAAGGGCCGCGCCGCCGCGGCCCGCCAGTCCATCAGCACCGGCAGCTCGTCCGCGTCCCGGTGCAGCCCCAGCCGCCCGATCCGCAGCGCCGTCCCGTCCGCCAGGTCGATCCGGCCGAACACCAACCCCTCCTCGGCGCCCTCCAGTCGACGGATCTCCCCGGCCAGCCGCCCGGCCGCCACCTCCCGCTCGTAGGCCCGGCCCGCGCCGTCGGGCGGCGACGCCAGTACCCGCGCCAGCTGCTCCCGTGCCCCGGCCAGCCGCTCGTCGAACAGCTCGGCTATCACGGAGACCTGAACGCGCTCACGCTCCACCTCGCGCGCGGCAGCATCGTCGATCTGAGACAAGAAAGGCCCCCTCCGCCCAACTCCACCACTATTTCGAGGCGTCACTATGCAGACGTATTCCGGAAAAGTAAATGTTGACCGAACCCGGCGGATCGTGTCCTCCGGAGCGCCGGCCCGCCCGCCCGCGTTCCGGTGCCGGGCGGGAGTATCCGCGCGACCCCGGCTCCGAACGGAATGTCAGTGCCGGCTCATAGAGTGGAATCAACGTCGGAGGGAACGCCGGAAGGCGTCGGAAGAGCGTTGGGCAAAGGGGTAGAACCATGGCTGCGAACAGGATCAAGCACAAGGTCAACCACGTCTCGCTCGTGGTCGACAAGTCCGGCTCGATGCGCCAGCACGAGGCGCAGCTGGTGCGCGTGGTGGACGAGTTCGTGAAGGGCCTGCAGGAGGAGTCCGACCGCCTCGGTCACGAGACCCGGATCAGCCTCTACGCCTTCGACCACGAGGTGCAGAACCTGGTCTGGGACATGGACGTCAAGCACCTGCCCTCCCTGAAGGGCCTCTACAAGGTCGACGGCGGGGCGACGGCGCTGATCGAGGCGGCCGTGAAGTCCGTCGACGACCTCAAGAACATCTGGGAGGGGTACGGGGAGCACTCCTTCCTCCAGGTCGTCGTCACCGACGGCGAGGAGAACGCCTCCGGCTGCTCGGAGAGCGGCCAGATGCACATCCGGATGGGCGGCGGCCAGGGCACCGCCGTCCTGCGCGGCTGGATGGACCGCATCCGGAGCGCCATGGACCACCTCCCCGACCACTGGACCTCGGCGATCCTGGTCCCCAACTCCCTGGCCAAGCGCACCGCCCAGGAGTACGGCTTCCCCGCGGGCAACATCGCGATCTGGGACGCGGACTCCAGCAAGGGCGTCGAGGAGGCCATCGGCACCGTCAAGGCGGCCGCCACGAGCTTCCTGCGGGGCCGCGAGCAGGGCGTGCGCGGCACGAGGAACCTGTTCACGATGGGCCAGGACTTGAGCACCGCCGAGGTGAAGGCCAATCTCGACGCGCTGGACAGCGGCACCTACATCCTGGTCCCGGTCGACGAGCAGAGCCCGATCCGCGACTTCGTCACCAGCTCCGGGCACCCCTACAAGACCGGCTGCGCCTTCTACGAGCTGTCCAAGCGGGAGAAGATCCAGGGCCGGAAGCAGCTCGCCGTGGCGGAGCGGGACGTCGCCACCGGCCGTATGACGGGCCGGGTGTTCTCGGGTCCGGCGGCCCGCCGGCTGCTCGGCCTGCCGGAGTCGGAGGTCACGGTGAAGCCGGGCGACAATCCCGCCTACACCGTGTTCGTCCAGTCGACCTCCGTCAACCGGAAGCTGGTGCCGGGGACGAAGCTGCTGGTCCTGCTGTAGCCGGGGGCGGGTATCCGGCCACTGCCGCGCCCCGGCCGTTCCCGCCGTTCCCGCCGCTCTGTCGCCCACCGCTCGACCGCCTCTGACCGCCCTGCCGGGAGGTCCACCGGTCCGGTCCCGCCGTTCATTCGGTGGAGCCGGAATTCGGTGTTCTCGTCGAGGTGTTCTCGTCGAGCTTCCGGATATCGGGCGATCGCGTTCTACCGCGGCGTCGAGCCGGCGTCCGGAGGGCCCATCGTGGCGGTGGCATCGAGACCCCTCAGGGGTTTGCCGACTTCGTACGCCACCAGAATGCCCCCGGCCAGCTTCGCGACAGCGTCCTTCAGTTCCTTCGACGCCGTTCCTTCCTTTGTCGTCGTGACCTTGATCCCGGATCCGTCCGGAAGGAGGCCCACGGTGTGCACGGGTGCGGGTAGCCGGTCCGACTTCATGGCGTCGGCGATCCGTCGGAGTGCGGGATCGACGGTCCTTCGCGAGTACTGGCACCTCCGGATCTCGGCACGGGAGGTGTCGATGTCCGGATGCGCCTTCGCCGCCGCTTCGATGAGCGCCCGCGCCCGCTCCTCGCCGGTGGCGAACAGGATGACACGCCCTCCCGCCACGTCCAGTTGAAGCGTGCCGAAGGTGTCCGCGAAATCCGCGCGTCCCTGGTCTCCGAGCGCCGATTCCAGCTTCTGCAGGGCCGCCTCACCGGGGTCGCTCCGCGAAAGCGGCGAGGCGGGCGCTCCGTCGCCCGTGACCGGTGCCGCGACGCTGCCGCACGCGCTGAGCAGGAGGATCAGGGGAAGGGCCGTCGATCGTACGGCCAGCGCGCGGTGCCGTTTCACGTCCACTGTCCTTGCTGTCGGTCGGAGGGGTACCTGCGAGGCATCCTGCCATTCCAAGCCGGTGGTGCGGGAAGCTTCTTGTCCATCGGACCCGACGGGAAGGGCCGCGAGCCGTGCGGGGTCAGCGGCGGCGCAGTGACGGGTCGAGCAGTGCGGGCGGGGTGTCGTTCTTCTCGTGGGCGGCGAGGTCGACGCCGGGTGCCACGACGGCGTCGATCGCGTCCAGCACGTCGGCCGGCAGAACGGTGTCGGCGGCGGCGAGTTGCGCGTGCAGGTGCTCCAGGGCGCGGGGGCCGATGAGCGCGCCGGTCACGGCGGGGTGCGCGGTCACGAAGCCGAGTGCGAGCTGGATCATGGTCAGGCCGGCGGCGTCGGCGATCCCTGCCAGCCGCTCGACCGCGTCGAGCCTGGCCCGGTTGGACGCGACGGTGGTGTCGAAGCGCTGCGGCATGAACGTCGAGCGGCTGGTGGTGATCTCGCGGCCCTCGCGGACCGCGCCGGACAGCCAGCCCGAGGCCAACGGGCTCCACACCAGCACACCGAGGCCGTACTCCTCGGTCACGGGCAGGACATGGGTCTCGATCCCGCGCTGGAGGATCGAGTAGCTGGGCTGTTCGGTCACGTAGCGGCTCAGGTGGTGCTCGCGGGCGGCCCACTGGGCCTGCACGATGCGGTGGGCGGGGAAGGTCGAGGAGCCGAAGTAGCGGATCTTCCCGGCGCGTTGCAGGTCGGTGAGGGCGGACAGCGTCTCCTCGTCTCCGGTGCTCGGGTCCCAGCGGTGGATCTGGTACAGATCGACGTGGTCGACACCGAGGCGGCGGAGGCTGTTCTCCAGCGCGGTGACCAGCCAGCGCCGCGAGCCGCCCCGGTGGTTGCGCTCCTCGCTCATCGGCATGCCGACCTTCGTGGCGAGCACGAGGTCGTCGCGGCGGCCGGCGACGGCCCGGCCGACCAACTCCTCCGACTCGCCGCCGCTGTACAGGTCGGCGGTGTCGATGAGGTTGATCCCGGCTTCGAGGGCGGCGTCGACGAGGGCGGTGGCCTCGTCCTGGGTGGTCCGCCCGAGCCGGCCGAAGTTCATCGCGCCGAGCGCGAGGGAGCTGACCTGGACACCGGTGCGGCCCAAGGTGCGGTACTGCATGGCTGTGTTCCTCCATGACGGATTGACGGATCGACGGACGGGCGGGTGGGCGGATCGACGGGTGGACGGCTCGCCGAGGTGCGGGGCCGGCCGGCTGGTGGGCGGGAGGGCGGCGGAGTCCCGATCCGGTCCCGCGCCGCGGTGGGTCACTTGGACTCGACCCGTCCGAGCGGGTCGGGTCCGGCGGCGAGCAGCTCCCGCGCCGCGCGCCAGCTGAGGTCCCCGGGGTGGAGCTGGGAGCGGAGGTAGGCCCAGGTGAGTCGTTGGACGGCGGCGACCCGTGCTGGGTTCTCGTCCGTGGTCTCGGCGACGTCGTAGCCGGAGACCCCGCCGAGACCGTGCCCCGCGCCGAACAGGGTGAGCAGGGACTTGGGGCCCGGGGCGAGGACGTACGGGTCGCTGTGCCAGGCCGCGCCGCGGACCGTCAGGTGGGGGGAGGAGTCGTGGTCGCCGGCGACGACGAGCGCGGGTGTCGTCATCCGGGAGAAGTCCGTGGTCAGGAAGAACGGGTAGTTCTCGGCGGTGGACCGGGTGAGGGCGTCACCCCCTCGGCCGGGTGCGGCGAGCAGCACGCCCGCCGTGATCCGGGGCTCGGTCAGGTCCACCTCCGCGCCGCTGTGGGGGTCGGTGAGCCGGGCGCCCAGCAGCAGGCTCGCGGTGTGCCCGCCCATCGAGTGTCCGGCGACGGCCACCTTGCTCCGGTCCAGGCGTCCGGGGAGCTGTGGCACAGCGGCCTCGATCAGGTCGAGGTGGTCGAGGACGCGCGTCATGTCCTCGGCCCGTGACCGCCAGTACAGCGGCGCCCCGGGGGTGTCGGGGTCGAGGCGCAGCGTTCTCGAGCTCAGATGGGTGGGCTGGATGACGACGAAGCCGTGCGCCGCCCAGTAGTCGGCGAGCGGGGCGTAGCCGTGCAGTGAGGAGAGGTGGTGGGAGGGTCCCTGGCCGTGCGAGAGGAGGATGACCGGCAGGTCGCTTCCGGTCGCCGGGGCGGAGACCCGCAGGTGCAGGTCCACCGCGCGGCCGGGGGCCGGCAGGACCAACGGGCCGACCGAGAGGACCGGAGTGGGTTCGCCGACGGTGTCGGGCGGGTGGGTCGATGCAGTCATGGGATGGCCTTTCCCTTCCCGCGGCGTGCTGCCGGCCTCGTACGGCCGGTGGCGGGGGAGGCGGACGGGAGGGACCGCTTCGGCTAAGCTCAAAGCGGAACCTTGTTCCAGATACGATACGGAACAAGGTTCCGCTTGGTCAATCGCCGAATCGCCGAATCGTCGTCGAAGTCATCGTCCGGACGGAGAACGTGGTGTCCACTGCAGGCCAGCCCGCCGAGGTGCCGACCCGAGGCAAGCGGGCCGACGCGCTGCGCAACCAGCAGGCGCTCCTCGCCGCCGCCGCCGAGGTGTTCGCCACCTCCGGCATCGACGCGCCGATCCGCGCGATCGCGGCCCGGGCCGGCGTCGGCGTCGGGACGATCTACCGCCACTTCCCGGCCCGGGCGGACCTCGTCGTCGCCGTCTACCGCCATCAGGTCGAGGCCTGTGCCGAGGCCGGTCCGATCCTGCTGGCCGCCGGCGACTCCCCCCTCACGGCGCTGCGTCAGTGGGTGGACCTCTTCGTCGACTTCCTGGTCACCAAGCACGGGCTCGCCAACACCGTGCAGTCGGACAGCGGCTTCGACGCGCTGCACTCCTACTTCCTCGACCGCCTGGTGCCCGTCTGCTCCCAACTGCTCGACGCCGCGGTCGACGCCGGCGAGATCAGGCCCGGTACGGAGGCCTACGAACTGATGCGCGGCATCGGCAACCTCTGCATCGGGCGCGACAGCGACCCCCGCTACAACCCCCGCCGACTGATCGACCTGCTGCTCCAGGGGCTGCGGGGACCACAGTCGCCCTGAGGCCGCGCCGACCACCGCCGGCGCCGACCGCGACGGCGCCGCGACGGACGGTGCGGCACGGTTCGGGCCGGTTCGGGCAGGGCCGGCGACCGGGCGGCGAACCCTCGCCCGGCCGCCGGCCGTAGTAGGGAGGAGGAGTACGGATCAGCCGGACCAACCCGCGGGAGTGACCGATGCCGAAGTACCGAGACGCCCACCGGATCACGGTGATCGGGGTGCAGGCCGAGTGGCCGCAGCGCGCCGTGGTGACCGTCCGGGGCGGCGGCACCGTTGTGGTGCCGGGAGTCCTCGGCGCCAGCGAACTGATCGACGCCGCGGACTGGGACCTCGCCGTCGAGTACGAACACGAGGGCGCCTGGGGGCCCAGTGTCCGTGCCGTCGTGGGCCGGTGGGAGGAGCGCGACGGCACCCGCAGCCAGGTGATCCGTTGCACCGACCGGGACGGGATCGGCAATCCCGGCGGCCGCAGCCTGGTCCTGCGGATCGACCGGGAGGACCCGCGCCCGCCGGCGGCCCCCGCGTCCGCGCCGGCCCCCTGGCGGGCCACCACGGAGTCGGCCGGCCGCCAGGAGGATCCGGCGCGGGGCGGCGCCCGGGTCAGCACCTCCGGCGCGGACCTGCCTCCGGTCCGGACCTCCGGGGCGACCACGGCCGCCCGCGGCTTCCCCACCGCCTCCGGCGGTTGGTAGGCCATGGCGCGAAACGGCGCTTCGTGACCTGTTCCGGAGGTCGTTACGGTCGGCCGCATGACGCGGAGCCATTCGACGGCCGAAGAGATCACAGCTGCCTTACGGGCCGGTGACGTGAGTTCGGCGGAACCGACGGACGAGGCGATCGCCCGCATCGAGCGGGACGACGGGGAGGTCAACGCGATCGGCGTACCGGACTTCGACCGTGCGCGGGCCGCCGCACGCGGTGTGGACCGGGCCGCCGCGCGCGCGAGGACCGGCCGCTGCTCGGCACTTCGGTGACGGTCAACGAGTCCTTCGAATTCCGACCGCGTCCGCGGTGCGGGCGGGCGCCGGGTGGCCGGCGCCCACGTCGAGTGGCAGAGCCCGTTGCTGCCCGATCCGACCGAAGCCGCGCTGCTCTGCACCCGGTTGCTGTTCTCGGCCTCCGTCGCCCGCGCTTCCTCGTCGAGTCGCACGAGCGGCTGCGGGCCCGCGCCGCGGGGCTGAGCGCGGAGGACCGGAGTCTCGACGCGGCGCGGCTGCGCGTCGTGGTGTCCGGCGGGCGTCACCGGATCGAGGCGGACGGCCGTCGTGAACTCCACCGCCACGGCCGGCGGCGGTTCTTCGCCGAGTTCGATGTCGTGGTCTGTCCGGTCACGCCCGCTCCCGCGTTCCCGCACGACCACCACCCCGATCCGCTGGCGCGCCGGATCGACGTCGACGGTGTCGGGTACCCGTACGTCGACCAGCGCGTCCGGGCCGGTCTGGCCACCATGCCCGGCTTGCCCGCCACCGCCGTACCGGCGGGCCGCGCCCCCGAGGGTCTGCCGGCGGGCGGGCAGCTCATCGGCCCGATGTCCGAGGACCGTACTCCGCTGCGGCCGGCCGAGCTGCTGGAGCGGAGGATCGGCGGCTTCCGGGCGCCGAAGGAGGGCGTAGCGCCGGGGTGGTGCCCCGGCCCGGGTCTGCGGGCCGGGCCGGGGCACCGGGCGTTCGTCCGCGGAACCGGGGATCAGCCCTCGCGGGATTCGATGGTGACCGACTCGATGACGACCTCGTTGACGGGGCGGTCCGTGCGGGGGTTGGTGGCGGAGGCCGCGATGGCGTCCACCACCTTCCTGCCGGCGTCGTCGGCGACCTCGCCGAAGATGGTGTGCTTCCCGGTCAGCCAGGTGGTCGGGGAGACGGTGATGAAGAACTGTGAGCCGTTGCTGCCCGGACCGCTGTTCGCCATCGCCAGCAGGTACGGCTTGGTGAAGGCGAGGTCGGGGTGGAACTCGTCGGCGAACTTGTAGCCCGGGCCGCCCTGGCCGTTGCCCAGCGGGTCGCCGCCCTGGATCATGAAGCCCTCGATCACCCGGTGGAAGACCGTGCCGTCGTACAGCCGGGCGGTCGTCTTCTGGCCGGTCTCCGGGTTGATCCATTCGCGCTCGCCCTGGGCGAGTTCGACGAAGTTCCGCACGGTTTTGGGGGCATGGTTCGGCAGCAGCCGCACCTCGATGTCGCCCTGGTTCGTCCTCAGTGTCGCGTAGAGCTGTTCAGCCACGATGTGCCTTCCTCGGCGGTGTCGGTGATGCCGTCACTCATCACATCGCCTGGGCGGGCCCGGGTACCGCGGTGTTCGCGGGAAGCGGACGTTCACCACCCGAACGAGGGACGGGAACAACTCCCGGTACCGCGCGGTCACATGTGGGAGCTGATCACGCCGCCGGCGCTGAGCACGATGTAGGAGCCGTTGGCGACGGCCCCGACGTCCTGCTGGTTGGTCTCCAGCGTGTCGTACACGGCGTTCTCGTTGCCGAGGATCTGTGCGCGGTACCGGAGTTCGCCGATCTTCGTGACCTTGGCCGTCCAGCCGCCCACGAGCTTGAAGGTGCCCGGTCCCTGGTGCTCGCCGCCCATCCAGGAGTGGACGTGGCCGTCCACCGAGAGCACGACGAACATGCCGTTGGCGTCCAGGCCGGCGTCGGCGTTGTGCGTCTCCAGCGTGGCGAGGACATCGCCCTTGTTGACGATCTTGGCGGAGTAGTTCTGGTTCCCGGTGTCCTGGATCTCGGCCGTGCTGCCGTCCACCAGGGTCTCGGTGCGCACCGGGGACTTCCCCTTGGTGCCGGTGACCGGTGCGGTGGCCGGCGCGGTGCTCCGAGGAGAGGAGGGCGAGGCGGCTGGCGCGGTCGGTGCGGTGGTGCCCTGCGCACCGGTCGGTGCGCCCGGAGCGGCGGTGCCCGGTGCGGCGGTGCCGGGTGCGGTGGGAGAACCGGGCGTGGTCGGCGGCGGGCCGACCGGTGCGGTGGTGCCCTGCGCGGCGGGGGTACTGGCCGCGGTGGTGCCACCCGCGTCGGTCGAGGAGCTGCAGGCCGTCGCGGCGGGGACGAGCAGAGCGGCTGCCAGGACGGTGCCGGCCAGGGAGCGGACGGTGGTGGCGCGGCGGGTCGTCGAGGGGGACATGCGGGTTCTCCTGAGCGAAGTACGGGTGAGGTCGCGCGCAGGGCCCGTTTCCTCTCGTGCGGGAACCGCCGGGCGTTGCGGCTGCGTGCACGATCGAATCTAGTGCGAACAATCGACGGAATGACGCATTCCGTGTCACCGGACTGCAACGCCCGGGCCGCACCGTATCGATCACGACACCAGCGCGTTCGACCAGTTGAGGGACCGACAGGCGGACGTGCCGGGCGCCGCGGCGTCGGCCCGGACCCCTCCGGCCGGGATTCCCGGCCGACGACGTGACGGTCGATCGGGCGCTCGCCGTCGAACGCCTCCGAGGGCGCCGTCGAGGGAGGTGGGCGGCCGCCGGGGCCGACGGCCCGGTGAACCCGTGAGGCCCGAGCGCCCGTCACCTCAACTGAAGGGGCTGTCCGGTGGACGGGCGGCCCCGGTCCGTATCGATTGAGGGAGTGCCCGTGAAGAAGATCAAGACGGCGATGGCCGCCGCCGTTCTCGCCGGTGTCGCGCTGACGGCGACGCCCGCCCAGGCGGCGACGCCCGCGGCGGCCCTGGAGCCGATGCACTGCACCAGCCCCGTCTGGGGTGGCGAGTACCTCTGCGGCGCTGACTTCGGGCAGCCGGGGATGGCGGAGTACGCCTACCGGGACGGCCGACGGATGGTGTTCGTCATCGGCACCGACCACGCCGTGTGGACGCGTTCGAGCAGCGCGTCCGGGAAGAAGAGCGCCTGGTCCTCGCTGGGTGGTTACAAGACCGGTGGCGTCGGCATCGTCGCCTCCGACACGGGCGGCGGCCAGTTCGAGATCGCCGCGAAGGGCACGGACAACCGCCTGTGGTCCCGCCGGCACGCCGCGGACGGCAGCTGGAGCGCGTGGGCCCGGATCTCGTAGCACCCACCTCCGCCGGGCGGGGCGGAACCCGGCTCCGCCCCGCCCGGCAGCCCGCCCGTTTCCGGTCCGGGCGCGGGGGCAGACGCCCGGCACGGACCACGTCGCGTGCGCCGGCCCCGCTGTCCGCTCCGGGACCGTCGTCCAGTCCGGCGTCGCTGTCCGTTCCGAGCTGGACGAGAGGACGATCGAGATGAGCACTCCCGAGCAGGACGGCACCCCCCAGGTCGACGAGGAGACCCGGGAGCGGTCGGCGGAGCAGCGCAACATCACCGCGCCCACACCGAAGGACGTCCGGGCCAAGGGCGGGGACGGCGAGGAGCCCGAGCCGCCGGCGGCCGACACCGGGGCCCCGTAGCGGCGGCGCACCGGCCGTGGCCGGGACCGGGAGCCGCCGGATCGACGGCGGTCCCGGCGGCGCTCGGGCGGACGGGGATTCAGCGGGCCGGGGTCTCCACGGGGTGGGTGTCGCCCTGATGGCTGTCCGGGGCGAGCGTTCCGGCCGTTCCGGCCCAGCCGGGCGCGCTGTCGGCTCCGGCGCTCCGGCAGGTGGTGCAGGTGTGCCACCGGCGTCCCGGCGGAGGCTGGTCGGGCTGGGGGTACCGGTGCGGGGCGAGGGTCATGTCGGAGGTGTCCAGGCCGCACAGGGTGAGGGGGCCGCAGGCGCCCGAGGCCTCCGCGAGGGCGGTGTGCGCGCGGCGCACCGGGTTGTCGGGGTGGGCCGGCTCACGGTCGGGTCCGAGGATCCGCACGTTGGTCGGTGTATCCAGTTCCAGTACGACGACGATGTCCATCTCTCCAACGTCGCCGCCGGAGCGGTTCGCCGCACTCCCACCCCGGCATCCGGACCAGCGAGGGCCGGCCGCGCGCCCGGTGGCCCTTCCCCGCCGGTACGGCTGCTGAGCGGCCGGCATCACCCGACCGGGTGCCGACCGTACCCGCGCGGCTCCGGCCACGACCGGCCGGGTACACGGGTCGGGCCGGCTCCGGCGGCCCGCCCGGTGTGACGGTCGCCCCCCCGCGTAGGCCGGGCGCTTCCGGGTAGGCCGGTCGCCCCCCGCGTAGGCCGGGCGCTTCCGGGTAGCGGAGGGACATGTTGACCTTGGGAGTCGAGGAAGAGTACCTCCTGGTGGATCCGCGGGACTGCGCGCCCGTGCCGCTGGCCGCCGAGGTGCTGGCCGCCGCCGATCTGGCCCCGGCCCTGCGGTCGGGCGAGGCGCAGCCCGAGTTGTTGGAGGTGCAGGTGGAGACGGCCACCCCGGTCTGTGAGGACCTCGCGGCACTCACCCGCCACCTGACCCGCGTCCGGGCGGGACTGACCGCCGCCGCGGCGCAGCACGGGTGCCGGATCGTGCCGGTCGGCGCCGCTCCGTTCGCCCTCGACGACCCGGTGCCGGTCACCGACGGCGAACGCTACCGCCGGGCCCGCGACCAGGCGCCCTCGCTGGTGGACGACCTGATGCTGAACGGCATGCACGTGCACGTCGGGGTGGCGGACGAGGAGGAGCGGGTCGGCGCGCTGGTGAGGGTCCGCCCCTGGCTGTCCGTGCTGGTGGCGATGTCCGCGAACTCGCCGTACTGGCGGGGCCGGGACACCCGCTTCGCGAGCTGGCGCACCGTCCACTTCGACCAGTGGGCGGTGAGCGGCCCGCCACCGGCCTTCCGTGACATCGCGGACTACCGGCGTCGGACGGGCGCCCTGCTGGCCTCGGGGGCGATCGCCGACGAGGGGCAGGTCTACTGGCAGGCGCGGCTGTCCGGCCGCTACCCGACGGTGGAGGTGCGGGCGTGCGACGTCCAGTTGACGGTCGCCGACGCCGAGTTGTTCGCCGGGCTGACCAGGGGCCTGGTGGCCAGGGCGGTACTGGACGAACGGGCCGGCCGGCCGCGGCCGGAGCCGCCCGAGGAGCTGGTGCGCGCCGGAGTCTGGCACGCCGCCCGGGCGGGTCTGCACGCCGACCTGGTCTCGCCGGTCGACGGCGCGTCCCGGCCGGCCGGCGCCGTGGTCGAGGAACTCCGGTCCTACGCCGCCCCGGGGCTGGACGCCGCAGGCGACACCGGCCGGGTGGCCGAGCTGTGGCAGCGGTTCCGGGCCCGGGGCAGCGGTGCGGACCGCCAGCGCCGCTGGTACCGGGACGCGGGCCGGGCCGGGCTCGCCGAGCACCTGGTGGGCTCGACGGTCACCGGGCTCGACTGACGCCCGGCGGCGCCGTCGGGCCCGCCGGCCGGTGCGGGCGCGGGCACCCCGGGGCACGGGCCGGGGACGCGTGGTTCAGCGGCCGGAAACGGATGAATCGGGCGATTCATGCATCAATGCGGTGATGTCGGGTAGTGGCCACGACAGAGCGGACGCGGTGGCGCACCGTGTCGTGTCCGCACGCTCCCGGGTGCCGTGTGCCACGGGGCCGAGGCCCGGCGGTGTCGGGCCGGTGCCCGGGAACGAGAGCCCGAGGTGCGTCCTGCGCGAGGCGCGGGCGGCACCGTCGTAGCAGGGAGTGCACCCAGGAGAGCACCGTGTCCATCATCCGTGCAGAGGCCGGTCCTCGCGAGGACCGGACGATCGTGCCCCCGCCGCCCCCACTGCCCCCGCGCCCGAGTGCGGAGGAGCTCCGGGCGATGGGCAGGACCGAGGCCCGCGGGATCAGCGACGCGCTGTTCGCGAGGCTGGCGTCGCTGGGACGCGAGACCCGCGCCTACAGCTACGTCCGCGGCACGATCATCGAACTGAACATGCCGTTGGTCCGCTTCATCGCGGCCAGGTTCCGGCACCGCGCGGAGGACATGGACGACATCCTCCAGGTCGGGACCGTCGGCCTGATCAAAGCCGTGGACGGCTACGACCCCGAGCGCGGCGTCGAGTTCATCACCTACGCGATCCCGACCATCGCCGGGGAGATCAAGCGGTTCTTCCGCGACACCTCGTGGCCGGTCCGCGTCCCGCGCGGCATGCAGGAGGTCTACCTGGCCGTGGCCCGCGGCTCGGACCGCCTGGAGCAGCGGCTCGGCCGGCTGCCGCACACCGAGGAGCTCGCCGAGGAGCTCGACCTGACGTACGACCAGGTCGTCGAGGGTCTGATCGCCGGCCGCGTCTACCGGCCCAACTCACTGGACGCGCTACGGGAACAGGACACCGACGAAGCGGGCAGCTCCCTGCTCGACCGGCTCGGAGCCGTCGATCCCGACCTCGAACTCGCCGAGTTCCGGACGGCCGTGCGCCCCCTGCTCGGCCGGTTGCCCGAGCGCGAGCAGACGGTGTTGAAGCTGCGCTTCTGGGACGGCCGCACCCAGACGGAGATCGCGGAGCGGATCGGGGTGTCCCAGATGTACGTCTCCCGGCTCCTCACCGCCACACTCGCCCTGCTGCGCGAACAGTTGGAGGACCGCGACGCACCGGGGTGGGCGGACGAACCGGCCGGCTCGGGGTGACACCCGCCGCGGGGACCGCGGTACCCGTCGGGATCAGGGCGGCGCGAGACGCGCGGGGGATTCTGGCGCTCGATCCGGCCGGTTGTGCGGGGAGGCGCCGACCGGCTGACCCCGGCCGGCGCGGCACGGGCCGGTGCCCGTGCGCCTCGGGGACGTCCTCGCACGGCAGGTGAGTGCGGCAAGCGACGCGGAAATCCGATGGTGCGACGCGGCCACGGCATCAAGAATCGCCGAATGGACGACGTGAGGCTGTCCGATGGGACCGTCACTCTGTCCCCACTGCGCCTGGATGATGTCGAGGCGCATCTTGCCGGCGAGGATGAGCTGCTGGTTCGTTGGCTCAACGGTGGTCCCGGCACACGGGAGGGCGTCGAGGCGTACCTCCACCACTGTCGGGAACAGTGGGAGGCTTCCGGGCCGCTGCGCGCGTTCGGCATCCGGGTGGGTGCCGACGACGTGCTCGTGGGGACGATCGACCTGCGGTTCGCCGGGGAAGACCTGGGTCCCGGCCAGGTGAATATCGCGTACGGCCTCTACCCGTCCTGGAGGGGGCGTGGCCTGGCAACCCGCGCGGTCCTCCTGGCCTCCCGATACGCGGCCGGTGAGGGCGGGGCCGAGGTGGTGATCCAGGTGGAGCCGGTGAACTCCGCTTCCGCCGCAGTGGCGCAACGGGCAGGGTTCACCCCTGGCCGACGGGCGCCGGGCAAGGACGGCACACGGTTCGACCGGTACACCCGGGACCTGCGCGCCGTCAGCCGGTGATGGCCGGCAGTGACGGGACAGCCCTTGGACAACCGCTGCGTCTGCCAGGAGCCCCGCCGCGCCACCCGCCCGGCCCGGGCAAATCCCCTCACCTGCCCTCAAGCCGTTCATCCAACGCCTCGGCGAATCGCGACCGGTAGACGCCGTGGACGATGGCCCCGGGAGACTGGTAGCCCCTGTGCTCAGGGTCCGAGACCTCCCCGTCCCACGGCGCCACGCCTTCTGGAAGCAGCGGAGCACGGCCCAGATACATCTGGGCGACTTCTTCCAGCCGTCGTTCTCCCACAACCACCGAGTTCCACAGCCCGTAGCCCTGACCGACCACCCACATGCACAGGTCTTCGGTGCTGTCCTCGGACCAGACGTCCCCCTCCACGCTCACACCTTCCGAGAAGTCGGCCAGCGATTCCGCCGCGGACTCGTACGCGAGCGCGAAGGCTTCAAGCACCTCCCGCGAGTGGGACTCCAACCACAACTCCAGGGCGGACAGCCGCGGTCGGGTCGCTTCCAGGACCTCCCAGAACCAATCGGAATCATGATCCGGTCCCATCTCGGCTCCTGTGTCGACGGCTGCGGTACTCGCCCGACCGTACAGCGCGGGTGGAGTTCCCTGGACAGTTCCGGGGACAGTTCCGGGCCTCATCGTCGGCGAATGGCGCTGACCATCCGCACAGTCACCGGTTGACCGTCAGGCACTCGCATCCGGCTGCCCGGGGCGACGGCGAACGCGGCCGGGTCGAGCGGCTCGCCGAGACCGCGTCCGACCTCGCCGGCGTTCTCGCTGTCCGGCGTGCTGCCGGTCGCCGCCTTCATCGCGGTCCACGCGGCCGGCCCGTCCACGGAACGGCAGATCCTCGTGGGCGACCCCATGGCCGCGATCACCCTGCTCCTGCCGGCACTGCTCAAGAACGCCGGGCGTCGGGCGGAGCACGCCCTCCAGCGCAAGCTCGACGCCATCGCCGGGGCACTCCTCGAACAGCGCGAGGGCCACGAGGGCGCCGCGCACGAGGACCTCCGCAAGGCGGTCCGGACGGAGGAGCGGCGCTGAGCCCGCTCCCGCGCCCGGGCGGCCGCTCGGACCGGCGCAGCGGACCGTTCACGTGGTCCGGGCGGCCCGAAAGGGCGTGGAGCGCCGAATCCGGGGCAGACGTGTGGCACTACTGCCCGAGTCAATGGTGGAGGTGGCACACGATGGCCCCGCTCGTCCTGGTCCTGCTGCTGGTCCTGATCCTCTTCGGCGCGGGATTCGCGCTCAAGGTTCTCTGGTGGGTGGCCGTCGCCGTCCTGGTCATCTGGTTGCTCGGCTTCATCGCCCGGGGCACCAGCAGCTCGGGCGGTCGCGGCCGCTGGTACCGATGGTAGGCGCCCCGCGGAAGCGTGACCCGGGTGGCGCCGGGCCTCCGTAGGGCGCGGCTGCGGCTGCGGCGCGGTCGGTGGCAGCCGGCGGTGGGCCGGGGGCTCACCACGCGTCGGGCACGACGTGGACGGCCGCCTCCTCGGCTCCCGCGGCGCCGCCGTCGATGCCGACATCGGAGGCGAAGAGTCCCTTGCTGGTGTCCGGGTGGGCCCCCTCGTCCGGCGCGAGGAGCCGTCCGGCCCGCTCGTCGCCGGCCTGGGGGTCCATCGGCTCGCCCTCCCCGCCGGGCACGTCGCCGATGCCGTCCCCGTCGTCCACGGCGAGGTCCGGGACTTCCTGGGCCAGTCGGTCGTCCAGACTCTCGCCCTCGCGCTGCTCCGCGACCGTGGTGCCCGCCCTGGTCACCCCGAGCGGCTTCTCGGGCGGGGAGTACCCCTCGTCGAGGATGTCGTCGTAGCCGCGCTCGTCCACCGTGTTCTGGAGGTCCGGAGCCGCCGCGTCCCCCTGCTCCCCGCTGTCGCCGGTCGGCTGGTGGGCATCGCCACCCGTGGTGCCGTCAACCATGATCAACTCCTAGTTCCGCACCCCGGGGAGGTCGTCGAACGGGCCGCCCGGAGCACCAGCGGTTGTCGTACCCGCCCTCGTGCCGGGCGGGTACACACGTCCATCGTCCGCCCGAGTGCGGACGGCCGCTCGCGTCCGGGGCGGCAGTACCGTGACGCTGCCGCGACCGCCGGGCCGTGGCAGCACCACGCCGGGCGGGGCTCCGACTGGGAAGGACCCGCCGGGGAGGGACGCGCCGGCAGGAGGTGCGGCCGGGCGGCGGCCGGGCCCGCCGGTTCGACGACCGCAAGCGGCACGGCCACCGCCCGCGGCGCGGCGACGAACGGCCCCGCTGGACGGAGCCCCTCACGGTAGGTGTACCCGCGCGTGGGCCGGAGTGATCCCCGGACGGTCCTGCGGTCCTGCGGTCCTGCGGTCCTGCGGTCCTGCGTACCCCGGCGCCGCGCCGGGCGGCGGCACACGGCCCGGTCCGCGCGCCCCCGCCAGGAGCCCGCGCGGCAGCGGCCGTGTCAGCGTCAGCGGACGACGTCGAAGACCTGCTTCTGGATGCCGTTCGGGTAGGCCGCCGACTCGACCAGCTTCAGCTTCTGGGCGTCCTTGTCGGTGGTGCTGAACAGGCGCTTGCCCGCGCCGAGCAGGAGCGGGAAGACGAGCAGGTGGTAGCGGTCGATCAGGCCGGCGTCCGAGAGGTCCCGGTTCAGTCCGGCGCTGCCGTGGACGATGATGGGGCCGCCCTCGGTCTCCTTCAGCGCGGCGACGTCGTCGAGCGAGCGCAGGATCGTGGTCTCGCCCCAGTTGGTGACCAGGTCGTCCTCGGTGAGCGTGGTGGAGACGACGTACTTCGGCATCACCTTGTAGTCGGCGAAGTCCGCCATGTCGGGCCAGACGGGGCTGAAGGCCTCGTAGCTGGTCCGGCCGAGCAGCATCGCGGTCGCCTCCTGCTGCTCGCGGCCCTTGAGCTCGAAGGCCTCGGGGAGGAACTCGATGTCCTTGAAGGTCCACCCGGAGTTCCGGTAGCCGGGCTCGCCGCCCGGGGCCTCCACGACGCCGTCGAGGGAGATGAAGGCCGTGCTGATCAGGGTGCGCATCTGGGATTCCTCGGTTCTTGGCACAGGTACTCGGCAGGTCGGGCCGGTGCACACCCGGGCCGCACGGGCGGCTCCGGTGCACCTGCCATGGACTCTGACTGTGGATCATGACAGAACTCATCGGTCCCGGCGAGATTCATTTCGCCGGGGCGGCGGCCGTCCGGGTGTGCCGTCCCGTCGTGCCGGGTGTGCCGTCCCGGCGGTCCGTCGGCCGGCGCGGGAAGCGGTGGCGCGGCGCCCGGCCGGCCGCCGTCGTACCGTCCCGGCCGCCGTCGTACCGTCCCGGCCGCGACCCGGGCCGGGCGACGCGCCCGCAGGGGTCAGAGCCCGAACTTCGCCCTGGCGGCGGGCGTGACCGGGGTGAACAGGTTGACCAGGTTGCCGTCGGGATCCCGCAGGAGCAGCGAGCGGTTGCCCCACGGCAGGGTGGTCGGCGCGTTGACGAACTCCCCGCCCCGGCCGCCGAGGGCGGCGTGGAGCGCGTCGACATCGTCGACGAGGAACTCGACGACGACGCTGCGGTTGGCGCCGGCCTCCGCCGAGCCGGGTGCGAACAGGGGAACGGTGCGGGTGCTGCCGATGGCGAGGGTGGCCGGGCCCACCGTGAGCTCGGCGAAGTCCTCGGTGCTCCAGGAGGCGGTGGCGCCCGTGACGTGCTCGTAGAACCCGGCGAGGCGTGCGACGTCCTCGGTGATGATCCGGATCGAGACGAGGTTCATGGCTTTTCCTTGGTGGTCGGTGGTCGGTGGTCGGTGGTCGGTGGTTTGTGGTCGCGGTTGGTGTTCGGTCCTCGGGGCCGGCGGTCGTGGCCGGTCGGCACCGGGTCCGTCGGCTTCCCGGGGGCCCGCGCAGCACGCTAGAGCCGATACCGGACAGATTCCGCCCGGTATCCGAGAGGATCCCCGGCAGGTCCGGACCGGTGTCCCGCGGGCGTGTCGGTGGCGGAGGACATAATCGCCACCGACACGCCCACCCCGTTGACCGGAGGCCCAGGTGCCCTCGTTGTACGACTTCGCGACCTGGGAGCCGCTGCTGCGGCTGCTGCGGACCGCCCACGCGCCGGCCCTCGCCGCGCCGGGCGGCCAGGTGGCGGGAAACATCGGCCGCGGGTCCTGGAGCGTCCCGCTGCCGTGGCGGCAGCCACCGCCCGGCCGGGCCTCGTTGGTGTCGGACAACCAGGACCAGTACGACGCGATCGAGCGGGTACGCGACGCCCTCCCGGAGGCCGGACTCGACGATGTCGTGTTCGTCCTGGAGATCGCGCCGGACGGGACGACGGCGCTGGGCCTGTTCGACCACGGGCCCGCGGCCGCCCCGGGGATCGGCGACGCCCACCCGGGCGCGCTGACCCTGGTCGAGGGCGCCGTCCCCGAGCCGTGGCGCCGGCTGCCCGAGCCCGTGCCGGGCGCGCGGCCCGCCCCGTCGGTCGACCTGATGGCGCTGGAACGCACGCTGCGCGAGCGGATACCCGACGCGATCGGGGCCACCGAGGAGGAGATCGCCGCCGTCGAGTCCCGGCTCGGTCGGCAACTGCCCGAGGAGGTGAGGGTGCTGTACCGGGTGACGCGCGCGCGGTGGGCGGACTGGGGCGGCGACTACGACGCGGCGCAGTGCGTGTTCGACGCCGTCGGGTTCGAGTTGGGGGCGTTGGAGGACCTCGCCGTCGCCGACCCGGCGTCCCGTCGGTGCCACTGGGAGTTCGCGGCGTCGGAGACGGTGCTCACCGGGCCCGATGACGCGGTGCAGGATCTGGTGGGCTCGCCCGGTTGGATCGTCCTCGGTGACTCCGGCGGGGGAGACCGGGTGGCGGTCGACCTGACGCCCGGCCCTCGCGGTCACCTCGGCCAGATCATCATGCTCGACCACGAACAGAGCATCGGCGCCTCCCTCATGGCCGACTCGCTCACCAGCCTGGTGCGCGACCCGGACCAGGAGTGGCCCACGGGCGGCCGATGGGACAAGGCACCCGTCGCCGCCATCGTGCACCACCAGAGCCTGCGGAGCATCGACGCCGCCGCCCACGCCGACCTGGAGGTGCTGCGCATCGGGCGGTGGGACGGCGCACCGTTCAGCCTCGCGCCCGTGATCGGGCTGCCTCGCCTGCGGACCCTGACGGCCTACGCCGGCACACTCGCCGACCCGTTGGAGATCGCCGCGCTGACCGGACTGGAGTTCCTCTCGCTCGCCCCGGCGGACTGGCGGGTGCTGCTCGACGCCGGCGCCGTCCCGCGCACCCTGTCGGCCGCCGCCGTCGAGGTGCACGGAGGAGGCGACCCGCGCCCGACCATCGCGCTGGCCAACGAGATCCTCGCCCTCTGGAACCGCCCCCCGATCACCGCGACCCTCGTACACGGGGACCTCGGGCCGCTCGGGTAGCCACGGGGCGAGGACGGGCGTCCACCGGGCATGCCGCGGCGATGTCGGATCCTGATCCTAGGGTGCTCGTATGACCCAGCCTCTGGACCTCGCCCGTGCCATCGCCGCCCTGCCCGTCGCCCTGCCGCCCGGACGTCTGGTCGGCGGTGAGGAGGACGGGGCGGGGCCGCTGCTGTGGATCAGCGACGCGCCCGCCGCTGTCGGACTGTGGGCGCGCCTGCACCGCGCGCACCCGGACACCGGGCTGTGGCCACTGCTGCTCAGCCCGCTGGACGACGGCCCCGACTTCCGCCCCTGGCTGTCCGGCGAGCTCTACCCCGGTCATGCCTCCGAGCCCGACCTGTACGACCCGGCCGCCCTGCTGCGCGGCTGGTGGGAGGGACGCACCGCCGGTGCGGAGGAGTACGGGGAGCAGGCCGGGCTCGCCGAAGCCCTGGCCCCGTACGGCCCGGCCTGGCCCGGTACGGCCCCCGCCGGCTCCGGGGCCGACGGGACCAACGGGTCCGGCGGGGCGGCCGGCGTCGAGGCCCGGGGGCTGGCCGACGTGCTGCAGTCCGTCCGGGATTTCCGTCTCGGTCTGGTGCGGGCGGGTAGTGGGGCCGAGGCGCTGGCGGTGTGCGGGTGGGGAGGCCCGACGAACCATGAGGAGGACACCGCGAGGATCGCCGCCGTGCTCGCCGACTGGGAGCGCCGCTTCGGCGCCCAGGTGGTCGAAGTCGGCTTCGACACCCTGCGGTTGAGCGTTCCCGTGCCACCGGCCACGCTCGCCGAGGCGCTCCCGGTGGCCGCCGAGCACACCGCCTTCTGCCCGGACCTGGTCTTCCAGGGCACCGGCACCCTCGCCGCGTACGCCGAGCAGCTGGTGGGCGCCCACCAGTGGTCGTTCTGGTGGGACTGACCAGGGTCCGCCCGGTCCGCCCGGTCGGCTTCGGCCCGTCACGGACCGTGCCGCCCAGCGGCGTTGCGACACACGAGTCCCGTGCGGGAGGCGTCCGTCCGGGGCATTCCCCCCGGGACGGGCGCCGTCCGCCGCGGCGCGCCGGTCCCAGGGCGGGACGGGCCGGGCTGGTGCGCTGGTCCCGGGACATGGGCGGGACCACGGCCTCATGCCGGCGTCGCGGTGGATTCCTCACGTAGGAGCACGCGTTGGGCGCTCGGCCCGGGAAACCGGCCGGCGCTCCGCGCGAACCGGGCCGAGCCTTTCCCGGCCCGCGTGTTCCCACCGAGAACCACCGGAGGTCCCAGATGAGTTGGAACCAATTCGCGCTCGCGTCAGCCGGCGGCGCATCCCTGTCGAGCCGGGTCGCCGCGGTCTCCAGGATCGACGGAACCATGGAGGTGTTCTTCGTCGGTGGGAACGGTTCGGTGCAGGACCGCTACTGGTACGAGGGCGGCAGCTGGCAGGCCTTCGAGCTCGCGCCGGCCGGCAGCGCCTCCACCCACACCGGCATCGCGGCGGTGTCGCGGATCCCGGGGAGCATGGAACTCTGGTTCGTCGGTGGTGACGCCGCCGTCCGGGACCACTTCTGGTACGACACGGCGAGCAAGAACTTCGACCGGGACGTCACCACCGACATCGCCATCGGAGGTTCCGCGCACGTCGTGATGTACCAGGACGGCTTCTTCTCGTTCAGCACGCACGCGCACGACAGCGGCTTCGACAACATCGACTACACGATCACCGCCGCCGTCATGACGCCGGACGGAACCGTCTTCACCTTCCAGCACTCCGGTCACACCGAGGGAACCGTCGCCGGGCTGCCCTTCGGGACGCCGGACCGCAACGACGACTTCATGTTCGTCGGCAACAACCCGCAGATCACCGCGAAGTGGGACGGCATCCTCAACGGCACGTTCAGGGCGAGCCTGGACGCCACCGACACCCTCGCGGCCGGCGTCACGAGAGCCCTCGGCGACCTCGTGAAGGCCATCGTGGCCGCGGCGGGCAAGGCCGCGGCCGACGCGGTCGTGCTCGGCTCCTGATCCCGGGCCGGTTGCCCGCCGACAACCGGCCCCGACCCGCGCTACCGGTCCGGCCCCCTGGGTGCCGGACCGGTACGGGGTCAGCTGCCGGTGTCGCGCCGGCGCCGGCGGAGGGCGAAGGCGCCTCCCGCGAGCGCGAGGGCCGCGCTCGACCCGCCGACGAGCATGGGAGTCGAGGACGGGGCCTCCTCCGCCTTCCCCGCGGTGCCGTAGCCGCTGGACATACCGGCGCTGTCGTACTCCGAGCCGGGCAGCTTGTCGGCGTAACGGGCCTTGACCAGCTTCTGGTACTCGCTCAGCGAGACCGAGGGGCGGCCCGCCAGGCCCTGTCGTGCCTGGTCGTTGAGCGGTTCGACCGTGGTGAGCCGCAACTGGTACCAGCCGCGGATCTGCGGCTCGGTGAACACCAGCGTCCCCACCGCGGCCTTGCCCGCGTACACGGCGTCGCCGTCACCGTCGCGGACGGCCGCCAGGTGCCAGCCGCCGCCCTCGGTGGGGGCGAGCATCACGGTGGCGTTCCGCCCGTTGACCGGGGCGTTCAACGCGGAGACCAGATGACTCAGCCTGACCGCCTGGGCGGGGACCGGTAGGGCCGTCCCCGCGACGAAGTCGGGGGTGATCTCGTTCAGGGCCAGCGGGTCGTTGACGGTGAACGCCGGCACGCCCTCGCACGGGTCGGCCTTGTCGGGGATCTGCTGCGGCGCCCCGACCTCGTCACCCTGGGGCACCGGAACGCTGAGGAAGCGGCAGACGGCGTCGCGGACGTCGGCCGACTTCACCAGGTCGAGGGCGGCCTGGTAGCCCGGGATGTCCGCCGGGAGCGGGTCCATGGCCGGGGCCGCCTGGACCGGGCCGGCCGCGGACACCAGCGCGGAGGCGCTCAGGACCAGGACGGTGGCCAGGCGCGGGAGGCGGGAGGCCGCCCGCTCGCCGGACATACTTCTCTTCTTCATGCCGCCTGCCTCAACGGGAGATGCCGATCCGGGAGTGGGTCCACTTGAACGAGCTGTTGTTGACGTAGTCGTTGTAGTTCCACCAGGTGTAGGTGGCGGTGTCCGGCCACGGGTCGGCGACGCCGATGGTGTTGTTCGACGTGTCGAAGCCGTAGACGACGTTCATGTGGCCACCGCCGGACGTCCACCCGATCCGGGCGGCGACCGGCCGGGCCGCCTTGACGTCGGTGTAGACCTGGTTGAACGTGGCCGCGCTGTTCAGGCCCGAGCCCGGCCGGGTCATGCCGAGGCTGCTCCAGCCCCTGGCCATGTCGTCGAGCGTGGCGGGCTGGTTGTTGCAGCCGTAGGAGGGCTGGGCCCGGTCGCAGAAGTCCGTCTGGGTGCTGCCGTAGCCCTGGAACTTGGCGATCGTCAGTCCGGAGGCCACCCAGCACCACTGGGACTTCTCCTGTTTGTACATGCCGATGCTGTCCTGGCCCGCCTCGGCGTGGGCCTGGCCCGGGGTGGCGGCGAGCAATCCCGAAGCCGTCAGTGCGACGGCCGCCGCCGTGGCCGTGAATGTGGATCTGCCCATCGTCCTGCCTTTCCGCGTAGGTGCGATGAGGGTCTGGGAATCCGGCGGCTTCATGACAGCACGGAATCACGCCGTCGCACATGGTAAGTACGGGAACTGTACTCGCAAGGAGGAATCGTCATATGTGCGGGCAAAACCGATCGGTCCGCTTGTCCGCGAGCGGGTCGGCGCGTGCCCGGAAGCGGCGCCCGGAAGCGGCGCGGGGGACGGCGCAAGGGACGGCGCGGGGGACGGCGTCGGCCCCGGCGGTCGGGCGCGGCCACCGCCGGTCGACGGGGGCGTTCGGACCGCGCGGCGCCCGGGTACTGACGTCCTACCGGGTTGTCGGCGTGATGGGGGGACATCGCACATGCGGCTGGTGTTTTGGTTGACGGCCATGACGTGCTCCGGTGCCGCGGTCGCACTGGCTCTGTGGGCGGCCCTCGGGGACGCCGCCGGGGCCGAGCGGGCGAGTGCCGTGGTCGGGGCGATCGTGGGGCTCGCCGGGCTGGTCGCCTCGGTGTACGCGCTGCGGCGCGGCGGGTCGGAGGGCGGCGGCGCCGTCCGGGCCGGTGGGCGCGGTGCGGTGGCCGCCGGGGGGAGCGTGATCGGCAACGCGATCGGCGCGGACAGCAGGGTCACGGGGGCGGTCCCGGCCCCGCGGGGTGCCGCCGGACCGGACCGGCCGGTGTCGGCCCGGGGCGAGGGGGCGGTGGCCGCCGGCGGCGATGTCGCCGGGAACGCGCTGGGTGAGGGCGGAGAGGTGGGCGGCTGATGCCGGGATCGCGTTTTCGGCGGCGCGGGCAGCAGGACCCGGCCGAGCCCGGGCGGTCGGTCGAGCGCGTGGAGGTGCAGGGCGGCGGGGTCGGCGCGGGAGCGGACGTCGCGGGCAACGCCATCGGTCCGAGCAGCTCGGTCACCAACAACTTCAACTACTACCGGGCGGCGGAGTCCGACCCCCGCACGGGCGCCCCGGTGCCGGCGGGCCCGGTGCCGGCGGGCCCGGCCCCGGACGAGCGCCGCTACCAGGTGTTCGTGAGCTCGACCAGCCTGGACCTGAAGCAGCACCGCGAGGCCGTCATCGACGAACTCGTCAAGGAGGGGTACATCCCCTCCGGGATGGAGCTGTTCGACGCCCGGTCGGAGGGCGCCTGGGAGGTCGTCGAGCGGGTGATCAGCGACTGCGACTACCTCGTCCTCATCCTCGGGGCGCGGTACGGGGACACCGGCGGGGGCAGCGTCAGCTTCACCGAGCGGGAGTACGACTTCGCCCGCTCGCTGGGCAAGCCCATCCTGGTGTTCGTCCACGCCAATCCCGTCGAGCTGCACACCGACAGCTGGCAGCCGACACCGGAGGACACGGGGCGGCTCGCGGTCTTCCGGGAGAAGGTGCGCAGCGAGCGGGTCTGGAAGCCCTGGAGCAGCACCGCGGAGCTGCGCAACGACGTCACGCGGTCGCTGCGGCTGGCGGTCCGGCACAGCCCCCAACCCGGCTGGGTCAAGGGCGACTCGACCGCGCACACCTCGTCCGCCGAGTGGCAGCACCTGGTGGTTCCGGGAACGCGGATCGGGGTGGCCCGGATCAGCGTGGACGGGCAGGCCGGCAACGCCCTGAGCGAGAACCTCGGGACGGCCTCGTCGATCGGCATCATGTCCACCAGCGGGAAGCGGCTGATCGAGATCCAGACCCCCTATCTGACGAGGGCACTCGCGGCCGGCGCCCGGATCCGTGTCCTGGTGCCGACACCCGACGGGGAGTTCCTGGCCGACGTCGACGAGTCCGAGTCGCTGTGGGACCAGCGCACGCCGATCGCGGCCGAGGTGCGCGAGGTGGAGGCGCGGCTGCGGGCGATCGTCCGCGAGGCCGGGTCGCGCAGCGCGACCGCCGGTTCGGTCGAGATCGGGTTCTTCACCACGCATCTGCGGTCCACGATGATTCTCTGCGACCGGACCTGGGGATGGGTCACGCTGACCCTGCCGCCGGCGAGGGCCCCGGAGACTCCGTCCCTGGAACTCCGCGGAGTCGGGGAGTTCGGTCTGATCGACGCTTGCTGGAAGCACTTCGACCGGACCTGGGCCATCGTCGAGCAGCGCGGCGAAGTGAGGACGATCTCGTGAGGCGGTCTGCGATGGAGTTGCGTGACACGGCGGCTGTGCTTTCCCCGGCGGCGGCACAGCGGTGGCGGGACCGGCTCACCGCGGCCCAGGCCTTCATGCGGGAGCGGAGCCACCTGCCGGGCGTGCTGATCGAGGTGGCGGCCCAGCACCCGCTGGTCGACGGGGCCACGCCCGGCGACGAGTTCGCGGCCCGGCTCCGGCGCGGCCACGCGCTCTTCGAGGAGTTCCGGGCGGCCGGACGCCCGGTGGAGATCTACGTGCCGGGCAGTCGTCACCGGCACCTCGGGGTGGAGGACGCGAGCAGCCTCAGCCGGGCCGGCGGGGACTTCCTGGAGAAGCTCGGCGTGCCGCCCTCGGCGGTCCGCGGCGACGACCTCAACGAGCGGTACAAGGGTGACGCCGGCGTCTACGGGTCGGCGGACGAGTGCTTCGTCGCCGCCTCCTACTTCCGGGACGGTGAGTTCGGCACTCTCGTCTCGGTCTGCTCGCCGGCCCAGATGACCCGCAAGATGCTGCACTACCTGCAGTTCGGGGTCCACCCGCTGAACCACACGGCGCCGACGCCGGAGGGCTTCCACGACTTCCTGTACGAGATCCTGGTCGCCGTCCCCGAGGTCCTCGGCACCGAGGACACGCTCCAGGGGCGGGGGTCGGACGGGGCCGAGCGCCTGCGGGCGGAGCGCCGCCCCCGGGAGGACTGAGCTCCGTCGCCGTACGGCGGGCCGCGGTTCCCGGCCGGCCGGACCGATTGCAGGCCGGATCGATCGCCGGCCGGATCGTCGCCGACCGGTTCGGCGGGGCGACGGGCCGGACGGGGGTCGACGTCGTCCCCGCCCGGCCCGGGGCCTACCGCGCCGCTCGTTCGCCGGCGCCGCGGTCCACCGGTGCGATCGTCATCACCGGCTGGAAGTGCGCCAGTTCGGCCGGTTCGCCGACCGGGACGCCGTCGGCCTCGATCCAGGCGTGTGCCCGGAACGGGGCGAGTCGCACCCCGGTGCGCCAGGTCGGCCAGCTGCCGTGCAGGCGGCAGAGCAGCGCGGCGGCCAGTGAGCGCTGCAGGCACCCCTGGCCGGCGCAGCGCACGCTCAGCGCCACCACGGCCTGCCGGGCGGCGCCGGCCTGCGCCGGGGTGGCCGGGCGCGCGCCGCGCCGCAGCTGCAGCAGGAGGCGGCGGATGCGGTGCGGCGGCAGCGTTTCGAGGACCCGGGCCAGCGCGATCGCGGTGAGCGCGGCGGGGCGGCTGCGCCAGGGCGGCCGGGGGGCGGGGACGGCGTGCGGGAGGCTCATTCGGTGATCAACCCTGCGGCGGTGAGGCTCCGGTGCAGGCTGTCCACATCGGTGCGGGCCTGTTCGGCGGTGACCGGGTAGCGTTCGGCCAGGATCTCGGCGGCCTGCTCCGGCGAGCGCCCGTCGATCAGCGTGCGCAGGATCAGGACGCCGGTGCGGTTCAACTGGAAGTAGCGACTGGCTCGTTCGTCGAGCAGGACACCCCCTGCCCCGGTCTCGGTCAGCGTCACGTCCGCGCGCAGCTTCACTGCCATCAGTGCCCTCCAGGGATCGGTGAGGTGCTCGCACGGCCGGCATCGCCGGTGCGCCCGGGGCCGCCGTTCGCGGTGCCGGGGGCCGTGCGGTGGGCGGTCCGCGCGCGAAGCCACTGCTCACAGCCGAGCGTGGCGTCCAGCGCGGCGTAGGAGGTGCCGGGCGGGTAGAGGCCGACACAGGCCAGGCGCAGCGAGGAGGCGTCGATCAGCCCGGCCTCGGCCAGCGCGCTCCGCTGGGTGAGGTCGGCCAGTTGGCGGCGGTGGCGGTCCAGACCCTCGTAGGCGTCGGGGCTGAAGTCGCCCTTGCCCGTGCGGCGCAGCAGGTGCTCGGGGACCAGGCCGGCCATCGCGCGGGTGAGCAGCGGCTTGTAGGCGAAGGGGGTGCCGCGCAGGGCGAGGTCGGCGGCCAGGCAGGCGTCGAGCACGTGGTCGTCCAGGAACGGCACGGTGTACGGCGTACCGACCCGGGCGGTGAGCTCCACGGCCTGCCGCATCGCTCCGGCGCTGTGCTGCACCATGTGGAGCAGCTGGTGCTGGGCGTGTTCGGGCGCCAGCGGCTCGGCACCGTCGAGAGCGGCGAGCAGCTGGGCCCGGACGGTGCGGATCGTCCCGGCGGCGGCCCACGGGGGCAGTCGCGGCGGCATGCCCCAGCCCAGCAGCGTCGTCCCGGGCGGCGGTGTGGTGGCCTCGATCTCCTCGGCCGCGTCGGCCAGCCAGTCCCGGTAGGTCCGCCGGTCGGCCAGGGCACGCAGGGAGGACCGCAGCGGCCAGCGCAGCCGGGCCCGGTGGCCGCTCAGCTGCCGTGCCGCCGTGACCGGGTGGCGCCGTGCGAGCGCGCGCAGGTAGGCGGGCAGGAGCTGCAGCACCTCGTCGCCGCCTTCGCCGCTGATCCGCAACCGGGCGCCGCGGGCGCCCAGTTCGCGGGCCACGTGTTCGTCGCGGGCCCTGGTCCTGGTCCAGGCGAACGGCTCGTCGCCCTGCTCGCCCGGCTCCTCCAGGCCGGCGAACATCGCGGGGAGCGTGTCGGCCCCCACCAGGAGGCGGGCGCCCGGGAGTTCGGCGGCGGCGGCGTCCGCCCAGCGGGCGTCCTCGTGCAGCCGGTCGACCGAGCCGAAGGTCACGGTCAGCAGCTCGCTCGGGCCGCGCGCGGCGAGGAAGCTCAGCGGGGTGGAGTCCAGGCCGCCGGACAGGTCACTGGCGACCAGTCCGCCGGCGGCGGTGCGGGCCGCGACGGCCCGTTCCAGCGCGGCCCCCAGGGCCTCGGCGGCCTCGGCGGGTGAGCGCCGGGGCGCGGGCGGCCGCCAGCGTCGCACGGTGCGGACGGACCCGTCCGGCGTCAGCAGCGCGCCGTGGTCGTAGGGCACGGGCTCGACGCCGGTCCAGAGCGGCAGCAGGGCCAGCGGGTGGGGCAGCGGGTGCAGCAGGCGCAGGGCCAGCCGCTCGGTCGCCACGGACTGCCCGGTCAGCTCGGCGAGGACGTCCGCCCGGTCGGCGAGGACCGGTACGCCGTGCAGCCGCGCGTGGTGGAGCCGGCGCAGGCCGGACAGGGTGCCCTGGGCCCGGACCGTGCCGTGCGCGCTGACCAACAGGTGGAAGCTGCCGTCCAGTCGGCCGGCCAGTCGACCGGCCAGTGCGTCGGGATCGGTGGCGTCGGCCGCCCGTTCGGCATGGCGGCGCAGGGTGCCGGCGTCGGCGTTGCCGTGGCCGAGCACGGCCACGTGCACGCGGCCGGCGCGCGCGTCGACGAGTTCGGCGGCGGGCCAGTCCCCGATGATCCAGGGCCGGCCCGAGGGGTGGTGCAGGACACGGGCGGCGCCCGTGTCCTGCACCGCGGCCACGGCCGAGGGCGCTTCGGTGTCCGGCAGGACCACGAACCAGGTCCTCGGGTGACCGCTCATCGTCAGGGCCTCTCAGATGAGGTAGAAGCCGTGGCCGTCGAAGACGTCGCCGATGATGAAGCCTCGGGTCAGCTCGGCGAAGTCGCCCAGCTCGATCAGCATGGGGGGCTCGTAGATGTCACTCATGGCGGTTCCTCTCATTCGATGGGGACACGCTGTTTGTCGGCCGACCGGGCGTCATCCAATCAGCGCGGCCGGGCGCCCGCCAACGGGGGCGCACGCGCGCCGCGCCACAATGCGCCACCGGTGTCCGGACGGGGTGCGGCCGGGTTCCGGGTGCCGGCCGGGCGGACACCAACCATCGCCGCGGTACGACGCCGCACGGCAGCTGATGGCACGTGCCAGTGGCCAGTCCGGGCCTTCGAACGACCACTCCGGTGACAGATTTTGACCGTTCACACGACTACCTGCTGTCACGAGGCACACGCGGACAGCTCTCGTTTCAGGCTCGATCGGCCGGATCCGCACCGGTGCGGCGGTCGGCTCGCAGGTGGACCCGACCGGAGGGCCGGAAGGTTCTCCCGGCCGGCCGTCAGATGTCCCGGTCGGCGTCCGTCGGTGAAGTGACGGACCCGAAGCGCCCGGAGGCGGGCCGGGCGGACCGCGGGAAGGCGTGGAGGTGACGGCACGATCCGTGTCAGGATGCTGCGCATGTCCAGTCGCGCACTGAGCTTCGGAGAGACGGCGCAAGCCTACGAACGGTTCCGGCCGGGGTATCCGGTGGAACTCTTCGACCTGGTGCTGGCCTACGCCGGCCGGCCGGTGCGAACCGCCCTCGAGATCGGCGCCGGGACGGGCAAGGCGACCCGACTGTTCGCCCGAGGGGGCGTCACGGTCGTCGCGACCGAGCCCGACGGGGCCATGCTCGCCGAACTGCGCAAGCACGTGCCGGCACACGTCACGACGGTGCGGGCCGCGTTCGAGGACCTGCCACCGGGCGAGCGGTACGGGCTGGTGTACGCGGCGGCGGCGCTGCACTGGACGAACCCGGAGGGGCGGTGGTCGCGCGTGGCCGCGCTGCTGGAGCCGGGCGGTGTCTTCGCCTCCTTCGCCGGGCCGGTCCAGCTCGCCGACCCGGCGGTGCGGGAGGCGGTCGAGGCGGCGCGGGCGCCGTTCCTGGAGAGCGACGAGGTCGCCTCCCCGGACGGGACGCCCGCAGGGGCCGCCATGCGGTGGCCGGGTACCGAACTCCGGCGGTCCGAGTGGTTCACCGATGTCCGGCAGAGGCTCGTCGAACGGCGCCTGACGATGAGTGCCGAGGACTACGTCGGCCATCTCTCGACCGTCTCGGCCTACCTCGTCCTGCCGGCCCCGGTACGGCGGCGGGTGTTCGCCGCGATCGCGCGGGTCCTGCCCGCGACGGTCGGGCTCGCCGCCGACATCACCGTCCATCTCGCCCGCCGACGCTCCGAGCCGTAGCGCCGCGAGGGCCCGCGGCCCCGGCGTCGGACGGTCGGCGGTCGTCACCCGACGACCCGGGGACTCCTCGCCCACGCGTGACCGCCGGGGCACCCGGGTCGGCCCGTTCGCGCAGAAGATGCTGCGCGGGCTCGCCGGGGGACCGATCGCACCGGTGGGCCCCGTCCGTCCGGTCGCCGCGCGCCGCGCGTGCCGGAGCCGTTCCCGGGGCGGGGCGGCCGGACGCCGGCCGGGCAGTGGTGCGGCCCGGCCGGACGGGGTGTCAGGTCAGAGGACCTTCCAGCCCTGGTACGGGTTCCCCTTCACGGGGTCCTTCATGTAGGCGTTTCCCTTGGTGTCCGAATCCAGGACATTCAGGTAGTAATTGTTGAGCAGCATGCTGGAGCCCCACTGGTAGGTGTTGGTCCACTGCTGGCCCTCGGGGCGCCCGCAGGAAGTCCCGCGTACCGAGCCGGCGTCGACGGCGGTGAGGCACAGCCCGGTGGCGACGCTCTGCATGCGCCCGTCGCCGAAGCGCCGCCAGTGCTGGTACGGGTTGTCCACACTGCAGCCCTTCGTGTAGATGTTGCCGCTGTGGTCTCCGTCGAGGCAGAGCGCGGTCTGGACGTTCTGGATCATCCCCGGCCCGATGCTGTTGGCGGGGGTGTCGGCCATGGCCACGGAAGGCGACAGGATGACGCCCGCGCACGCGGCCGCCAGGATTCCGGCCACACCCAGTCGTGTCTTCATCGGTACTCTCTTCCGGGTAGCGGATTGTTCTCAAAAGGCGTGCAGAGCTGATGTGCTGTCAGGTGTCCCGCCGGCACGGCCGCATTCCGGCCGCCGTGGACACCACGGGCCCACCGGGCCGGGCGCGAAGGTGCCCCGAAGAGCAGCGCATCCGTTAATAACGATCATCGTATCGACGGAGATCGGAGCCCACGGCGTGTACGACCGATCGGGCACGTCTCGGCCCCCGAGTCGGAGCGCCGGGGGGCGGAGGTGTTCTATCCTGATGGGTTGTCGTGTCCGAGTCACTGGCACAAGGGGTGTCTGGGACGGGACTAAACTGATCGTTTCACATGGTCGAGCTCACGATGGTGCGCCTGGCGGTCTTGGTCGGCAGGCTGTGCCGGTGCGCGCTGATCTTGTTCCGGACGGCCTGTGGGAGCGCGTGGCTCCGCTGCTGCCTCCCGCTCCCGAACATCGTCGTCGACACCCCGGGCGCCCGCGCGTGCCGGACCGGGCAGCCCTCGCGGGCGTGATGGGCGTGCTGCGAACCGGCGTCGCCCACGGCTCCGGGCCGGGCGAGGCCCGTTGGATGGCCGAGCGAGCCTTCGCCTGGCTTCGCCGGTTGAAACGACGGCGCATCCGCTACGAACGACGCGCCGACCTCCATCGGGGCCTGCTCGAACCGGCCTGCGGTCTCATCTGCCCATGCCGCCTGCGCACATCGTGGTGAAGCGATCAATCAGGTCAGGACGATCGGGTTGGTGAGTGCGGCGACCTGTCCGTTGGGATGACGGACCTCGATGCGGACGAACGCCGAGTCCTCCGCCGTCGTGTGCCACTGCGCGGCAGCCGCTCCGTCACCGGGGAGCGATGCGCGGTGGACCTTCCCTCTATCGGTGTGGAAGCTGACGGTCGCCGCCGGCACGCCACGTACTGCTGCCCGCACTTCGACCCGCCCCCCATGAGTCGCGAGCTGTTCGCCCACCCCGGCGAGGCGGTCGTCAACGCCGGCGGTGAACGACACGTCCACCGCCGCGGACCCGGCGATCCAGCTCCGGCCTGAGCGGATCCCGGCCAGGATCGCCCTGGTGCTCAGCTCCTCGGCGAAGACCACGGTGTGCGGGATCCCGATCTGACCTTCCAGGTGTGTGTCACTGTCGCCCATCGCCGGCCGCCACGAGCCGGTCCGGACATCGGTGGCGAGGCTCCGTCCCCACTCGGCCAGGGCGGCCTCGTTGTCGGCATTCCAGGGGCGGTCCGAAGTCCACAGCCCGTTCCACACCTCCACCACGTCGAAGCCCTGGAGGGGGAACATGAAGTCGCCCGACGGATAGGGCGCGTGGGGGTGGGCGGCCACGCACAGGCCTCCCGATCGATGGACCTGATCCAGGCGCCGATCGATCAGTCCGTCCCTGACCTGGTGGTTCCAGTCGACGACCTGACCGGGGGTGATGCCGAGCGCGAGCCAGTGACCGGTTTTCGTGGTCACTTCCTCACCCAGCATGATCAAGAAGTCGTCGGCAGCGAGGTGGGCCCATGTGTGCGGTGCCGCGGCAGAGTTGTGCTCTGTCGTCGCGATGAAGTCGAGCCCGGCATCCCGCGCCCGCAGTGCCAGCTCCTCGGGAGTGAGTTCGCCGTCCGAGTGGACGGAGTGGACATGGCAGTCCCCGCGGTACCAGCCCGCCCCGCGTCCCAGTGCCCGTACCGGCGGGAAGCTCACACTCGACAAGGGTTCTCCTCCCTCAAAGGCCTTCCGAGTGAACGTCCAGGCGGAGCAGCCGATTCCGTGACACCACCTGGCGGCGCCCCCGGTGGGACATCACGTTCTCATTCTGAGAGGGTCAGTAAGGTGCTTCGGTGGAGATAACCGCGGTGGCGATAGCGATGACCGGTGTGGCGGGGACCCTCGGGGCGGCGCTGCTGACCCAGCGGGGCGCGGAGCGGGCCAAGCGGCGCGAGCTGGAACTCGGCCAGGCCTTCCAGGAGGTCCGCGAGAACCTCGCCCTGCGGCGTGACTGCTACACCCGGCTGTACCGCGACGCCCGGCAGTTCGCGACCGCGCTCAACCGGCACCTGCTCGTTCTGAGCGCCCGGACGCCGGGTGAGGACGAGGTCCGGGCGCTGGAGGAGGCCAAGGACGCGCACCGCAACCACTGGTCCGAGACCCTGATGATCGCGCCCGATACCGTGATCGCCCCGGGCGACACGGCGAACCAGGCCCTCACCCAGGTGTACGCGATGGTCAAGCGCCTGGAGCAGGGGAACGCGGGCTCCGGTGAGACACTGCGGTCCGCCGCCGAGGCCCAGGACGGGCTGTGGCCGCTGATCAAGGTCATGCGGCACGCGATGCGGCAGGACCTCGGGGTGGGCGGGGAGATCTAGCGTCCTTCGGCGCTCCCTGTCAGGGCGCGGGAGGCCGGACCCGCGGCGAGTTCAACGCGGATCGCGGCCCATGGTGCTCGGCCCGAGTCCGATCGCCAACACGGCCATGTCCCGCAGGCGTTCGAAGTACCGCACGCCGTCCTCGTCACCGATCGACGGCAGGACTCTCCCGACATCCGCGAGGCAGGTCACCAGGACCTGGTGGCGCTTCTCGTCCAGGGACCCCGACAGCGAGGAGGAGACGCCGCCGGCGAGGTACGCGTCGAGCAGCACCATGTCCTCGCCCTCGACCACCCGGCCGCGCAGGTGCGGGGGGAAGGGTGTGCGCACATGCTCGTCCCACAGCCGTGCGAGCGGGTCCCGTGCCGGTGCACTCATGTCCGTGATCATGTCGCACCGGGCCGTTGTCGCGAGGACCGGCCCGGGGCCGCCGGGGCCGGGCCGGGAAAGGGGACGAGCCCCGCCCGGGGTGGGCGGGGCTCGTGGTGTCTCGGGCGGGTGTGCCACGTGTTCTAGACAGGTGTACGAGTCGGATCATGGATATGAGGCCGATCAGGCCGGTTGTTCGACTCCGGGTCGAGCGGGATGTCGTAAAGATTGTCGTCAAATTAGGCAATTCAGGTGACTGGTGCCCTCTCGGGTACAGATCGGTGATTATGATCCACTTCTTGTGACGAACAGTCAGAGCACCAGAATGGCAACGGAGTCGGCCGACGTCGTGGTCCTCGGCGCCGGTCCCGCCGGCCTCCTGCTGGCGAACCTGCTCCAGCGCGCCGGGATCGACTGCGTGGTCCTGGAGCGCGCCGACCGCGCCCACGTCGAGACCCGGGCGCGCGCCGGCTTCCTCGCGCCCAACACCGTTCACATCCTGGACCGCCACGGCCTGGCCGACGGCCTGCACCGGCGCGGACAGCGGCACGGCGCCTGCGAGTTCCGCACCGCGGTCGGCCGCTTCCGCCTGGACTACGGCAACCTCGGCCGGGGCGAGCAGCACACCGTCTACCCCCAACAGGACCTGGTCACGGACCTGCTGAGGCACTACCTGGAGGCAGGCGGGCGGATCCGCTTCGGGACCGAGGCGCTCGCCGTGCACGACGCGGTGGCCACCGCCCCCTCCGTGACGGTGCGGGAGACGGACGGCCGCCCCGGCCGGTGGCGGGCCAGGTACGTGGCCGGTTGCGACGGCCGGCACGGCGCGGCCCGGTGGTCACTGCCGCCCGGCGCCGTGCGCCACCGCCGGGACCACGGGATCTCCTGGCTCGGACTGCTCGCCCAGGCGCCGCCGAGCCTGGACGCCGTGGGCTACGCGGTTCACGACCGGGGCTTCGCCGGGCACATGGCCCGCACCCCGGAGGTCACGCGCTACTACCTGCAGTGCGAGCGCGGCACCGCGGCCGGAGCGTGGTCCGACGAGCGGATCTGGGAGGAACTCGACACCCGGATGTACGCCGCCGGACACGGACCGCTGAACCGCGGCCCGATCCTCCACCGCGGGGTGGTCGACTTCGAGTCCGACGTCGTCGAACCGCTGCGGCACGGATCGCTCCTGCTGGCCGGGGACGCCGCGAGCCTGATCAGCCCGTCCGCCGCGAAGGGGGCCAACCTCGCCGTCCTGGAGGCGGAACTGCTCGCCCACGCCCTGATCGACGACCTCGCGCACGGCGATCCCGGCGCCCTGGACCGGTACTCGGGGCAGGCCCTGGCCCACATCTGGCGGGCGCAGGAGTTCTCGCTGTGGATGATCCGACTGCTCCACCGTGAGCCCGCCGCTCCGATTGGCGAATCGTTCTTCCACGAATCCTTGCGGTTTTCGCGCCTCGAATCGCTGCGCACTTCGCGTACCCATCAGGACTGGTTCGCCGAGAACTACACCGGCGTCTGATCCGCCCGTCCCACTCCGTCCGCCGGCCCCACTCCGTCCGGCTGCTCGCGGCCGGCCGCCCGAACCCCCGGACGCCCGAGGGCCTGTCACACCCGGGCTCCCGGACACTCCTGAACACGCGAACGAGGAACCACACACCATGCCGACCCCGACCACGCCCCCGGACACCGACGACGCCACCCGCCTCCTCGCGGCGGCCGCCTTCGTCCGGGACCAGGACAGCACGACGCTGCTCCGGCTCCTGCTGCCCGGCCTGAGCGGACCGAGCCTGCGGGCGATGGCGGAGCACTGCCACTTCGCGCACGCCGCGGTCCTGGTCTTCCCACCGGACCAGGAGGCACTGCACCGTGAACTGGCCGCCTGCGGCCTGGCCGCCGGCGCGCCGCCGACGCCCAGCACCGTGGTCCGCGACCGGTTGGCGCTGCGGCACGGGCACGACGCGGCGGGCCTGGACGTCGCCATCCTGCGCCCGCCGCTGCGCGGTCCGCGCGGCGAGGCCCGGGTGGTCGAGGTGTTCGCGCTGGCGGTCCCGCCGGGTTCCGACCTGGCCCCGATCGCCGCGCACGAGCGGGCCGCCCAGCACGAGGCCCACCTCGCCTTCGAGGTCGGATCCGCCGACCCGCTGGTGCTGGACGGCCTGTGCGCGCTCCTCGCCCGGCACGGCGCGAGCCCCGACGGTGGCGGGTACAACCCGCACGAGGACGGCACCGTCCTCTACTTCACCGCTCCCGCCGGGGCGCGGACCGGGTACCGGCGGCTGGAGCTCCACGTCGCGGGCGCCCACCCGGACACCCTGGCCGCCCACCTGGGCGAGCCCGCCGGCCTGCCACGTGCGGACGCCGGCCTGCCCGGTGCGGAGCCGGGCGGGCGGGGCGAGGTCCCGGCGCAGGGCCGCCCGCACCGGCCCGCCGAGCCGGACCGCCGGGCTGAAACGCTCCTGCACCTGCTCACCGGCGCCTGGACGACCCAGGCCCTCGCGGTGTCCGCCCGCCTGGGAGTGCCCGACGCGCTGGACACCCGTACGGGGACCGGCGCCGAGGCGCTCGCACACCGGATCGGCGCCCACCCGGAGAGCCTCGCGACCCTGTTGCGCTACCTCGTGATGCTCGACGTCGTGGCGGAGCACCCGGACGGCTTCCGGCTCACCGGGACGGGCGAGCTGCTGAGGGCGGACGCCCCGGGGTCGATGCGGCCGCTGGCACTGATGTACGGCGGCCCGTTCTACCGCTCCTTCGGGGAACTCGGGCACACCGTGCGGACCGGACAGGCGGCCTTCGACCACCTCTTCGGCGAGAACCACTTCGACCACTTCGCCCGTGACCCCGAACTGGCGGAGCTGTTCGACCGGTCGATGGCCGCGAGCGCCCGGATGTTCGAGCCGCTTCCCGCGCACCCGGTCCTCACGGCCGCGGGCCGGGCGACCGTTCCCGGCACCGTCGTCGACGTCGCCGGCGGGAACGGGGAACTGCTCGGACGCGTCCTGACCGCGCACCCGCGCCTGCGCGGCGTCCTGCTGGAACGCCCGCACGCCGTCGCCGCCGCCCGCGGGGCGATGGACGCGGCCGGCTTCGGCGCCCGCTGCACCTACGTCACGGGCGACTTCGCGGACGTCCCGCCGGACGCGGACGTCTACCTGCTCTCCCGGGTGCTGCACGACTGGGACGACGAGCGGTGCCGGGAGATCCTGGGCCACCTGGCCCGCGCGATGCCCGCCCGCGCCGACCTGCTCATCGTCGAGCGGGTGCTGCCCGCCGACGGCTCGACCTCGCTGGCCACCGCGTGGGACCTCCACATGATGTGCAACACCGGCGGCCGTGAACGCCGTGCCGACCATTTCGCCCGGCTCCTGGCGGACGCCGGCCTCGAACTCGTGGACGGCTCGCCGCTGCCGCTCGGCGCCACCGTCCTGCACGCGCGCAAGGCCGCGGTGCCCGCCCCCGCCCGGTCGGCGGACCGGGTACCGGCCCGGTCGGGAGCGGACGGCCGGTAGGCGGTCCCGGGGCGTCGGCGGGGGGCTTGTGGGTGGGCGTGCGGCGGTCCGGCGGCCCGGCGCCTATCCGGGCCGCCGGACGTGACCTGCCGCCGGCGGGGCACCGGTGTCAGGCGGCCGCGAGGGCGCCGAGCGCGTGGACACCGGTGCGGCTGCCGCGGTAGACGGTGGTACCGGCGGCGGCCAGCGAGACGTGGGTGTACGAGGTGCCCGGCGGCCGGTGCTCCGGTTCGTCCTGCCAGCGGAGCCGGCCCGTCGCGAGGTCGAACGCGTACAGGCTGTCGTCGTTCGTCCCGACGTAGGCGGCGCCGTCGGCGGTGGTCATGGAGCTCTGGCCGCGGCCGAGGCCGGCGGCCGTGACGGTCGTCCAGCGGGTCTCACCGGTGTCCGCCTCCAGGGCCGTGAGCCGGCCTCCGCTGAGCAGGCAGACCGTCCCTTGGGACACCGCGGGCGGACAGCTGAGCCCGTGGGGCTGCGAGCGGCGCCAGAGCACCCGGCCGGTCGCCGAGTCCAGCGCGAGGACGGCCGGGTTCCGCATCGCCGTGTCGCGGTCGGCGAGGTAGACGACGCCCTGGTGGACGACCGGGCCGCTGTCGGTCTGCACGGTACGGACGGTGTTCTGCTCCCACCGTTGCTCGCCGCTCTGTGCGTCCAGCGCGAGGAGCCCCGCCGACCGGCCGGGAACATACACGCTGTCGCCGGCGACGGCCGGCACCCCCGAGATGCCCGGCCGACTGGTCCAGCGGAGTCCGCCGTCGGCCGCGTCGTGGCAGCGGAGCGAGACTCCGTCGGTCGCGAGCACGCCGCCCCCGCCGACGGCGGGGGCCTGCTGCCACGCGAAGTCACGCCAGTCGGGCATCGGCAGCTCCCACCGCACCTGCCCGGTCGCCGCGGTGAGGACCTGTACGCGGGTCGGGGTGGTCACGCACACCACGGCGTCCCCGACGGCCAGCGGCCATCCGCCGTAGCTGTCGACGGCGTCGGGAGTGTCGACCGTCCTGCTCCAGCGAACGGCACCGGTGCGCGGGTCGAGGGCGCTCACGTTGCCGTCGTACCCCGAGACGTAGAGGCTCTCCCGCGGGTCGGCGGGCAGGGCGACCCGCCCGCCCGGGGTCGCCGTGCTCCAGATCCGGGGGCCGCGGACGGTGTCGCGTCGCACCCACCACGCGGCTCCACCGGCGGTCGCGAGCGCGCCCACGCCTCCGGCGGCGCTGAGCAACAGTCGCCTGCGGCTGACCCGGGGCTGGAGGGGCTGGTTCTGCGGTTGATCCGTGTTCACACCAGACACGACTTCAGGCACCCGCCGGCGGTTCCCTCGTGGGCGGTTCCCTCGTCGGCGGAGCGGCGCGGTATTCGCCGCCTGTCCGTCGGCTCGCTTCCCGAGGCCCGGGGCCCGGGGCCGGGCGCCCGCGGCACGCCGCCACCGCCGAGGGCGGGGCCCGTCAGCGCTGCCGGCCGGCCGGTGCCGTCACTCGAACCGCGCCGGGTCGCCGGCCCCGCGCCGGACGATCTCCGCCTCGCCGCTGGAGAAGTCGACGACCGTGGTCGGCTCCGTCCCGCAGTCGCCGGAGTCCACCACGGCGTCCAGCACGTGGTCGAGCCGCTCCTTGATCTCCCACCCCTGGGTCATCGGCTCGCTCTCGCCGGGCAGGAGCAGGGTGCTGGAGACCAGCGGCTCGCCGAGTTCGGCGAGCAGGGCCTGGGTGACGACGTGGTCGGGGATCCGGACCCCCACCGTCTTCTTCTTCGGGTGCATCAGACGGCGCGGGACCTCCTTGGTGGCGGGGAGGATGAAGGTGTAGCTGCCCGGCGTGGCCGCCTTGACGGCGCGGAAGACGGCGTTGTCGATGTGGACGAACTGGCCCAGCTGGGCGAAGTTCTCGCACATCAGGGTGAAGTGGTGGCGGTCGTCGAGCCGCCGGATCGACCGGATGCGTTCGAGGCCCTCGTGGTCGCCCATGCGGCAGCCCAGGGCGAAACAGGAGTCGGTCGGGTACGCGATGAGGGCGCCGGAGCGGAGGCTGTCGGCCACGGTGCCGATGGTGCGGGCCTGGGGGGTCTGCGGGTGAACGTCAAAGTACTTCGCCATTGGCCGACCCTATACGGCATCCACCCGATCGCCCGGGGTCGGCCCGCGGGGGCCGGGGCGGTGGTGGCGGCCCCGGCACCGCCTGACGTGGCGTGCCACGGGAACGACGGCGCCCGCCTGCCGGGCCGCGCCGCCGTGCCGTCCGGGGCAGGTCCGGGACGGCACGACGGCGAACGGCCTACACCACCCGCCACAGTGCCCACGCGAAGACCGCCGTCACCCACGTCCACAGACCCGAGAAGGCGATGTGGCCCAGGGTGCGGAGAGCGTCGCCCCGCCAGAGCCGGGGCGGGAACACGGTGAACTGGAAGAGCCACCTGGTACCCCAGAACACCGTCTGACCGGCCAGCAGCGCGGTGCCGAGCGGCGAGCCCGCCAGGAGTTCCCGGCCCAGGAGGAGCGGCAACAGGCCCAGCAGGACGCAGGTCAGGCCGATGAAGAAGAGGTGCGCCCAGGACACCCGACGGGTCATCAGGGTGCTCCCGGCCAGGTCGGCGGGCCAGCCGATCACCCGCGGCAGCACCGCGTGGCAGAGGCCGACGCCCACCAGCACGGCGCCGACCAGCCGCAGTTGCACACCCAGGTCGAGGAGTCCGCTCATGCCGCGGCCCGCCGGAACGCGAAGGCGGTGACCAGACCGGCGATCCGCCGCTCCGTCACCGGGCGCAGGCCCGCTCCGGCGGCGTGGCCGAGCCAGGTGGCGCGCGGCAGGAAGTGCCAGGCGCCGGGGCCGTAGACGGCCAGGTTCGCGGCGTCGCGCAGATGCTCGACCACGACGAACGTCCCCCCGGGCCGCAGCACCCGGGCCGCCTCGGCGAACAGGGCGGCGCGGTCCGCGGCCCGGCGCAACTCGTGGGCCGAGAACACGGCGAGCACGGAGTCCAGCGACCCGGTCGCGGCGGGCAGCGCCCCCGGCCGGGCGGGCAGGCTCCCGGGCACCGGCGGCACCCGGCGGCGGGCCCGGCGGATCGAACCCTCCGTCATCAGCGCCGGGTCGTACAGGTCGGCGGTCCGCTGGGGCGCGGCCGGGTGACGGGCCGCGACCGGCCGGCTCGCCTCGTCGAGGCCCGCCGTGACCACGAGGTGCCGGCCCGGACCGTCCGGCAGCAGGTCGTCGGGCCAGGTGTAGCGGTGGAGTTCGGATCGGTCGTAGACGCACCAGGTGGCGGCGGTACTGGTGGCGAGCAGCCAGCCCGCCGTGAACGCGCCCGCCCGCACCAGCCGGGCCGCCCGCGGGGGCAGCCGCCGGGCCAGCACCCAGCCCCCGCCGGCCGTGAGGGCCCCGGCGGCGTACAGCGGCCAGTTGAACCCGATCACCTCGCGCACCCCGGAGGGCCGGTGGTGCCGGTGGACGGTGCTGCCGGTGCTGCCCGTTCTGCCGGTGGTGTCGGCCGACGGCCGCGGCCGGTCCCCGTGCTCCTCCCGGCCCGCCGGACGCGCGCCGCTCACCGCAGGCTCCCGTCGAGGGCGCGGCGGCTGCCCGCCTGCCACCCGTAGTCGAGACCGGCGACGTGGAAGGCGTTGGCGAGCACCGGTCGGCTGCCGGCCAGCGGGCCGTGGTCGAAGAACGTCAGCCGCGGCACCTCGACCGCGACCGGTACCGGCTCCCAGCGGGCCCGGGTGGCCTTGACGACGATCATCGACCCGGTCTGCGGCTCGTACTCGAAGGTGTAGGGCAGCGGCCCGGCGAACCGGCGGGCGGCCCGGGCGCCGGCGAACGGGCTGCCGGGCGGCAACGGTGCCGGTTCCGCCGCCAGTTCGGCCCGCACGTGCAGGTCGGCCAGGCCGTCGGCGCTGCGCACCTTGAACTCCAGGGTCGAGCCGACGACCCGGCTGCCGATCCGGGCGAGCCGGTAGTGGTAGCGGGTGAACAGGTTGCCGCCCGCGACCATCAGCCGGTGGCCGGTGTCGCTGCGCAGGATGCGCAGTCCGCGCATGGTCCGGCCGCCGGGGGTGGGGAAGCGGGTGAACACCCGGTACCCGGTGAGCACGTGGTCCGCGCCCAGCCGGGCCGGCAGCCCGGCCGGCCGCAGGCCGCGGGCGTCCACCAGGGCGGCCGCGACGAAGCCGTGCTCGGTGCCGTCCGGATCGGTGTACGTGTCCAGGGTGAGCCCCGGCGGCACCAGCGGCGCCAGGCGCTCCGGCGGCAGTGCGTAGGTGAGGACGAGGGAGTGCGCGAAGTGGGTGCGCATCGGGAGCGGGTGGCGTTGCAGCAGGTGGCGCACGGTCAGGCCCTTCGGGAGGCGGGGCGGGCGGGGTTCACGGCCGGACCACCCGGACGACGCCCCAGAGCAGTGAACGGTCCTCGGCGGCGGCGCCGGGGCCGGCGGGGCCCGGTTCGCGGATGCTGCGCAGGACGGCGACGCCGTGGGGCCGCACGGCGTGCCGGACGGCGGCGCGCAGCCGCCGGGCGAAGGCGGGGCCGGGGCCGTCCAGCACGTTGGAGAGCGTCACCGCGTCGTAGTGGCCGGCGGGGGAGCGTTCCAGGTGCTCGACGACGTCCCCGGCGAGCTGCAGGGCGGCGCCCCTGGCCGGCTGCTCGGCCGCGGTGGCCCCGGGGGCGGTCCGGTCACCGTCGGGCAGGTCGGCGTCGGTTCGCTCACCGCCGGGCAGGTCGGCGCAGACCAGGTCGGTGTCGGGCAGCTCACGGCCGAGCAGCAGTCGCCAGGCCCAGGGGTTGGCGGCGTTGGGGTGCCGGGCGAAGCCCCGCGCGAGCCGGGTGCGCAGCACGGCGTCGAAGCGGTCCGGGACGACGCCCCGGAAGGCCGGCCGCAGGCCCCCGGCCAGGGCGCCGGCCGGCCGGAGGGAGGCGGTGAGGAACAGCCGCAGCCCGGGGGTGTCGAGCACCTGCCGCCAGTGCCGGGCCTGTTCGGCCGGGTCGTCCAGGCGCAGGAACCGCTCCAGCCCGGACGGGCGCCAGGCGGGCAGCAGCGTGCCGGCGGCGGCGCGGCCGGCGGTGAGGAGGCGCTCGGCCGAGCCCGGGACGGCGGGTGCTCCGGCGTGGAGCCGGCCGTGGGCGTAGGCGAGCTGGGCGGGATTGAGGTCCACGGCCGTGACCTCGTAGCCGGCGGCGGCCAGCGCGGCCGCGGTGTCCCCGGCCGAGGCGATGCACAGCACCCGGGCCCCGGCGGCGGCCGGCGGGAAGGCGGCCAGTTCGACTGCCGGATCCTCGTACATCCGGCCGAACAGGACGCGGGGCTGCCGGGCCTGGACACTGAGCAGCCGGCCCTCGGCCCACGGCGTGGCGGCGGGGGCGGAGGCGTGGGCAGCGGTATGGGCAGCGGCGCGGGCGTTCATGCGGCGACCGTCGCGGGGTGCGCGGGGCGGGCCGCGGGTGTCGGGCGTGCGGCGGCGACCGTCCAGATGAGGGCGAGGAAGACCAGGTCCTGGACGACCAGCCGGCCCGGCTCGGGGATGTGGTCGGCTCCCACCAGCAGTCCGCCGGTGTTGAAGCCGGCGACCAGCGCGGTCTGCACCAGCGCGGCGAGCCGGGGCAGGCGCCCGCTCAGCACCCAGACGCCGAGGGCCAGTTCGGCCAGGCCGATGGCGACGAGCAGCACGGCCGCGGCGCCCTCGGGCAGCAACGGCAGTCCCTCGACGATGGCCCGCTGGTCGGCGCGGCCGGGGAAGATCTTGCACCAGAGGCCCTCGTACCCCCACATCAGTGCGATCGCCAGGGCGGCGCAGCGGGTCTGCCAGGGTGTCGGCACGGCGGACGGTCCTTTCTGCCGCCGCCCGGGCAGGGCGCGCACCGGGGCGCGGCGGGGTACGGCGGGACCGTCCGGCACCCGTGCTCGGGGCCGGTCGATCCTGCTCGCGATCATCATGGCGCACAACTTTGAACATGTTCAACTCTCCTCGTCGGGTGTCTCCGGATGAGGCCCGGATGCTCCGTGGGCCGGCGCGGCCGGCTCCCATCGCCGCGCGGTGCCTTGGCCGCGGTGCCCTGGCCGCAGTGCCGCCCGCTACCCCGGGGTACCCGTACGGCCGTGCGATAGGTTGCCCGCCGTGACTGTTCCCGCATCCGTCCCCTGGCCACCCGCCGCGATCCGGACCGCGAGGCTCGCGCTCCGCGCCTCCGAGGCCCGGGACCGTGCGGCCTTCGTCGAGCTGTTCGCCTCACCGGAGGTGGGCACCTACGCCGGTGGGGCCCGGCCGCGCGAGGAGCTCGACCGCGCCGTGCCGGAGGTGCCCGGGCGGCGCCCCGGCCTCTTCGTGGTCGCGCTCGACGGCGCGATGATCGGCATGATCACGCTTCTCGACCGGCGCGCGGCGGACCGGCCGGGTCACGTCCGTCCGGAGGGCGGGGAGGCCGAACTCGGGTACCTGTTCCTGCCGGAGGCGTGGGGAAACGGGTACGCCGCCGAGGCGTGCGCGGCGGCGCTCGACTGGGTCGCCCACGCGCTCCCCGGCGAGCCGGTGGTGCTCTGCACCCAGATCGCGAACGACCGCTCGATGCGGCTGGCGGCGAAGCTGGGGTTCACCGAGGTCGAGCGGTTCGAGGAGTACGGCGCCGAACAGTGGTTCGGCGTGTGGCCCCCGGGCACACCGTGCGGCTGACCTCGACCCGGTCCCCACCGGGCCCCGGCCGTCACGTCTGCCCGTGGCGAATCTGCGGCGGGCAGAGAAACCGCCTTCGGGGGCCTTCCCGGGTCAAGAGTGGAGTCGAGGCAACCCCGCCCCGACGAGGAGTCCGGATGAATCCACTCACCACGCCCCCGCCCCGCGCGGCGGAGGGCGACACGCCGCCCAGCCGCTTCGACGACCACCTCGCGGCGCAGCTGCTCGCCCAGCGGATCGTCCTGCTCGGCACCCAGGTCGACGACGTGTCGGCCAACCGGGTGTGCGCGCAGCTGCTGCTGCTGTCGGCCGAGGACCCGCGCACCGACATCAGCCTGTACATCAACAGCCCCGGCGGCTCGGTCACCGCGGGGCTCGCCATCTACGACACCATGCGGCTCATCCCGAACGACGTCTCGACCCTGGCGATGGGATTCGCCGCCAGCATGGGCCAGTTCCTGCTCACCGTGGGGGCGCCCGGCAAGCGGTTCGCGCTGCCGAACGCGCGGATCATGATGCATCAGCCCTCGGCGGGCATCGGCGGCACCGCCGCGGACATCGTGATCCAGGCGGCCAACCTCCAGTTCACCAAGGAGGCCATCGAGCGGATCACCGCCGAGCACACCGGGCAGAGCGAGGAGACGATCGCGCGGGACGGCGACCGGGACCGCTGGTTCACGGCCGAGCAGGCCAGGGAGTACGGGATCGTGGACCGGGTGGTGGAGTCGGTCGCCGACATCCGCCCGGCCTCGTCGCGCCGACGGATGGGGTTGTGAGATGGGGTCGTACACGGTTCCCTACGTCATCGAGCGGACCGCGCAGGGCGAGCGGTCCTACGACGTCTTCAGCCGGCTGCTGAACGAGCGGATCATCTTCCTCGGCACCGAGATCGACGACGGGGTCGCCAACGTGGTCATCGCGCAACTCCTGCACCTGGAGTCGGAGAGCCCGGAGCGCGAGATCTCGATCTACCTCAACTCGCCCGGCGGATCGTTCACTTCGCTCATGGCGATCTACGACACGATGACGTTCGTGCAGGCCCCGATCGCCACGTTCTGCGTCGGCCAGGCGGCCTCCACGGCGGCGGTGCTGCTGGCCGGCGGGGACCAGGGGCGACGGTTCGTGCTCCAGCACGCGCGGGTGCTGCTCGGCCAGCCGGCCAGCGGCGGCCGGCAGGGGACGGTCTCCGACCTCAGCCTCGCGGCCAAGGAGATGGTCCGCATCCGCTCGCAGGTGGAGGAGGTCCTGTCCCGGCACACGGGGCACGACACGGCGGCGCTGCGCGCGGACATGGACCGGGACAAGGTGCTCACCGCCGAGGAGGCCGTCGCCTACGGGATCGCCGACGAGGTGCTGAGCCGGCGGTCCGCGTTCGCCTGACCCCCGCGCGGCGAGGGCGGGCGGGGTTCGGCCGGGTGCGGTTCGGTGGCGGTGCGGGTTCGGTGGCGGTGCGCACTGCCACCGAACCGGACCTGGACCTGGATGTCTGGACCGGCCGGACCTGGACCGGCCGCCGGTCGGGTCAGGCGGCGAGGCAGAGCCCGTCGTACCGCGCCGTGGGCGCCGCACGGCCGGAGCCGACCCTCCTCGGGGTGTACCGGGTCAGCTCGTCCTGGGCGAGCGAGAGCAGATCGCCGAGGCCGAACCCGAGGGCCCGGGCGGCGGCCGCGAGCACCTCGGAGGAGGCCTCCTTGCGTCCGCGCTCCAGCTCCGACAGGTACGGCACGGAGATCCGGGCGGTCTGCGCGACGTCCTTCAGCGTGCGCTCCTGGGCCAGCCGCTCGCGCCGCAGGACATCGCCGACGACGTCGCGCCACAGGGGCTCCCTCGGCGCGGTCGGCTGTGGGGCCCCCGCCGATAGCTGCGGGGGGCGGGTCGTGCCACCGGGCGCGGGCGGCGAGGCCTGCGGGCGCAAGGGGATGACGTGGGCTTCGTTCGGGGCATGAGTGCTCACCCCTTCAGCCTAGGCATCCGGGGCGCCCTGGGAAGGGAGGGCCGTTCTGCCCTGAGTGAAGCCGCCACCCGGCGGCCGCGGGTGTCGCGGGCCGTCCGGGCCGGGGGCAGCGCGGGGCCGGGTGACGCGGTCGGCCGGATCACTCGGCCGACCGCCGCCGTGAAGGTGGGGCGGTCTCCTGCGCGTTCGGATTCCGGGGGACCGTTGACGGTCCGCCGTTCGCTCTCGGTCTTGGGGCCACCCCGACCGAGGAGTTGCACGCCTTCTTCAATGCCAGCAAGCGCGTGCAAATCGAGCAGCGGCGGACTCAACTGGTCATGCGGGACGACGACCACGCCGGCGCCCCGCCTCGCACAGGCATCGACTTGGACAGCGGCACCGCAGTCGTTCAACAGCAAAGGTAGACGCGCCGCACAACACGTGATCCCTTCCCACCTCTGAAACAGGCTCCGGCGGCCCGTCCGGGACGCCCACCGAGGCCCGAGGTCCGCGCGTTGACCCTCGCTCCTACAGTGGGACCCTGTGAAAGAGGTGGGTCATGGGGGAACAGGAACTGCCGCGCGAGTACCGGGCGACCTGGGGGAGGGTCGGGCCGGTTCTGCTGGTGCTGGGACTGAAAACGGCCCTGATGCTGTTCATCACATGGGTCGAGGACTTCCCCCTCTGGGTGAAGCAGCTGGCGACCGCGGCGGTGCTGCTGCTGGACATCGTGGTGGTCGCCTGCGTTCCGCGGTCCGGGACCTTCGTGGACCGGGCCGGCATCCGGGTGCGCGGATTCTTCAGGTTGCGTCGGCTGGCCTGGTCGGAGATCGAGGACATCAGGGTCCAGTCGATGCGGGGTTCGGCGCCGGACGACGATCCGCCGACCGTGATCGCGTACGCCTACCGGTCAACCGGGCGGCGTGTGTTGCTCGTTCACCTCAACGATCAGCATCTTGAATCGCCGCTCCACGTGGAGCGCGAGGTCGAAGTCCTGCGCGCCGCCTGGGCCGAGCTGCGCGATCCGAGCGCCGCTCCGCACGCGGTTCCACACGCTTCGTCCAGCTGACGGCGGCAGCACGCGGCGCGAGCGCGACGGTGATCGGCTGATCTGTCGGACTGGTCCCGCCCGCCCGGCGAAGGGGCCGGGCGGGCTCACGGCACGTCAGCTACCTGTACAGCAACGCGCAGTGACCCGAAGGGCTCCGGGTACCCGGGGTCCCGAAGCCCCCCCCCGCACGTGGTGCGGGGGTTTCGCCGTCGGGCGGGCCGGTGCCTCCGTGCGGCCGGGGGAGGGGGCGGCGGAACTCCCCTCCGGTGCGCCGAATCGCGCGAACTACACTCGCTTGTATGGCATCTGACGAGGTGAAACTCCGGCTGGTGAGTGAGAGCGAACTCGGGGTCCTGGAAGAGCTGGTGCAGGACCCGGAGGCGGTCGGGTCGTTCCAGTGGTTCGGCTGGACCGACCCGGGGGTCTGGCGGCGGCGGTGGGCGGAGAACCGGCTGTTGGGCGACGACCGCGGGCAGCTGGCGGTCGCGGTCGGGGAGGAGTTCCACGGGTTCGTGGGGTGGCGGCGGGTGGAGACCGTGCAACGGTCGTACTACTGGAACATCGGCATCCAGCTCCTTCCCGGTTCCCGGGGCCGGGGCATCGGGACACGCGCCCAAGTCCTCCTGGTGGACTATCTGTTCGGGTACTCGCCGGTGGTGCGGGTGGAGGCCGACACCGAGACGGGCAACCTCGCCGAGCAACGCGCGCTGGAGAAGGCGGGGTTCACCCGGGAGGGCGTGCTGCGCAGCGTGACCTTCCGGGACGGGCGGTGGCGCGACGGAGTCCGCTACAGCGTGCTGCGGGAGGAGGCCGACGCCCGCCGCGCGTCGGCCGGCGGGTAGGCGGAGGCCGGGCGGGCTTGGCACGGGGGCGCCCGGTCTGTGGACCCCGGATCGCGACCGTTCACGGCCGGCGCACCAGGTGCGCCGACCGCCGGTGAGCGTGACCCGGGGAATCCGCGTGAACTCGGCCCATCCCCACTCCGCCGCGCCCGGCGCCCGCGCCTCCGGCGGCGTCGCCCGTGAGCGCGGAACCGCGAGGGCGCGCCGAGCGTGGACGCGCCACCTGCCGGGCGGGGACCGGCGCCTGGCCGGGCCGCCGTCCGGCCGCCGCCTCCCCGAACCGCCGTCAGCGGGACACCCGGCCGGTGCCGCCCACCCGGCCGGATACGGATCCTCGTACGGCGGGAGCCGGACCTACCCGGCGGTCAGACCGAGGCCTCGTCGGCCGGCGCGGGCGCGGCACACGGGCGGAGGACCATGAGCGAGTCCTCCAGGGTCGCCACCATGGCGAAGGGGAACCGGTCGAGCTCAAGACAGAGCGCGACGTCATCGGGATGGGCGCCTTCGCGCACGCCCTTCGCCAGCTCGGCGGCGGCGCGCGACCGCTCGGCGCGGCGGAGGAACTCGGCGGCATCCGTCCCGGTCCCGGTGGCCCTGTGGGCGATGTACTGGGCGCACGCCAGATCTTCCTCGGCCCGGCCGTCCTCGCCGGTCACCACGAACGTGACGCTGTCGCGGTCGCGCAGGAGCCGGGCCGTCGCCTCCGCGACCACGAAGCTCGCGCACAGCACCAGTGACGCGCTCTTGACCGCGAGGGCGCCGACCGTCCCCGCCGTGGTCTTCTGCACCACGGTCCGGCCGGCAAGGTCGACGGACCGCAGCAGGGCCGGCGAGTTGACGGCGTCGAACCCGGGCGCGGGCGGGCCGTCCTTGAGCGCCGCCCAGTCGGGGTGACGGGCCTTCAGCGCCAGGGCCTCGTCCAGGGACTCGGCGAGAACGATCTTCTCCGCGCCCTGGGCGAACGCCCAGGCGGCCACGGTGAAAGCACGCATGACGTCCACCACGACCGCCACGGAGGGGGTTTCGACCAGCTCGGCGATACCGAGGTAACGAGTGTCCATGCCGGTCATGATCGCGCACGCCCCGCCCGACAGGGGTGGGTGGTGATCCATCTCACCCGCGTTCACGCCCCCTCAGTCGAGACGGCCGTGTCCCTCCTGAGCCGTCGCGTCCCGCCGTCAGGGGCGCGGGATGCGCACGCCCGCGGCGCGCAGCCTGCCCTCCAGGAGATCCGCCAGCCGGGCCCCGGCCGGTGACTGATTGCCGAAGCGGCTGATGAGCCGGTAGCGGGCGGCGGTCTCGGTGCGGGCCTGGAAGCCGGTCACGGTCTTCAGCCGTGCCGGGTGGGCGAGGTAGTGGTCGGCCATGGCGGTGGCGAGTTCGGCGATGCGCGGGTCGTCCGGGTCCCAGTCGGCGGCTTCGATGCCGCGCTTGATCAGGGCGAGGAACCGGGTGTCCAGCGCGGCCTGCTCGACCTGGTCGAGGTACTCGTCGAAGCCTTCCGGGACCAGGGCCCTGGCCAGCACCCAGCCCTCCCTGGTCGTCGCCACCTCATCGGCGGTGAAGCCGAGGCCGGCCATCCGTGCCAGCAAGGCCACCGCGCGGTCGGGCAGCAGGGCCCGGTCGCCGTCGGCGAGCCGGTGCAGGGTGTCCCGCCGTGCGGTCAGCTCCGCTATGCGCTCGGTGAGTTGCCGCTCGACCTCGGTGAGCGCGGCGGCGAACTCCGGGGCCTCCGCGTCGAGGAGGGGCTTGATCCCGGCCAGCGGCACCCCGGCGCCGGCCAGCGTCCGGACCTGCACCAGCCGCAACAACTCGGCCGACCCGTACCGCCGGTAGCCGGAGCTGTCGCGTTCCGGCTCCTCGACCAGGCCGAGCTTGTGGTAGTGCCGCACCGTCTTCACGGTGATGTCGACGAAGGCCGCCGCCTGCCCGATCGTGACTCCGTTCATCCGCACATCCTCCCGCACGCAGGGCTCCGTGCGCCCCCCTTCGCCTCGGGCCCGAAGCGCGACCAAGGGGCGACCGGTGGGCGGCGGACGGTGGGCGGGCGGCTCCCGGGTGCTCAGCTCGCGGGTCGTGCCGGTTCGGCGCGCCCGCCGGAGAACACCGCGTCGACGAGCCGCTGCTGCGCCTGCTGGAACGCCCCCGCCAGGGACATCGCGGCGTCGTCCACGTAGTTGAGCGCGGCGGTCAGGGTCCTGCCGCCACCCGGCGTGCTGTACATCAACGCCGCGTGGCCGCCCTGGCCGCCGTTGTGGAACAGGACGGTGCCGCCGTCGGGGCCCACTTCCTGCACGCGCAGTCCCAGGCCGAAGCCGCTCTTGGGGTGCGGCACGCACATCTCCGCCAGCAGCGGGGCGGGCAGCAGCCGGCCGCCCGCCAGCGCGGAGACGAAGGTGTGGAGGTCCAGGGTGGTGGAGATCATGTCCCCGCCGGCGGAGATCCACGAGGGGTTCTGGCGGGTGACGTCGACCGTCGTCGGCCGGCCGCCGTCCTCGTACCGGTAGTAGGCGTGGGCGTACGGTGCGGGGAGCTCCGGCGAGGTGCCCGGCAGGACGGTGCCCGACAGGCCGAGCGGCCCCAGGATCCGCTCCCGCGTCTGCTCGGCGCACGAGCGCCCGGTGACCTTCTCGGTCAGCAGCCTGGCCAGCACGTAGTTGGTGTTGGAGTAGCTCCAGTCCGCCCCCGGCTCGAACCGCGCCGGCTTGGACAGGGCGAGTCGCACCAGCTCCTCCGGCGGGTAGCTCTTGAACCGGTTGTCCACCCATTCCTTGCCCGCGATCGTGGAGGGGATCCCCGGCACGATCGTCCCGTCCTCGTAGACCTCGCCGGTGAAGTTGAACACCCCGCTGGTGTGCTGCAACAGCATCCGTACCGTGATCCGCCGGTCCAGTCCGAACCCGGGCAGGTAGTCGGCCGCCGGGGTGTCCAGCCCGACCTGTCCGTCGGCCACCAGTTGCAGGACCAGGGTCGCGGTGAAGGTCTTGGTGTTGCTGCCGATCCGGACGTGTCCGTCGGCCGGCGGCTCGCCGGCCGCGCCCAGCTCGCGCACCCCGGCGCTGCCGACCCACTCGCCCCGCTCGTCGTGCACGCGCAGCGACACGCCGGTGACGCCGGAGTCGACGATCTCCTGGAGCGCCGTCCGCAGCTCCGGGCGGTCCTCGTTCTGGGTGAGGGGTGACATGGTGGTTCGCTCCTTGGGGTCGCTGCTGCCCGGCTTGGTGTGCTGCCCGGGTCGCTGCTGCTCGGGTCGGTGTGCTGCCCGGGTCGCCGTGCTGCCGTTGTGACGAGCCTCCACCCTGACCCGAGGTCAACCTCAAGGGTGATCCGGCTCACATCCCTCCCGGGGAGCGCTCGCCGACCGGCACAGGCGGCGGGACACACCGCATTCCCCGGACCGCTCGTCAACACCGCCCCGCCCGGGGTCCACCGATCCGGTGGTTTCCCCGCCCGGGGTCGAACGTGGTGTGAAGGGATCCGGCCGCCTGGTTTCCGTCGACGCGGGCTCCGGTAGGGAGGCTGGTGATCGCTGCCACGGCACACGGTAAAGGACCTGCTGATGAGTGTTTCGGAGCGCTACGCGCGCGCGTGGGAGGGCTTCTGGGCCGAGAGCACGGGCGAGCAGGGCGGGCCGTTCTGGGACGCGGACGCGACGCTGACGGCGGCCCCGCACATCGCCCTGTTCGCGGCCCACGTCGACCGCACGCTGCCGATCGTCGACCTCGGCTGCGGCAACGGCACCCAGACCCGCTACCTGGCCGGGGTCTTCCCGCGCGCGGTGGGCGTCGACCTGTCCGCCTCGGCCGTGGCACACGCCCGTCGGGCCGACCGGGACGGGGCGGCCGAGTACGAACAGCTCAGCCTCACCGACCTGGTGGGGGTGCGGCGGCTCGGCGACCGGCTCGGCGAGGCCAACGTCTACCTGCGGGCGGTGCTCCACCAGAGCGACCCGGTGGACCGGGCGCCGGTCGCGGCCGCCGTCGCCCTGCTGCTCGGCCGGCGCGGCCGCGGCTTCGTGGTCGAGCCGACCACCGCCGCCAAGGCGGTGCTCCAGCAGGTCGCCGAACGGCCCGGCGGCCCGCCGGAGAAGCTCCGCCAGGTCCGCAAGCACGAACTGCGCCCGGCCGAGGTCGCCCCGGGCGAGATGCCCGAACTGCTGCGCGCCGCCGGGCTGGAGATCCTCGACCGGGGCGGGACCGACCTCGCGATGAGCGAGTGCCACCCGGACGGCACCCGGGTCACGCTGCCCGCCGACTGGTTCGTGGTCGCCGCGGCGCCGGGCAGCCGGCCGGGCGGCTGAGTGCCCGGCCGGCCACCACCGGCCCGCCTCGCCCCGGTGGGGGTCAGCGGCGGCCGAGCACCTCGGCGAGGCGGCTCACACCGTCCCCGCCGTGGCCGAGCGCGATGGTGCGGCGGACCAGTCCCTCGGCCGCGCGCATCACGCCCGAGTCGATCCCGTGCGACTCGGCGGTGTGCACGACATGGGCCATCGAGGAGACTCCCGAGGTGAGCGGGTTGATCGCGCCCGAGTAGCTGCCGCTGTCGAAGTCCTCGGCGAACTCGGTGAACAGCGGCGGGAGGATCGCGCCGATGCCCTGGGCGAACGGTGCCAGCTCCCGCCCGCTGATCCCCTCCGCCTTGGCCAGCGCCAGCGCGTGCACGTATCCGGCCATCGCCGTCCAGAAGATGTCCAGCAGCGCGATGTCGAACCCGGCGGCCCGGCCGATCTCCTCGCCGAGGTGGGTGTGCGTACCGCCCAGGGCCGCCAGCACCGGCTGGTGCCGCCGGTACAGCTCCGTCGGGCCGCTGTGGATGAAGACCGCCCCCGGCGTGCCGATGGTCGGGGCCGGGGTCATGATGGCGCCGTCCAGGTACTCGACGCCGTGCTCCGCCGCCCAGGCGGCCGTGTCCCTGGCGCGCTCCGGCGAGTCGGCCGTCAGGCTGACCACCGTGCGACCCCTGAGCGCGGCGGCGACCTCGTCGCGGCGCAGCACGGCGTCGGAGGCGTCGTAGTTCACCACGCAGACGACGACCAACTCGCCCGCCGTCACCGCCTCTTCGGCGGTCGTGGCACTCACCGCCCCCTTGGCGACCAGTTCGGTGTCCCGTCCGGGGGTGCGGTTCCAGACCGTGGTACGCACCCCGGCCCCGACGAAGGCCCCGGCCAGGGCACGACCCATCGGCCCGAGGCCGAGCACGGTGACGGTGGACCGCGCGTGGTTGGTGGACATACTTCAGCTCCTGTAGACATGGTGGTGGACATCGAGAACGAGGGGGCGAGGATGACGCGAAGGCGGGCCGTGGACCCGAACGTCTGCGGAGTGACGGCCGCGATCTCCGTGATCGGCGGCAAGTGGAAGACGTCTCTGCTCTGGTTGTTGGAGGCCGGTCCGCACCGGCCCGCCGAACTCCGCCGACAGATGCCGGGCCTGAGCGAGAAGGTCCTCACCCAGGCGCTGCGCGAGATGGAGTCCGACGGTCTGGTGCACCGCGAGGTGCACGACGTCCTCCCGCTGAAGACCGTCTACTCCCTGACCGACTTCGGCCTCCGCCTCTCCGTGGCGCTGGGCCCCGTCTCCGACTGGGGTCATGAACGCCTCGACCGGATGACGGCCGAACCGGCCGGGCTGCCGGCCTCCTGACCTGCCGTCATCTCCCGCCGCCCTGCTGGGATCAAGCTTGCCCGCCGCGCACCGGACTGCCCAGTACACACAAATAAGTGGGTACGTCCCCGGGACCAGGCCCGGCCTCCGCCGGACCCTGCCCCACGGGCAGTCCGCCCCACGGCGTGCGGGACGCACCGGTCCCGGCGTGAGAGGCTCCCGGCATGTCCGAGCCGCGTGACGGAGCCGACCACCGGGTCAGGATCCTCGGCTTCTGGGGAACCCCCGAGAACCGGGCGCTGCCCGACCCCGCCGATCTTGTCGATGCCGCGTGGGACGAATCGGAACGGCACTGGGTCGCGGACTACCTGGATCACGGGCAGGTCGCCGGGTCCTGGATGGGCGTGTCGAGGTGCCGGCTGTGCGCACTCCCGAACGGCTACCGTGATCTGACCGATGGCTCCTTCCTCTGGCCGGAAGGGCTCGCCCACTACGTCCGCGACCACGGCGTCAGGCTGCCGGCCGAGTTCGTCGACCACATGGAACAGCGGCTGCGGGCGCTGGATGAGCTTGAGACGGACGGTTCCTGGTGGCTCCGGAACGCTGCCCGGACCTAGCGGCCGGCCCGGAGTCACCACGGGTGACTCCGGGCCGGGCAACGCCGCAGGACGGTGCCGGGGATTCAGGAGACGGGCGGTCCGGCCTTCGCGGGAGCGCTGGTCAGCGGCTGTCGCCCGGGCGGTAGACGGTGAGCTCGCCGTGGGCCGACAGGGCGCCGGCCAGGTCACCGGGTTCGTGCCGCAGGGTGCTGTCCAGGAAGGCGAGCGTGGTGGCGGCGACGACGCGCCGGCTCTCGGTGCGGCCCAGGGAGCCGACCATCGCGGGCACGGGCGGCAGGTACAGCGGGGCGTCCGTGAAGGTGAGGTGGGCGGCGCCGGGGATGGTGAGCCGGTAGCCCGTCGCGGTGCTGAGCTTGAGGACCTCGGTGAGGCGGGGTATGTAGCGCGCGTCGGTGCCCGGGCCGATGGCCTGGGTGAGCGCGAGCGCCGGCTGGTGGAAGGGGAGCGGGGTGGGGTCGCGGGGGTAGCCGTCCAGGTCGATGACGGCGGCGAACCGGCGGTCCTGGCGGGCGGCTTGCAGGGCGGCGGCGCCACCCAGCGAGTGGCCGGTCACCGCGGCCCGGCCGGTGTCCAGGCGTCCGGTCAGCGCGCCCTCGGCCCCGCCCCGGTCCAGACGGTCCAGCTGGGTGAGGACGAAGCTGAGGTCCGCGGCGCGGATTCCCGCTGTTTCGGCGGCTCGCCTGTTGTCCTCCTCGTCGTCGCCGGTGGAGCCCACCTCGGTGCCGATCGTCCGGCCGTCGGCGAGGACGACGGCGGCGGAGTCGTACGGGTGGTCGAGGGCGGCGACCACGTAGCCGTGGCTGGCCAGTTCCTCCGCCCAGGCGGTGTTCTGCGTGCGCACGCCCCCCAGTCCGGGGGAGAACACGACGGCCGGGAACCGCCCGCCGTCGACGGCCACCGGGGCGTCCGGCACCGAACGGGTGAGGGCCCGCGGGACGCCGTCGACCAGGAAACCGGGGAGGCCGGCATAGCGCGCGAGGGCGTCGGAGACGGTGCGTGCCTCCTGCTCCGTGCGGCCGAGGTACCGGGCCCGTCGGGTACCCGCGGGGCTCTTCTGCGCGGGGTACCAGAGCTGGACCACGACCGTGCGCCGGTCGTCGGGTTCGGGAGTGGCGGTCTCGGGCCGGTCCGGGTCGGTCCACTGCAGCACCCGGGTGCCGACCGCGAAGTCGCCGGTCGGCTCCGGGAACACGGGGACGGGGAAGGCCCAGGCGGCCGCCGGGCCGGTGGCGGTCAGGACGACGCAGAGCACCGATCCCGGCAACGCCATCCACCACCGCGCCCGCCTCGCCGGCCGGCCGGCGCGTCGTCGGATCAGGGGTGAGACGGCGAACGGCAGCGCGAGGGCGGCGCCCGCCAGTACCGGCAGCATCTGCCAGCGGAGCCCCAGCACGGTCAGCGGGGCGGCGGACAGCACGAAGGCCGATGCCGCCCCGATCGTGACGGGCGGTCGAGCGGCGGGGGGCAGCCAGCGCGCCACCGCCAGCACGACAGCGCCCAGCAGGGCGAGGATTTCCAGGAGGGACATCTGTGGTCCCGCGATGATTTCGGTCACCCGGTCATCCTCGGCGCGGGGCGCGCGCCGCCACATCGATCCCGGGTCGCCGGCGCGTGCGACGGGAGTCGCACGCGGAGCCGTGCCCCCGTGCGCCCGGAGTCGCACCCGGGGGACGGCGCTCGTGCGACCGGAGTCGCAGTCGAACATGCCAGGTCAGCGGCCGTATTGCTCCCACGGGAGGTAGTGGGACTCCTCCTGCGGTCGTATTCCGGCCCGGTGCCCTCAGACCGTGGACTCATGTGCTCCGCCGGACCGCGGCCTACCGTGACAGGGCTGCGGTAGGTGCCGGGCAGCACGGGTCCATCGTTCCCCCGTGCTCGACCGGCTCCGGCCGCACGCGCCGGCGGCCCCGACCGGGGCCACGACGACGCCGAACCGACAGGGACGAGTGATGACCGAGGCAGCCGCGGCAACCGGCGGTGCCCGTCCGGTGCGCCACCGGGGCGGGGCGCTGCGGATGTGGACGGCCGGACGGTTGACGAGGTGCGTCGACCCGGCCCCGGTGCGGGCGGCGGGGCCGGTGAGTGCCGCCCGGCGCTGGGGCTCCCGGCTGCCGCCGATGGTGTGGGACTCACTGCTGCCGGCGCTGCTCCTCGTCAACATCGTGACCACGAGCCCGTCACCGGGGCTGCCGGCGGCCGTCGCGCTGACGGCCGCGCTCGCGCTGCCCCTGCTGTGGCGGCGCCGGGCGCCGGTCATCGTGTTCGGCGTGGTGGTGGCGGCGGCCTTCGTCCAGTGGCTGACGGACGTCCAACTGCCGGCGGACGTCGCCCTGCTGGTGGCGCTCTACACGGTGGCCGCGCACTCGGGGCGGCGCGCCACGCTGGTCGCCGGTGCCGTGGTGGAGGCGGGGGTCCTCCTGGCCTGCCTGCGCTGGTCGGCGGGAGGCGCGTTCCTGACCCCGTTCGTCGCGGTGACCGCGATGGCCGTCGCCGCCGCCGTCCTCGGTATGAACGTGCGGACCACGCGTGCCTACCTGGCGGCCGTGGAGGAACGGGCCGCCCGCCTGGAGCACCAACAGGAACAGCAGGCGCGGCTGGCCGTCGCCGAGGAGAGGACCCGTATCACCCGCGAGATGCACGACATCGTCACCCACAACCTGTCCGTCATGGTCGCGCTCACCGACGCCGCCGTCTACGCGCAGCACCGGTCGCCCGGCAAGGCGACCGCCGCGATGCTCCAGATCTCCGAGACGGGCCGGCAGGCCCTGACCGACATGCGGCGCTCCCTGGGCGTCCTGCGGACCGACGAACCGGACGCGGAGCGCCACCCGCTGCCCGGCATCGCCCAGCTGCGGACCCTCGCCGACCAGATGTGCGCGGCCGGGCTGCCGACCCGCCTCGAACTCCACGGCGGCGACAGCCGCATTCCCGCCACCGCCCAACTGACCGTCTACCGCCTGGTACAGGAAGCCTTGACCAACGCCCTCAAACACACACCCCCCGGCACGCACGCGACGGTCCGGGTGCGGTGTTCGGCCGGGACCGTCACCGTGGACGTCACCGACAGCGGTCCGTGCCCGCCACCCTCCGGCACCACGCCGTCCGGCCACGGCATCCCCGGCATGCGCGAGCGCGCGGCCGCCTACGGAGCGGAGTTGCGGGCCGGGCCGCTGCCGGGCGGCGGCTGGGGAGTCCACACCCGCCTCGACCTCGGCAGCGCGGGGGAGGCGTCCGCATGACGATCCGCATCCTGATCGCCGACGACGAGGCGCTGCTCCGGATGGCCTTCAGCACCGTCCTGGAGGCCCAACCCGACATGGCACCGGTCGGCGAAGCCGCGGACGGCGCCGAGGCCGTCCGCCTCGCCCGGGAACTGCGCCCCGACGTCGTCCTCATGGACGTCCGGATGCCCGGGACGGACGGGATCGAAGCGACCCGACGGATCGTCCGGACGTCCCCGCAGAGCAGAGTGCTGATCCTCACCACCTTCGACCTCGACGAATACGCCTTCGCCGGACTCAATGCCGGGGCCTCGGGCTTCCTGCTGAAGAACACCAGGCCGGAGGAGCTGCTCACCGCGATACGCAACGTGGCCGCGGGCGACGCGGTGGTCTCCCCGCGGATCACCCGCCTCCTGCTGGAGAGCTTCCGCCCGCACATCCCGGACGGCGGCGACGCCGGCGGCGACGAGCGGCTGCGACGGCTCACCCCCCGCGAGCTGGAGGTGCTGATCCAGGTGGGGCGCGGCCTGTCCAACACCGAGATCGCGGCCACCCTGCACCTCGCGGAGGCGACCGTGAAATCCCACCTGGGGCGGATCCTGCAGAAGCTCGAACTCCGCGACCGGATACAAGCCGTGATCTTCGCCTACGAGAGCCGCCTGATCCACCCGGCCTGACGCCGCCACCCGGCCCGCCGCCACCCGGGGCCGGGATTCCGGTGCGGTCGGGCGGATCGTCCGTGCCGTCGTGGCCGGCGAGCCCGTCCAGGACCACGTGGACGGGGCGCCGTCGGGTCGGGCGGCCCGGATCGTCCGGCTCCGCCGGTCCGACGACGGCCCGCATCTCGATCGTCGCCGCGTCCGATGACGCCCCGACCACGGGCATGGGCGACACGGGGTCGGCGGTTCGGGCGATTGCGGCGGGGGTTTCGGGACGGACGGGACGGCGGGGGGAATCCATGCCCCGGAAGGGTGCCGTCCTCCGTTGTGCGCCCTCGGACAAGGAGAACACGTCATGCGTCGTCGAATCGCAGTCGTCGGAATGCTGGCCGCCACCGGAGTGCTCGCGCTCGTGGTGCCCGCGCAGGCGGCGACGGGAGTCCTGGTGGTGAACGGCGTGGCGCATCAGAACCCGGCGCGGGGGTGCTACCCGAGCCTGTCGCCGGTCCTCGTGGAGAACCTCACGGACTCGAAGGTCCTGGTGCACACGGCGGCGAACTGTCAGGGACCGGTGACGAGGGAGATCGCACCCGGGATGACCGCGGCGACGGTCGGGTTCAGCTACTTCGTCGACTGACACCCGTAGGAGCATCGCCGGGACGGGGCGCCGCGGGGTGGGACGTCGGACCGGCCGACTGCCCGCCCCTGTCCGTGGGTGCCGGATCTGCCCGGAGTCGTGCACCGGCCCCTGACCCGGCCGGGGCTGTGCAGGGGCGGGCGGGCATCGGCGACCTGACCTCGGCTAACCTGCCCCCTCGTGGACGATCACCCCGAACCCTCGACCCTGCGCGTCTTCGTGGCACTGGCCCCGCCCGACGACGCCAAGGACGAACTGGCCCGGGCCCTGGAGCCCGCCTACGCCACGTACCTGCGGCTGCGGTGGAACCGGATCGAGGACTGGCACATCACCCTGGCCTTCCTCGGTGAGCTGCCGTCCACGGCGGTGCCGCCGCTGCGGTCGGCGCTCGCCGGCCAGGCGGCGTCGCACCCCGCGCTGCGCCTCGGCCTGCGGGGCGGCGGCCACTTCGACCACCGACTGCTGTGGGCCGGGATCGACGGGGACCTGGAGGGGCTGCACCTGCTGGCCGCCGACGTCCGGGACCTGGTCAGGTCCTGCGGGATCGAGTTCAGGGACCGCCCGCTGCACCCCCATCTGACCCTGGCACGCTCCCGCCGCGACGATCCCACCAGCGTGCCGCAGGTCGCGGCCGGGCTCAGCGGGTTCGTGGGCCGGCCGTGGCGGACCGACCACCTCCACCTGGTCGGCAGCAACATCGGCCGTGGCCCCGGGCCGATCCACTACCGCGACATCGCGGCGTGGCGACTGGGCGCGTCGGGCAGGCCACCGGGCGAGCTGGGCGAGCTGGGCGCGGCGGACGGCGACGGGGGCGAGGGCCTCGGGTAGACCCGCACCGCCTGACCGACCGCGTCGTACACAGGGCGCGTCCCACCGCCGAACTCGCCGCGTTTCCGGGTGAGGGCGCCACCACCCCTGGACTCCGCCGCCGGCTGGACTCCCGGCCGCGCCCGGCGGCCGGCTACTCGCCTCAGATGCCGGTCGAGAGCGCCACGGACCGCCACTGGTCGAGTTCACGCCGCACCAGGTCGAGCTTCGCCTCGACGCGCTCGACCGCGTCCGCGCCCAACTGCAGGCGCAGCGGCGGCTCGGCCACCTCGGTGACGTCGATGATGGCCTTCGCCCCCTTCCTCGGATCTCCCGGCTGACGGCCGTCGTTCTGGGCCAGTGCCTCGCGCACCGGCCCCGCCCCCGCGGCGTAGTCCTCGATGGAGGCGGGTTCGACCCGCATGCTGGAGCTGCTGAGGAAGTCGGTGCGAAAGCCCCCCGGCTCCACGATCGTGACGCGGACGCCGAGCGGTGCCAACTCGGCGTGCAGCGCCTCGGAGACGCCTTCGACGGCGAACTTCGACGCGCCGTACAGACCCACGCCCGGAGCGGTGGCGAAGCCGCCAACGGAGCCGATGTTCAGAACGTGCCCGGACCGCTGCGCACGAAGCGTCGGGAGGGTCGCCCGCAACGTGTTGAGCACACCGAACACATTGACGTCGAACAGGGCTCGGGCGGCCTGGTCGGGCACCTCCTCGATCGCGCCCACGAGGCCGTAACCGGCGTTGTTCACCACCACGTCGATCCGCCCGAACTCCGCCAGACCGGCCTCCACCGCGGCCGCCAGCTGCTCCGGTTCGGTCACGTCCGCGTTCACCGCCAACAGCCCGTCCGGCTTGACCGGGTACGCCTGGAGCACCGCCGCCGCGTCCCTCGCCGTCGCGATCACCGAGTGTCCTCGGTCCAACGCCTCACGGGTGATCTCCGCGCCGAGCCCACGTGATGCACCGGTGACAAACCAAACGCTCATGTTCTCCCCTGTTTCCCCGGCCTGGTGGCCGACGGCTCAACGCTAGAAGCTAGAGTCGGGTCTAGATCAAGAGCTGTGTGACGGAGTCGTCCATGGAGACGGAGGTCGCCCATGGACCTGGGCATCGGTGAGGTGGCGGAGCGCAGCGGGCTGAGCGTTCACGCACTACGGTTCTACGAGCGCGAGGGCCTGTTCGCCAACCCGGTACGCCGCTTGTCCAACGGCCGTCGGATCTACCACGAGGAAGATCTGGAGTGGCTGGCGATCTGCACGAGGCTGCGCTCCTCGGGCATGGCACTGGCGACGATCCGGCAGTACATCGAGCTGGTCCGTCAGGGTCCGGGCAACGAGCACGAGCGGCTGGAGCTGCTGCGCGAGCACGCGGATCACGTGGCGGCGCAGGTCGAGGAGCTGAACGAGACCTTGGCGGTGATGCGGCAGAAGGTGCGGATCTACGAGGACCATCTCGTCCGCGGCGAGGCCGACCGGCTCTGGAACCCCTCCCACCCGGACAACGCCCGGGCGGGCTCTCACCAGCGCTCCTGCTCCGCCTGATCGGTCGGCTGTTCGACGCCGCGAAGACTCCGGCCAGGACCTCCTCGCCGAGGTGGCCGAGGTCGTGCGCATTCCTCGCAAGCGGGCCGGAGCTCGCCCGCGGCGCGTGCGCTTCCACGATGCCGACCGGTCTCCTGTGTAACCGGCGGCCGTGAAGCACCTCGCCGGCGCCCGGGCCCCACGCACGGGCGCGGGCGCGCGGGGGCCGGCCGGGTCCACCCGTTCACCGCCTTCACGTCGCGGTTCCTACGGACTGCCCGCGACGGTCGTCAGCTTCCGGCTCGGCCCGAGGGCGCCGGAGTTCGCCCGCCACGATCTCCCGCTGATGGGCCGTCATGTCCCGGTCTGCGCAGGTGCTCGGTGAGCGTGTCGCTCGCCGGGTAGAGGCGTTCGGTGGGGAGGAGGTGCTGGGCGGCCTCCAACTCCCCGCCTCTGACGTGGGCATGGATCGTGCGCGCGAGTGCGGTGACGTCGTTGATCGAGACGATCCACTTGTCCGCGTAGCGCTCGGCGGCGTCGCCGGCGAGGCCGAGTTGCAGGGAGCGATGGGCGAGCGGCCGCAGGTGGAGGTCGCGTTCGGGGTCCCACTGCACGCGGGCCGGCGTTTGCCTCAGCCGGCGTTTCCAGGTGGCGCGGTCAGGGTGCAGCCCGCGTTCGTAGTGGGCCAGGCAGGCGTTCTCCAGGGCCCATTCGAAGCCCTCGCGGGTGATGTCGATCGCCAGGACGGTTTCCTGGCCTTCCTTGCCCGCCCACCCGCAGCGGTACATCATCCAGAGGAACGACGGTTTGATCCACGTCATCCGGTCCCGCTGCCAGGCTGCGGGAAAGCGGCCGTCCTGTGCGGCGGGGAGGCCGATCTCCGGCGCGTACGCCTGGTAGACCGTCACGGTGGAGGCCGTGTAGCGGGCGCGGATCTGATGTTCGGGTGCTGACACGATGACCAGGGTCGACGCTCGACTCGCCGCGCGCCACCGAATTTCCGGGCCGGATCAGGCCTGACCGCCCTGGTGGGGCGCTGAACGGGTGGGGCGCTTCGGGCTCCGCTCTCGGCTCGACCCCGTCGGTGAGTTCGGTGAGTGCGGAGACCGGGTCCGGTGGGTGACGTAGTGCCGGCACTGCCGACGGATCGATCGTGATCGACCGGACTTTGCAGTCATATGACTGATGCCTCCGCTCGGCCCCCTGACGCACGCTCCTTGTGCGGCGGGCCCGGACCCCGGGCCCGCCGCACAAGGAGCACTGTCACCCGGTCCGGGTCGAAGTCGCGGGCGGTCCTGGAAAGCGAGTTCCACCGCGGCCCTGAAACTCCTCAGGCCGGCCGTCACCGCGGTCGCCGGGGCGGTGCTGCTCCTCACGGCGGCGCCGGCGTCCGCGGCCAGTCCGCCGTACGACGGCTGCCCGGCGTGGGCGCTGTGCCTCTACCAGAACGGCGGTGGCACGGGCTCGAAGGCGATCGTCGTCCCGCGACCGGTGGCAGCACAGAGATCGTGCGGCTCACGAAGGTGCATTTCCTCAACGGCGACCTGGCCAACGACCAGGTGTCCTCCTGGCTGAACAACTCGCAGTGCCAGATCGAGTTCTGGGACGGCCCGAACGGGACGCTGCTGACCAACTTCACCAGCCCCTTCGAGTACCTCGACCTCACTCGGAGCAGCACGGTCGACGTGGTCACCGTCACCCGCCCCGGAACCGGCACCGCCCGGCTCCACTGGCTCTTCCGGACGGCCACCGGCTGACGGAACCGGCATGCCGACGACGGCGGTCGGCGGCGGCGTGACGACGGCGGCGGGGGGGGGGGGGGGGGGGGGGGGGGGGGGGGGGGGGGGGGGGGGGGGGGGCGGGGGGGGGGGGGGGGGGCGGCGCCCCCCCCCCCCCCCCCCCCCCCCGCGGCGCTACTTCTTCAGGTGGCGGTCGTAGAACCGGCCCCCGTCCTCCGTCTCGAACCACGGGGTGCCGACGTGCCCGCCCAGATTGGCGTGCAGCGTCTTCTCCCGGGAGCCGAAGGCGTCGAACAGGTCCAAGGCCCGCTGCCGGGGGTTCCCCTCGTCGTCCCACTGCAGCAGGAACAGCAGCGGAACGGTGACCTGCCGGGCCTCCTCGCGCTGGGCGAGGGGCACATAGCCCCCGGCGAAGAGACCGGCGGCCGCGATGCGCGGTTCGACCGCCGCCAGCCGGATGCCGACGGCCGTCCACCCCGAGTACCCGACCGGGCCGTCGATCCCGGGCAGCGAGAGGAGCGCGTCCAGGGTGGCCCGCCACTCCGGGACGGCCTTCTCGACCAGCGGGCCGATGAAGGACTCGAAGATCTCGTCGACCGGCTCGCCGGCCTGCATCGCCCGGCGCAGATCGGCGCGGGCCTGCTCGTCGGCGTCGGACCGGGGCCGGTCACCACACCCCGGAGCGTCGATGGTGGCCACCGCGTAGCCGCGCGCCACCGTGTACCGGGCCCGGGCCACCAGCCGGGATTCCCGCCTGGGCAGGCCGTTGTTGTGGGCCATCAGGATCAGCGGAGCCGGTCCGGATCCGGGCGTCCACAGGGTGCCGGGGATCTCGCTGCCGGGGATCTCGCCGAGGGTGAATTCGCGTTCGAGGACGCCGTCGTCGTGGCGTTGTTCGGAAGTGAAGCGCACGGTCGTGCCTTTCGGGAGAGCTCTTGAACGGCGCTCCCGGACGACCTATCGCCCGACCGTGACCCCGGAGGAGAGCACCCATGTCGATATCGCGTTCACGGGTACCACCTCCTCGTTCTCTCGCACGGCCACCGGAAACGTAGCAGTGGCCGCCGTGGTCCGCCAAACGGTTTTCCGCGGGCTCTCCCCCGGCGCCACCGGTTTCGTGCCACCGCCCCCGGCCCGGTCGGTCGGGCCGGGCCGGGCTGTCGGACGCTGTGGCTACCATGCCGGCCATGGGCTACACCACGACATTCACCGGCCGGATCGCCGTCGACCCGCCGCTCAACCCGCAGGAGATCGCCTACCTGCGGAAGTTCGCCGGCACCCGGCGGATGGACCGTGCCAACGGTCCCTACTACGTCGACGGCACCGGCTTCGCGGGACAGGGCCACGACCCGGACGTCCGCGAGTTCGACGAACCCCCGGCGGGCCAACCCGGTCTGTGGTGCAAGTGGCAGCCCACGGACGACGGGGGCGCGATCGAGTGGAACCAGGTCGAGAAGTTCTACGACTCGTCCGAGTGGATGGCCTACCTGGTCGACCATTTCCTGAAGCCCGGCGCCCACGCCCGGGGCGAGCCCGGGTTCGAGGGCTCCACCTTCGACCACGTGCTCAACGGTGTGATCGACGCGCAGGGTGAGTACGACTGGGACACCTGGCAGCTGATGGTGCGTGACAACGAGGTGTCGGCGTCAGAGCCGGTGGAGCCCGAGACGGTGTGGCTGTGTGACGGCTGCCTCACGGTGGTCGCCGATGAGGACACCGTCTGCTGCCCGGGGTCGGAGCCGACGGCGGCGTACGTCGCGTAGGTCTGCCCGCGCCTCCGGGAACCGGCGGGTCGCCGCACCGGGCCCCGATACGGGCGCGGTCGCGGGACGACGCCGGGATCAGCGGCTGTCGCTCAGCCTCCGAGCCGCGGTCGTGGCCCCACGGGTGCCGTCCGCGGCGGCGGCACGGTGTGGGGAGCGTCGAGCAGGACGGCGGCGGCGGCCGTGGGGTGGTGCCGCAGCCGGTCGCGCTCGCGGTGGCCGGTGACGAGTCCGGCATCGTGCAGGCTGGTGGCGTGCTCGGAGGCCGAGGGCGGGGAGATGCGGACCAGGTCGGCCGGCTCGGAGGTCGGCGAGGACACCTGCAACGGGACCTCGGGCGACAACCAGCAGCTCTGGCTGTTGCCGCGCGGTGGCGGGGGCTCCTGGGTGGTCAGCCTCAAGAGCGGCCCGCGCCTGGACGTCGACGGTGTGCGGACCGGCGGCAGCGACGCCCGCCGCACGCTGTACTGCGGCAGCGACGACGACCGCTCCTGGAAGCTGATCCGACGCCTCCAGGCCCCGCGCTCCCGGCCGGAGCCGTCTACCCAACCGGCGAGGCGGGCCGGGGTGCGCGTCTCGCGGCCGGGCCTCGCCCCGGCGTCCGCTGTGCACACCGCGGGGCCCGCCGGACGCGGCGGGCCCCGCAGTGTCGCTGCCGTGCTTCCTGCTTCCTGCTTCCTGCAGAGCTTCACCGGTACCACCGCGCTGACCTGTCTCATCGAACGTTGACGGGTCTCAGCGAAGATGGACCGTTGCCTGGTGCCGCGTCCGACGGACCGTTATCCGCAGGGCGGTCGTGCACGCGACCGCGGCCAGGAGGAGCGCCGCCGGAGCCGCCAGGGCGGCGGTCCAGGCCGCGAAGCCCTTCCAGGGACGAGGTAGGAGCCCCACGGCGTCTTCACCGCCTCCACCTGCTCGCCGGGGTGACCGTCATGGCGCAGCGAGACATGGGTGCCGTCGCCGAGGAGCCCGTTCCAGTGGCCCCTGCGGCGCGACCAGCGACAGCGCGAGCGTGAGGGTGATGCCGGATGCGCACACGCACAACGCCGTCAGTGCTGCCCACAGCCCGACCGCCCACCGCCTGCCCGTCCCACCCGCAACCGTCACGGCACGAAACTACCCGCTCGGAAGTCGAGCAACGGCGGCAGGGGCAGGCGCATGGCGGATCCTTCGACGCGCGGACCGACCGCCGGTCAAACCTCGCTGAGACTGATCGAAGTGCGTTGAGACGGGACACCCGCACGCCCGCGGCATCCGCGCGGAGGGCGCCGTCAGGACGGCCTCGGGGGAGGGCCGGGTCGGGCACGCCCTCCGCGCAGACCTCGCCATTTACCTGACGATCAGTCAGGACAGCACGCCCGAAGCCCTGCGGCCCTCGCTCGCGGCCTGCGCCGACGGCGTGCCGGGGCGCGCGGCGGGGGTGACGCGCGGGCTGATCCGGCGGTCTCGGACGGGCGGGCTGGGGGCGGGAGCCGTCGCTGGCGCTCGCACGGGGGCAGGTACTTCTCGGCCGGTATCACCAGGTCAGCAGGCTGCGGCAGCGCCTCGTCCAGGTGGGAGGTCATGACGGGAGGCGGAGCAGCCGCGCCGTCTCGGCGCGCCGGTTCCAGGCGATGACGGCCAGCGGCACCATGAAGATGAACGGGGTCCCGGCGTTCTCGCCGTGCATGGCGGTGAGCTGGGTGACGAACGCGAACAGCAGGAACACGATCAGCGCGGTCGCGGCCGGCCCGGCGAGTCGGCGGAGCAGCAGGCCGACCGCTCCGGCCAGCTCCACCAGTCCGGTCAGGTACATGAGCCAGTCGCCCGCACCGATGGCGTCGAAGACGCTGCCGGCAGCGGGAAGCGCGAGCAGCTTGGGCAGTGCGCTGGCCAGGGCGAAGAAGAGCGCGAGCAGGACCCGCAGCGTCCAGATCAACCGGACAACGGCCTTGCTGGGCTCCGTGGTGGTGGCGGCGGTGGTAGTGCTGGACATTTCAGGTCTCCCCGGTCGGCTCTCGTTGCTTTCTCAGGTATGACCGCCGCGGCCGCCTGAACTCATCGGTCCGGGAGCGGAAAGTTTCGACGGCCCGGCGCCTTCGGCGCGCCGGCGGACTGCCGCCTGCGGAGTCGTCCGGGACGATCCCTCCTCGAACCCGCCTGCGCCGGCCGGAGGCGGCACGGGTGGCAGGGCGGCCCGGGCGGCGCTCCGACGGCACTCCCCGCGCGGTCGCCGAGCACCACCCGGTGCCGGAGGTGGACGGGGCGGCCGACCGAGGAGAGGTCGTCGATCCGGCGTTCGGGATCCACCGGGTGGGTGCGCGAGGATCGGCAACCAGGGCGGGGTGGTGCCGCTGTCGCCGGGTGCCGGCGCGGAGCGGCGCCCCGCGACGGGCCCGCTCGGCACGGGACCGCGTGGCGCCGGTCGCCTGTCAGTGAGGACGGTGACCTGCCGGTGGGATGTGAGCGGCCGCCGGCACCGTGGGGACGGAGCGTGGTCGGCCGTGCAGGCGCGGTCCCGCCCCGCCTGCCGATCACTCCGACCTACGGGAGCACGCCATGCCCTCCGAATCCACGGCCCCGCGGTGGGACGTTCACCGGCTGCCTCGCGCCGAAGGGAGGAGCGTCCTGGTCACCGGCGGCAACGCGGGCATCGGGTACTTCGTCGCCGAGCAGCTCGCCGGCGCCGGGGCCACGGTCGTGCTCGGCAGCCGTGACGCGGCGAAGGCCGAAGCCGCGATCGCCTCCATCGGCTCGCGCGTTCACGGCGCCAGGGTGACGCACGTGCCACTGGACCTGGCCGATCCGGCCTCCCTGGGAGCCTCCGTGGACGCGCTCGGGCTGGACCGCCTGGACGCGGTCGTCCACAACGCGGGCGTGGCGCTCGACCGGCCGCCGCGCCGGGAGACCGGGGCCGGCCACGAGCTGATGTTCGCGACCAACCACCTGGGCCACTTCGCGCTGACCCACCACCTGGCCCCCCTGCTCACGGCGACCCCGGGGAGCCGGATCGTCACCACCGGCAGCTTCGCCGCCAAGTCCGAACGCCTGGACCCCGACGATCTCCAGAGCACGCGTGACTACCGGCCCAAGCGTGCCTACGCGCGGTCCAAGCTGGCCCAGATGCTCTTCGCCGTCGAACTCGACCGCCGGCTGCGCGCCGCCGGCAGCACGACGTCGAGCGTGCTCGTCCACCCCGGCGGCGCGCTCGACGCCCTCACCCCGTCGCGCCCGCCGGTCCGGGTGCGAACCACCGGCGAGCGGCTGCGCGGTCTCCCGCTCGGCCTTCTCCTCCAGGGCAAGGAAGCCGCCGCGTGGTCCGCCGTGCGGGCCGTGCTCGACCCGAGCGTGCGCGGCGGCCGGATGCTGAGCCCCCGGGCGTTCGGGCTGCGCGGTACGCCCAGGACCGAACCCGTCTGGGACCACCTGACCGACACCACGACCGCGGCACGTCTCTGGGCGGCCAGTCGCGACCTGACCGGCGTCGACCCGACGTTCACCCCACCGGCCGGGCCCGCCGGGGCAGCGGCCGGCGGCTGAGCCCACCGCGCGCCGCCTCCCCGGGCGGTCAACAGCGTCCGGCGGGCGGTCCGGCCGCCGGGGACCGGCGGTGAGGGGCGGCGGGACTGTCCCCACCCGGGCGGGTTCGAACGCGCCGGGGGCGCTGGGTTTGCCACGGCGTTCCGGGGCAAGGCGAGCGGCGCGGCGTCGCGTGACCGCGCGCCGCGCCCGATCCCGTTCCTCCCGCACCGATGGAAGGCAGGTAGTGATGACGTCCGAACACGACGACCGGCACGGCACCCGCGAGGTGGGCGGCACCGCCGCGCACCCGGGGCTCGGCACCCCCGTTCCGGACGATGCGGAGCTGCTGTTCGGGGATGCCCGGACCACCCAGGACCGGCTCGGCGGCGGGGAGGCGGGGTCCGACGCCGAGCACTCCCTGCTGGACCGGGCACGGCACACGGTGCACCGGGCGACGGCCGCCGCGGCGCACGCGGGCGACGCCGGTCTGGACAAGGTCCGGCAGGCGGCGGACCTGGCCTGGACCGGTCCCGCGGACATCGAGAAGGACTGGGAGGACGCCGTGCTGCCGGCCCGCCGGAGTCCGTACCTGATCGCGGCGGGCGTGACGGCGGGCGCGCTGATCGCGTGGGCCGTCCTGCGACGTCGGCGCTGAAGCGGCCCCAACCGGTGCGGCCCGCCCCACCCGCTGCGACCCGCCCCACCCGCTGCGACCCGCCCCACCGCACGGGAACGACGGCGACGAGCCGCCCCGGTGAGCGGGGCTCACCGAAGCCCGCACCCGCCCCCGCGACCCGGGGGTCCCGGGCTCAGCCCGAGTGCGCCCGTGCCTGCGCGTGCTCCGCCCAGTCCACGATCTGGATGGCCGCTCCGGCGGCCTCCTCGCCCTGGCAACGGGTGTGGTGGCGCCGGGCGATGCCGTCCAGGTCGAGGTGACGGCCGAAGGCGGGATGCCCGGTCAGCCGGCGCGCGTGGGCCCACAGCCGGGGGTGCTCGGCGATGCGGTGCACCGCGGCGGCGTCCAGGTGCCAGCGGTGCACGGTGTCCAACCGCACCAGGGTCACCCAGAGTTCCACGTCCGCGAGGGTCAGCTCCTCGCCCAGCAGGTACTCCTGGGTGTCCAGCCGGTGCTCGACCGCCGCCAGCCCGTCCAGCAGGCTCCGCAGCGCCGTCTCGCGTTCGGCCGGGGTGGAGCCGGTCAGGCCCGCGCGCTGGGCCGGGGCGTTGATGCTCCGCTCGCACAGCTGCCGGACCGTGTCGATCGCCGTGTCGACCGCCGCGTCGAGGCCGTTCGGGTGGAGGTCGGGGCCGGGGAAGCGGCGGGCCAGGTCGGTGAGGATCTCGGTGGTGTCGGTGCTGACGATCCGTCCGCTCCAGCTGTCGCTGAGCACCGGCGCCGCGGCCGGACCGGGGTACTGGTGGGCGCTGGCCTCGTACAGCGGTCGCAGCGCCAGGTATCCGCCCTCGCCGTCGTCCGGCAGCGCCGGCAGCAGGGTCACCGGGAGGGTGTCGTCGAGGCCGAGCAGGCTGTGGGTGACGGCGATCTGGAGACAGTGCGGACAGGCGAGCGTGAGGTGGAGACGGTAGCGGTGCGGCACGGGGTAGTACCCGCTGCGGGCGTCGCGGCCGATCCGTCCGCGCAGGGAGGGTACGGCGGACGGGGACGAGGCGGACATGGGTCTCCCAGGAGTCGGGGGTACGCGCACGCGCGTACGACACATCGGGTGGGGGAGGAGGGAGGAGCTCGGGGCACGGGACTGCCCGAGGGGGAATCAGACGCGAACGGCCGCCGGGCCGTGGGGAGCGGGCGCTCCTGCCAGGCTGCTGCAGACCCGTTGCAGGTCGATGTGGCGGCGGCACGTCAGCACCGGGCGCAGCCGGACGGCGTGAGCCACGCCATCGACGACCGGCTCCGCATGCCTCACGGCTCTCCCACCCACGTTCGACGATTCCTGTTCCGGAGTGTCATCCTCGATTCGCGTCGCGTCAAGGGTCCCGGCAGCGGTGGACCGACCCGTCCCGCATGGTGGGACGATGGTCCGGTGCCGGTGGGCGTCGGCGCGCCGGCCCGGACGCGCGCGGTCCGCGGGTCGGTGGCGCTGCCGAGGGGGAACGGCGTTGCGTGGTGCGCAGGTTGGGACGGCCTGCTGGGAAGTGGTGCGCGGGCGGGGGCCCGACAGCACGTCAGGAGCCCCGCGAGGGCGGCGGGCCCCTGACGCGCCGGGGGCGTCTCAGTGGGTGGGCCGCCAGCCGAGCGCGGGGCCGAGACCGGTGGCGAGGTCGGTGAGGATCTGGACGTAGTCCTCGTGGTCGAAGGAGAACGGCAGCGCGAAGACGACCTCGTCGACCTCCCGGAACGCGGCGTGGGCGTAGAGCTGTTCGGCGATCCCGGCGGACGTGCCGATCAGGTCCGGTGCGAACATCATCCGCGCCGGTCCCTGCGGGGCGGTGGTGCGCGGGAGCCGACTCCGCACGTACTCCCGGTACTTGGCGCGCTGCTGCGGCGAGGCGCTGTCGGTGGGGATCACGACCAGCCCCTGGGAGGCCCGGGCGCCCGCGCCCGCGGGGTGGTGGGCGCGGAAGGCCGCGATCTGCGAGCGCTGGATCTCGGCGAAGTCCTCCGACTCCTCGGCCCGCACCACGCTGCTGGTCAGCAGGCTCAGTCCCTGCTCGCCCGCCCACCGGGCCGAGCGCAGGCTCCCGCCGCCGTACCACATGCGGTCCGCCAGGCCGGGCGCGACCGGCTGGACCCGGTCGGAGTAGACCTCGATGCCCTCGGTCCCGCTGAAGTCGGTGGCCCGCTCGCCGCGGACGAAGTCCAGCAGCCGCCGCACCCGCTCGTAGCCGAAGTCCTCGGCCTCGGCGGTGTCGGGGTAGAGCGCGGGGGCGACCCGGTCGTAGTGTCCGGGGCGTCCGACGCTGACTCCGGGATTGAGCCGGCCGCCGGACAGGAGGTCGACGGTCGCCAGGTCCTCGGCCAGCCGCAACGGGTTCTCCCACCCCAGCGGGATGACCGCGGTGCCCAACTCGATCCGGTTGGTGCGCTGGGTGGCGGCCGCGAGCAGCGCGACGGGGGAGGAGATCCCGTACTGCAGGTGCCGGTGGCGCACCCAGGCGCTGTCGAACCCCAGCCGCTCGCCGAGTTCGATGATCCCCAGCGTCGACTCGTGTCCCTGGCGGGGGTCGGCCGGGTCGAACAGTCCGATGGTCAGGAATCCCAGCCTCCGAAGGGGCTGCGAGGGCGACGGCACCGGTTTCCTCCGTACTCCGCGCCGGGCCCGGTCCGGGCGGGCGCGGTTCGACTTCCAGGGTCCGGATTCGATCACCGGACGTCGGCCCCACACTCACACATCGGTCGGCGGTGCTCAAGTGCTCGTCCGGAAGCGCAATCCGGGGAAACACCCACGTCACGTCCTCGCCAAGGACGCGGGGCGGGGGCGTTCCGCCTGATGGTGCTGCGGCCGTCGGGCCCGGTGTCAGGCCCCGGTGTCGTCGGGCCCGGTGTCGTCAGGCCCGGTGCCGTCGGGTCCCGGTCAGTGGAACCGGAAGACCGGCCCGCGCGGGGCGAACGGCAGTCCGGCACCGCGTGGGATCAGGTAGGCGTGCTCGCGGCGCACCCGCAGGACGTCGCACTCCCCGTCGGTGATGACCAGCACCGGCGCCCCGGGCGGGAAGTCCTCGGCGCGCTCCAGCAGGTCGATCCCGGGCTGGAGGACGGTGCCGCCCCGCCCGTGCAGCCGGACCCGGCCGGCGATCTCGGCGGGCGGCAGGTAGCCGGCGTCGTGCGGTGCCGCGTCGCAGGAGACCAGCCGGGCCGCCGGCACGTCCCGGGCGGCCGCGTAGGAGGCGATCGCGCCGAGGGCCTTGCCGAGTGTCGTCCGGTCCATCGAGGCGGAGGTGTCCAGGACGACGCCGAAGGTGCAGCGGGCCAGTTCCTCGTGGGGGTGGTGGCGCCCGGCCCGGGGGATGTCCGGGCTGGCGGACTGCCGCCGGGCGGGGCGGGACCAGGTGCGGGCCGGCTGCGGGGCGGGCACGAACTCGTCGAACCAGCGGGCCAGCCGGGCGTCCCAGGGCAGCGGCGGGTGGGCGAGCGCGCGGATCTCCTCGACCAGCCCGGCGGGCAGCAGCCCGCGGGCGCGCCGGTGCAGGTCGAAGCCCTGCTGGAGGCCGCGCCGGTAGAAGTCGTCCAGGTCGACGTACCCGCCGCGTCCGTGCGGGACCGGTTCGTCCAGGATGTCGGGGCGGTTCTTCCCGGCGAGGGTGGCGAGCCGGCGGACCCGGCGCGCGTCGCGCACGATCAGGTCGTAGACCTCCTCGACGCTGAGGCCGTGGAGCAGCGGGTCGTGCAGCAGCCCTTGCGGCATGTCGCCGACGCCCATCTCCAGCAGCCAGCCGTTGACGACGTAGTCGGCGGCGACGTTGAACAGGTAGGGGTCACGGGCGCCGCGCCGCTCGCCGTGCCGCAGGGCGGCGTGCAGCATCTCGTGGCCCAGGATGAAGCGCCACTCCTCGTCGGTGTGGCGCAGCAGCGGGTTGAGGTAGATCTCGCCGGCCTCGGCGTTGACGGCGGCGACGGCGATGCCCTGCGCGCGGGCGAGTTCGGCGTCGGCGACCAGGGTGAGGCCGGCCGCGATGCCGCCGAGCAGCGGGTAGGAGGAGACGAACCAGTTGAGCGCGCGGTGCCAGGGCCGCTCCGGGATCCGCTCGCCGGTGGAGGCGTCGATCCGGCCGCCCGCGAGGTCCATCGCGGCGGACATCGTCCGGGTGAGGGCGGCGGCGAAGGCGGTGCTCCAGTCCGTGGGGTCGTCCCACTCCCGCCAGGGGACGAGCAGTTGGTCGCGGCCGTGCCCGGCGGTGCCCGTGTCGGCCGCGCCGGGTGGCAGTCCGTCACGGCGCCAGCGGGCGGCCAGCTCCTCCTCGTCGCCGCCGGGGTGCGCGGGCGGCAGCGGGACCGGCGCGCGGCCCATCGGGAAGGTGGCGAGGAAGCGGTTGACCACCGCGCAGCGGGCGGCGGCCTCGTACGCGTCGGGCTGGACCCGCTTGCCCTTGGCGGCCGGTACGTGCCCGAAACCGAGGTGGAGCAGGGTGTGCGCGAGCACCCAGGCCCATTCGGCGGGCTCGGCGCGCCGGCGCGGGTCGACGTGCACCGTGCCACCGGAGTCGACCACCGCCCAACCGCCGGCGGGCAGGACCGCGCAGTCCTCGCTGCGGCAGATCGAGGGCCGCAGCGAGGCGAAGGCGCTGTTGACGCGGAGCATGGCCAGGCCCGCGGCGAACGCCTCGGCGGCGGGGTCGGGCCGGGTCCGGCCGTCCGAGGCCTTCACCGGCGGGCCTCGACCAGCCGGGGCATGTCGCGGGCCGCCTCGATCAGGAACCACGAGGGCAGCACCGGGTTGCCGTCGGGGCCGTCGGCGATGACGGTCTGGGCGACCTCCACCGAGATCTCGGCCAGCTGCACCAGCAGGGACTTCGCCCGGTACGCGGTCTGCCGCAGCCCGGCGGAGGCGTGTTCCTTGCGGGCCGGCAGCTCCTTGACCAGCCGGCCCCGGAAGGCGTCGGCCAGGTAGTAGAGCAGGTCGCGGTCCTCCAGCCGGTGCGGCCAGCGGGCGTCGCCCTTGACGATCGCCTCCAGTCCGTACGAGTTGCGGACGATCTTGGCGTACCCGCAGAAGGCGACGGCGTGCCCCGGGCTGAGCAGTCCGTGCGCGATCACCTTGAGGGTCGGTTCCTCCAGTGCCGGCCCGAAGGAGTGCAGGGCGTCGGAGAGCATGTGCCAGGCGCGCGGGGTGGAGAACGGCTCCTCGGTCTTCGGCGGCTCGGACCACAGGTGGTCGGGCCGGTCGGTGAGGTGGTCCAGGACCCACGGGTGGATGCCCGCGCCGGCCGCCCACCGCAGCCAGTCCTCGGACCCGGCCCGCAGATGGACGTGGACCAGCCGGTTGACCAGCGCGGACGCCATCGGTCGGGCCAGCGCGCCGTCCGTGGCGCGGTTGCCGGCGCCGATCACGACGGAACCGGGCGGCAGCTCGTACGAGCCGATCCGGCGGTCCAGGATCAGTGAGTAGAACGCCTTCTGGACGTCCGGGGAGGCCGCGTTGAGCTCGTCCAGGAAGAGGCAGTACGGCTCGTCGCGGGCGATCTGCTCGGGCGGGCAGAACCGTGAGCGGCCCTCCGGGGTGATCTGCGGGACGCCGATGAGGTCCTCCGGCGCGAGCTGGGAGCCGACCAGGCTGACGCACTCCAGGCCGAGGGAGTCGGCGAACGCCCGGACCAGTGAGGACTTCCCGATCCCGGGCGCGCCCCAGAGGAAGACCGGCCTGACGGTGGCCAGGCCGAGCAGCAGGTCGGGGAGTTCGGAGGGCGAGACGGTGACGGCTCCCTGCACGGGGCTCCTTCGTTCGGTGCGGACGACTGTGTCCGGTGGGGATGAATACATCCGGTGGGAATGACCTCGTCCGGTGCGGACGACTACGTCCGGTGGGGACGGCGCCCAGTCTGCGGGGGAGGCCGGTCGGCCCGCACCCGGATTTTCGGTGGCACCCTCGGTGGCGGGGCCGTAGCGTCCTCGGTGCGGTCACCGAACGCCCGCCGACGACCGGCCTGGTCCAGGACACCGCCTGCCGTTGCCTTCGGGCCGACCCGCCCGCTTTCATAGGGGCATGATCACCATTCATCTGAAGTACGAGATCGACGCCGACAAGCTGGAGGACTTCGAGGAGTACGGCCGCCGCTGGGTCGGGCTCGTCAACCGCTTCGGCGGGACGCACCACGGCTACTTCCTGCCGAGCGAGGGAGACAGCGACATCGCCTACGCCCTCTTCTCCTTTCCCGGCTTCGCCGCGTACGAGCAGTACCGCAAGGACAGCATGACCGACCCGGAGTGCCAGGCCGCCTTCGAACTGGCCCGGAGCACCGGCTGCATCAAGCGGTACGAGCGCCGATTCCTGCGGCCGCTCGACGTCAACTCCTAGACCAGGGAGCGGGCGTGAACGGCTGTCCCGAGGCGTAGGACGATCGGGTGTGCGGGCCGGCCGACCGCACGGTCGGCCCGGCGGTCACACCGGTGCGTTCGGCTCGGCGCCACCGTGCCCTCGTACTCCATCTCGGGGGGCGGGGGGTCGAGGACCGGTGGGGCCCGGCGCAGGCGTCCGCCGATCTCGACCCGTGTCTCCAGTCTCGGGCCGCCCCAGAACCGGGCGAACTCATCGGCCGTGTCGGCCTTCCAGCTGCCCCCGAGCTTGGCCAGCAGGGTCGGGCTGTAGATGCCGCGGACCAGCAGGTCTGCCAGGAACCGGCGCTGCACGACGATCGTGACGTTGCGGCGGTGGTTGCCCCGGTGGCGGCCGACGACGGTCACGGCCGGATCCCACCGGTCCCAGGACGGCGGCGCGATCCAGACCTTGGCGCCCGGGGCGAAGTGCCTCAGGCCGGCCCGGAGTTCACGGCCGCCGTCGCCGTGCGCGGTCACCTGCGACACGTTGGCGACCACGCAGAGGCCCAGGGGTTCGGGGCCCGTCCCCTCGTTCGTCGTGATCACCGTCATGCCGGGGTGGTCCCGTCTCCGCGAGGGAGTTCCGGGCGGGAGCCCGGGCCCGGGCGCTCGATCATGACGTGCCGTCGCGTAGCCGTGCCGTCGCGTAGCCGTGCCGTCGTGTCGTCGTGCGTCGCGTCGCCGTGCGGCAGTGGTGTCAGAAGTGGTCGACCGGGGGCTGGAGGCCGGTCCAGGTCTGGTTGGCGCCGCCGTTGGCGCCCCAGGTGACGACCGGGGTGCCGTCGGCGGGGTCGGAGCCCGGGACGTCGAGGACGAGCCTGAGGTCAGCGGTCAGGTAGCCGGTCGACGGCGCGTTGACGCCGGGCACGTTCCAGCGCTGGTTGGCGGGCCGGGTCCACAGACCGCACTCCCACTGGATCACCTGGGTGCCCCAGACCGTGCTGGCGCCGGGGACGTCCAGGCACAGCCGGCTGTGCTTGTTGAACAGGAGGTGGTTGCTGTTCGCGGTCCACTGCTGGTTGGCGCCGCCGGTGCAGGTCCACTGGCGGACGGGGGCGCCCTTGTCGGTGCGCCAGTCGGCGACCTCCAGGCACTTGCCGGTCGCCTGGTTGCGCAGTTCGAAGGCGGGGGTGTAGCGCGGGATCTGCTCGGCGTGGGCGGTGCCCGGGGCGGCCACCGGAAGGGCGGTGGCGAGGCCGGCGGCGAGGCTGAGCAGAGCGGCGCGGACGCGGTGTCCGCGGGTGGCGGCGGGATCGGTCACGGTTGTCCTCCTGGGGTTCGGCGGGTGGGCGCGGCCGCCGGGAAGGCGAGGAGTCGGTGCCAGGACTCCCCGGCCGGTTCGGGGAGTTGGACCAGCGCGAGCTCGAAAGGGTTGTGCGGAGCCCCGGCGGGTGATGTCCGGATCAGCCACCGGTCTGTCCGCACCGTCCCTCGGCCGCGCCGGCCTCCGCGTCTAACGTCGGGACCATGACCGAACGCATCAGCGCACACGCGCTCAAGTCCTACCGCGAGAACGGCTTTCTCCTGGTCAAGAACCTCCTCGGCAAGGAGGAGGCGGCCCGGATGCGCGAGGAGTGCCACGCCCTCGCCGCGCGCCTCGGCGCCGGGCCGGACCCCACCTGGGCCAGTGCCCGGGAACTGGCCGCCGGGTCCGTCGAGCGCACCACGCTGCGGCACTGCCACGACACCCAGTTCCACTCGGCCGCCTTCGCCCGCCTGCTGACGGACCCCCGGTTCACGGACGTCGCGGCGGCCCTGCTCGGCGGGCCCAACGTGCAGCTCCACCACACGAAGATGTTCATCAAGCCGCCGGAGACCGGCTCGCCGTTCCCGATGCACCAGGACCACCCCTACTTCCCGCACGCCCGGCACTCGGTGGCCGCCGCCGTGTTCCACTTCGACGACGCCCCCCGGGAGAAGGGGTGCGTCCGGGTCGTGCCGGGCAGCCACCGGGCCGGGCCGCTGGCGCACATCGAGGACGGCAGCTGGCACCTGGCGCCGGACCGGTGGCGGCTGGAGGACGCCGAGCCCTGCCCGGCCGAGGCCGGCGACGTGCTGTTCTTCACCTACCTCACCGTCCACGGCTCCGGCCCGAACGCCTCCGACGAGGCCCGCACGACCTGGTTGGTGCAGTTCCGGGACCCGGAGGACCGCCCGCTGGACGACCGGCACGGCGAGTCGCTCGGGCAGGGGATGATGCTGCGCGGAGTCGACCCGACGGCACGCGGGGAGGTCGGTCGGGGATGACCGCTCTGGCGCGGACGGGTGCCGCCCTCCGCCGACTCCACGTGGCCCCGCTGCGGGTCCACCTGGCCGGGCGACGCGTGGAGTTCCTCGGCTGGGGCTTCTATCCACCCTCGCCGTGGCGCAACTACTGGCACAGCCACTCCTTCTTCGAGCTCTGCTACGCCTACGCGGGCCGCGGGGTCTTCCGCCTGGGGGAGGAGGAGTACCCGGTCCGCTCCGGTGACCTGTTCGTCGCCCGCCCCGGTGACGTCCACGAGATCGTGGCGGACCAGGACGACCCGCTCGGCATCGTCTTCTGGTCGTGGACGATGCTGCCCGAACGCGGGACGCCGCCTCCGGCGCACGGCCCTCACCCGCCCCCGGCGCACGGCCCGCGGCCGGACCGGGCCCCCGTCGGCACCTCCGCCGGCACCCTCGCCCTGCTCGACGCCTTCGCGACCGGCACACGACGGGTGACGCCCGCGGCCGGGACCCCGGTACCCCGGCTGCTGCTCACCCTCGCCGAGGAGGCGGCGGCCCCGGGGCCGGGCACCGCGGAGCTGCTGGCAGCCCTCGGCTCGGCGTTGGTGCTCGGCTGCGCCCGCGCCGCCGCCGACCCCGCGCCGCCCGCCGAACTGCCCCCGGCCGCCCCGGGTGGCGCGCGCGCCCCGGCCGCCGTCGCCGCGATGGTCCGCTACCTGGAGGACAACTTCGACCGCCCCGTCCGGGTGCGCGACCTGGCCGCCGAGGTCCACCTGAGCGACCGTCACGCAGCGCGGCTGTTCCGCCGCGCCAACGGTCTCACGATCATGGCGTACCTCACCCGTTACCGGCTCGACGTCGCCGCCCAGCGGCTGGCCGACCCGGCGTCGGGTCCGGCCTCGGTCGCGGCGATAGCCCGGTCGTGCGGTTATCCCGACGCCCGGCACTTCAGCCACGCGTTCCGGAGGCGGTGGGGGGTGCTGCCGACCCAGGCCCGGCGGGCCGGGGGCACCACGCACCTGGCGGGCCCGGGCGGCTGACGGGCCCGTCCGGTGCGCGCGCGGTCGTCGGGGCGGTCGTCGGGGTGGTCGCCGAACCCGTCGGCGCGCTCGGGCCCCGGGGGGCCGGCTCCCGGCTCAGGCGTCGTCGGCGGGGGCGTGCAGCTTCGCCCGGTAGGCGCGCTTCTTGACGAGGGCGCCGCAGGTCTTCATCGAGCACCAGCGGCGGGCCCCCGCGCGGGAGGCGTCGACGAAGGGGACACCACAGTCGGGGTTCCCGCAGATCCGGACCCGGGTGCGGTGGTCCGACGCGCAGAGGTCGATCAGATCCCGGGCGACCATCGAGAGCACCGAGGTGACCGCGTCGCCGTGCCAGCGCACGGTGCTCGCGTCGGGGGCGAGTACGGGTACCGAGGCCGGTTCGGCGGCGGCCCGGTTGACGAGGGCGATGTCCTCGGGGGAGGGCGGGACGGTGTCCGCCAGGGCGCGGCCGGTTCGCTGGATCGCCTCGCGCAGGTGCCTGGCCCGGCCCAGGTCGGCCTCGGTGCAGGACGGTGGAGTCGTCGCGCAGGCGCTCTGTACCGCCCAGCGGCTCAAGTCCTCGGGCCGGACCAGCCGTTCGAAGGGCGTGTCGGTGCCGCGGTCGGCCAGGGTACCGGCGAAGGCGAAGCACAGCCGCGCGTCGTCGAAGCGGAAGTCGGCCTTGGCGCGCTGGCGCCCTTCGCGGCCGTCCTTGTCATCCATGTCCACCACTTTAAGCGGTTGACACGGTTCCGGACAAGCGTCTAGCTTCAAGGTCCACCGCTTGAACCGGTGGACACGGAGTCGAAGGCGCTCCGCATCCCTCCGTTTCCCTTCGCATCCCGCCCCATCTCTCCGCAGCACGAGGAGGCCGCGCCATGCGCGCCGCAGTCATCGAGGAACTCCACAAGCCGCTCGTCCTCCGCGACGTGCCCGATCCGGTCTGCCCGCCCGACGGCGCGATCCTCCGCGTCGGTGCGAACGGCATCTGCCGGACCGACTGGGCCCTGTGGGCCGGGGAGTTCTGGACGGGCGGCCCGCGGGTCGAGGCCCCGTTCGTCCTCGGCCACGAGTTCGCGGGCACCGTCGTGGAGGTCGGCCGCGAGGTGCGGGGGTGGAGGGAGGGCGACCGCGTCATCTTCCCGATGAATCCCGGCGAGGGCTCGTGCGAGATGTGCCGCAGCGGCAACCAGCACGTCTGCGAGCACGTGGACTCACTCGTGCCCGGGGTGTCCTACGGGGGCGCCTTCGCCGAGTACGTCATGGTCCGCTTCGCCGACGTCAACCTGGTCGAAGTGCCGGAGGGCGTCGGCTTCGTGGACGTCGCCGCGCTGGCCTGCCGCTACATGACGGCCTTCCACGGGGTGGTCGACCAGGCGCGGGTGCGCGGCGGCGAATGGGTCGCGGTGTACGGGGCCGGGGGCGGCATGGGGCTGTCGACGGTGGAGATCGCCGCGGCCACCGGCGCCAACGTCATCGCGATCGACATCACCGAGGAGAAGCTGGCCGCCGCCCGCGCGCTCGGCGCGGTCCACACCGTCAACGCGGCGGCGGACGACCCCGCCGAGGCCGTACGGACCCTCACCGGCGGCGGCGCCCACGTGTCGGTCGACGCCGTGGGCATCGCCGCCGCCTGCCGCAACTCCGTGCTGTCCCTGCGCACCCGCGGCCGCCACCTCCAACTCGGCCACACCACCGCCGCGGAGAAGGGGGACGTCGCGCTGCCGATCGACGTCATGATGGTCAAGGAGCTGGAGTTCCTGGGCGCCTTCGGTATGCAGGGCCAGCGCTTCGGCACGATGCTGAACATGATCGCCGCCGGCCGCCTCAGCCCCGGCCGCATCGTCTCGCGCACCGTCGGCCTCCACGAGGCGAGCGGGGTCCTGGAGTCCCTGGAGACGTACGGGCCCACCGGTGTGGTCGTCATCGACGCGTTCCGCCCCTGAGCCGTCTTCCCTGGTCCCTGTCTCCCCTGATCCCCGTTCCCCCTGATCCCCTGAAAGTAGGCACCACCATGCCCGTTTCCCGTCAGCTGATGGACCAGGAGCTGAGCCTGGCCCTCGACGGAGTCCCCATGACGCCCAACGGCGCGTTCGACCTGACGGACCTCGCCACGACGCGCGCGGCGTTCCGCGCCCAGGCCGAGTCGGCCGCCGACAGCCTCCCCGGCGACCGGTCGGTCACCGTCGAGGAGCATCTCGCGAGCCGGGCGGACGGCCCCGACGTGCCGGTCCGCCTGCTGCGGCCCACGGCCGCGCCGGGACCGCTGCCGGTGCTGCTCTGGTTCCACGGCGGCGGGCAGGTGCTCGGCTTCGCCGCCCAGGACGACCCGTGGCTCAAGCGGCTGGGCGCGAGCCTCGGCTGCGCCGTCGCCGTGGTCGACTACCGGCTCGCCCCGGAGACACCCGCCCCCGGCGCCGCCGAGGACGGCTTCACCGCGTACCGGTGGCTCGGCCGCGAGGCGGACGCCCTGGGGCTGGACGGCGCCCGGATCGGCATCGCGGGCCAGAGCGGCGGCGGAGGCATCGCGGCGGCCACCGCCCTCCTGGTCCGCGACCGCGGCGGCGCGGCGCCCCTCTTCCAGTCGTTGACGTATCCCATGCTCGACGACCGCAACCGGACCGCGTCGAGCCACGAGATCACCGACATCGGCATCTGGGACCGCTCGACCAACCTGCTGGCCTGGCAGGCGATCCTGGGCGACCGCGCCGGCACCGACGACGTCTGCCCGTACGCGGCCCCCTCCCGCGCCGCCGACCTCGGCGCCCTGCCGCCCACGTTCATCGCCGTCGGCGACCTCGACTGCTTCCGCGACGAGGATCTCGACTACGCCACCCGGCTGCGCGCCCACGGCGTCCCGGTCGAGCTCCACCTCTACCCCGGCGCCTATCACGCCTTCGACCTCTTCGCCCCCGACTCCCGACTGGCCACCACCTTCCACCAGACCTGGTTCAACTACCTCGCCCGCCACTTCCACACCACCTCTGCCTGACCGGCGGGGCGCGGGCGGGGCGGGCGGGGGCCCGGCGGTCGGTGAGGACGAGCGGGCCGCCGCGGGGTCGGCGAGCATGGGCGGCAGAACGGGGCCGACGTGGAGGTGGCGATGCGAGTCGTGTTCGTGCACGGGGCGTGCGTGCGGGACGGGGCCTGGTGGTGGCACCGCACGGCCGAGCTGTTGCGGGCGCGCGGGGTGGCGAGCGTGGCCCCGGCACTGCCGAGCTGCGGTGAGGCGGGCCTGCCCGGTGGCGTCGACGGTCCTGGGCTGCCCGAGGACGTCGCCGCGGTGCGGGAGGTGCTGCGGGCCGGCGACGAGCCGACCGTCGTGGTCGCCCACAGCTACGGCGGTGTCGTCGTCGCGGAGGCCGCCGCGGGAATCGGGTCGGTGCGCCATCTGCTGTTGATCTCCAGCTATCTGCCCGAGATCGGCCAGAGCCTGTCGGACTTCGGGGACGGCGGCCCCGCCCCGTTCCTCGACGTCGACCCCGACGCCGGCACCTTCGGGGTCCGCCCCGAACTGCTCGTGGACACGTTCCTCCAGGACTGCGACCGCGTGGTCCAGGCGCGGGCGGCGGACCATCTCGCCCGGCAGAGCGTGCGGGTGACCGGGCAGCCGGTCGGCGCGGCCGCCTGGCAGCAGGTGCCCTCGACGTACCTCGTCTGCGCCCAGGACCGGGGTACCCCGGCGCGGCTGCAGCGCGAGTTCGCCCGCTGGGCCGGTGGCGTCGTCGAGCTCGACGCCGGCCACCACCCGTTCCTGTCCCGGCCCGAGGCGGTCCGGGAGCTGCTGTTGAGCCTCTGACGGCGGCTGCGGGACCGTGGCGTCGCGCGGGCCCGGCCGGCCGGTGGCGTCTAGGGAGCGTATTTGGTCGTGATCAAGGGGTCTTGGTGAGGTCTTTGATCCAGATCATCGAGGCGCGGAGGTGGAGGCCGGCGAGGTAGCTCTCG